>NZ_JBNAGB010000005.1:0-141035 GCF_049800975.1 Sagittula sp. S175
CCCCCCGCCCCCCCCCCCCCCCCCCCCGCGCCGGTCGCTTTGGCGCAGCCAAAGCGAAACCCCTCATGATGAACCGAGGTTGAACGGGTTCGGCGGGGCCTGGCGGGCGTCAGTTTCTTCCGCGACCTCCTCCGACGAAGGCGAGCGCACGCCGCCCTTGCCGCCCGTGACGTCCGCCGCGACCGACAGGCTTTCCTTAACCGCTGCCTGGGTTTCGGCGGTCTTGCGTTCGATCTCGGCCAGGAGGGACTTGGTCTCCGACAGACCTTCGCGGGTGATCGAGGTGGCGGCGCGGATGGTTTCGCCGTATTCCGACAGCTCGGAGAGGGCGCTGGAGAGCTCGGCGTTGATCTCCTTGGTGCCCAGGGCCACGCGGATGACCTCACGCTGGCCCAGTTCCGAGGTGGTGCGGTTCATCCGCTCCAGCGAAATCTTGGCCGCCTCGCTGCTTTCCCCAAGCGCCGCCGCCGATACCGCCTGCAACACCGTGGATAGCTGGTCAGCCACCCCGGCCACACCAGATGTGTGCAGCTGGCGGGTCTTGGCGACCTGCTGTTCGTTGGCTTCCTTCATCGAGTGGATGCGGTGGCCGGAGGCGGTCAGTTCCGCCAGCACCGAGGTCGTGTCCACCGAGGACCGTCCGAGGTTGGCGACATAGGCGTTGATGTCCCGTTCCAGCCGCTCCTGTCCCAGTTTTTCCAAGTCACTCTCGGCGCTTGCGATCTTTGCCTGGATCTCGGCGCGGCGTGCCTCGTTGGCGGTGTCGACCTCTTTGGTGGCGTCGTTGAGGATGGCGTACATGGAGCGCATGGTGAAATTGGCCTCGTCCAGATTGTCGATCTGGCCGTTCATCCTGTCGAAGTGGCCCAGCACGCTCGACACCCGTGATTCGGTGGTGTTGATGAAGTCCTGCGCCGAGCTGACCAGCGCCTCCTGCCGGGCCTTGTGCTCCTCGGAGGTGATGTCGAGCAGCTCCTTGAGCTTGGCCTTTTCCTCGGCAAACTCGGCGAATTTCTCGCTTTCGGGGTGCTTTTGCGACAGCTCGGTGATGCGGGTCTTGATGTTCTGAACCTTGCGGGTGGCGTCGTCGATGGCCACGTCGTTTTGCGCCATCTTGTCCTGCGCGGTCTGCTTGATCCCGCCGAAACCAAAGAACGACCGGTCTTCCTTCAGGAATCCGTTTTCGGCCTTCATCGCCCGGATGTCGTGCTCGACCTGCTCCATTTCCTCGCGCAGTTGCGCCTTTTCCTTCTCGCGTTTCTTCTCGTCCTCGCGCTCCTGCAAGAGCTCCTGGAAGATGTCGAAGGTCACGCCGTTCATGCGCAGGGTATAGACCGCATCGACGATGTCGGTGAGCGGGCCGATCTTGTCCTCGAAGGTCAGCAGCGCCGTGTTGATGTCCTCAAACACTTGTTTCAATTCACCAAATGCCTCGGTGTCCGTCAGCGCGATGATCTCTTGCGCCATACGCTTGCGTTCGAACTGGAGGTATTCCTTGAACGCGTTGAAGGCCTCGAGGTTGGCCTTTGCCTCGGCGCGGTTGTCGGTAAACGTCAGGGCCTTTGTGACGCGCTCCAGCTTTTCCTGCGGGGTGGCGGCGTCGTCGAGCATGATCTTGAAGAACGGGTTGTCCTGGATCGCCGCGTGGGTCTTGGCCGTGGTCTGCTGGGTGCCCTTGGCCTCTGCCTCGACCTTGGCCTGCGGCGTGGTCTGGGAGGCGATGAAATCCTTGGCGGAGGTGATCTTGGCCTTCTTGGCCGAGGATGCGTCGGACATGTGAAATCCTGTCTGTTCTATGGCGTGCGATCGGGCCGCGTCATGCAATCGCGCTCACGATACAGCCTGTGGGGACAGATGGAAGTCAGGATACCCACCGTTAACGAATTGTTTTCGAAAGCCGCAACGGGCGTGCGGTGGTGTTGCGTGAACGGCTGTTCAGTTAATACGGCGGGCGTTGCGGAAAGGCGGCGTGCGCCGTTAACGCAACGGGCAGATGTTGTGGGCGCGCCTGAGCGCACCACAAGGGATTCAGCCGATATTTATGTTTATACCATGGCTGTTACCGATGAACCGGCCGGAAACAGGGTGATTTCCGGCCGGAACGGAGACCAACGGTGAACAGGGCGTTAATCCGGGGCGACTCGGGCGTCGGATCGGGCGTTTCGCCGCGTGGTTGTGCGGTCAACAAGGGGCCTGTTTCATGCCCCGATCCCGATAGTGTTCAAAAACAGGGCGCCCATGGAGAAGTTGCCCAAAAACTGAACAATGCCGCCATCGGGCTTTGCAGGTCCCCGGCGTCACACTGTCGGAGGTCCCGCGCAGGGATCGAAATGGGGGCCGCAAGATCTGACACGGGGAGAACACCTTGCTGACACGTCACATGATCGGCCTGATGGGGCTGGCGCTGGCCACCACCGCATCCGCCGAAACCGCCATGCCCTTTGCGCTCGACTGGAAGTTCGAAGGTCCGGCCGCGCCCTATTTCACCGCCATCGACAAGGGCTATTTCGCGGACGCGGGCCTGACGGTCGAAGTGACCGCGGGGCAGGGGTCGCTGGACGCGATCCCCAAGGTCGCCACGGGGGCCTTCCCGGTGGGCTTTGCCGACATCAACTCGCTCATCAAGTTCCTCGACCAGAACCCCGGCGCGCCGGTCACGGCGGTCATGATGGTCTACGACAAGCCGCCCTTTGCCATCGTGGGCCGCAAGTCGCTGGGCGTCGAAGCGCCGAAGGACCTGGAAGGCAAGGTGCTGGGCGCGCCGCCCCCCGATGGTGCCTGGGCGCAGTTCCCGATCTTTGCCGCCGAGAACGGTCTGGACATGGAGAAGATCACCGTGGAGCCGGTGGGCTTCCCGACGCGCGAGCCGATGCTGGCGGAGGGCAAGGTGGCCTCGGTCACGGGGTTTTCGTTCTCGTCTTTCCTGAACCTCGTGCGTCTGGGCGTGCCGGAGGATGACATTTCCACCATCCTGATGGCGGACAATGGCGTCGACCTGTACGGCAATGCGATCATCGTCAACACCGAGTTCGCCGCCGAGCACCCGGAGGAGGTGAAGGCCTTCCTCGACGCGGTGGCAAAGGGCTGGGCGGCGGCGATTGCCGATCCGGCGGGCGCCACGGCCAGCCTGTTGGAGCGCAACCCGGCGGCGGATGCGGAGCTGGAACAGCGCCGTCTGCAACTGGCCATCGACACCAACGTGGTGACGGACTGGACCACGGCGAACGGCTTTGGCGGGATTGACGCCGATCGTTTTGCCAACTCGCTGGAGCAGATCAAGCTGACCTACGAGTTCCAGAACGCGCCGGATGCGGCAGCCTACTTCGACAGCGGGTTCCTGCCCGAAGGTGGCTTTGCGTTGAAGTGATGGCGGGTTGAAAACCCACCCTACCGCCGGGCGTCCCCGTGGCGTCCGGCTTTCTGACGCACGGGGCGTTTGGGGGCAGGCATGTCAAATCTCATAGAAATCAAGGACGTCCGGCACGCGTACCAGACGCAGAACGGGCCTTTGCCAGTGCTGGACGGGCTGAACGTGTCGGTCCCCGAGGGGGGATTTTGCGCCGTGGTCGGCCCGTCGGGCTGCGGGAAATCCACGCTGACGCGGCTGGTCGCCGGGCTGATGAAGCCCGATCACGGCGAGGTCTGGCTGCATGGCGAGCGGGTCAAGGGCCCTCGCAACACGGTGGGGATGGCGTTCCAGAACCCGGTGTTGCTGGAGTGGCGGACGATCCTGCAGAACGTGATCCTGCCGTTGGAGATCGTGCCGACGAAGCTGACGAAGGCGCAGCAGGAGGACCGCGCGCGGTATCTCTTGTCGCTGGTGGGGCTGTCGGGGTTCGAGGACAAGCGCCCGTCGGAATTGTCGGGCGGGATGCGGCAGCGGGCGTCGCTGTGTCGGGCGCTGGTGCACTCGCCGGAGGTGCTGATCCTCGACGAGCCGTTCGGGGCGCTGGATGCCTTCACGCGCGAGGACCTGTGGCAGACGATGCACAGGGTGAAGGAGAAGGAGCCCTTTACCGGGGTGCTCATCACCCATGACCTGCGGGAGTCGATCTTCCTCGCGGATCAGGTGATCGTGCTGTCGGGACGCCCTGCGCGGACGCAATTCGTGCTGGATGTGCCCGATACGGGGCCGCGTGACCTGGACCACCTGTATACGCCGGAGGCCGCCGAGATGCTGCACGTGCTGCGCCACCAGATCGAGATCGCGCAGGGCCGCGTTCAGGCGGAGGATGCGGCATGAAGCTGAAACAGGTGGCGACGCCGGTGATCGCGGTGGTGATCTTCCTGATGCTCTGGGAATTGCTGGTCTGGGTCATGGGCTGGCCGAATTACAAGATGGCCTCGCCGTCGGACCTGCTGCCTGCCTATACGCGCTACTGGGAGCTGTTCCTCGTGATGGGCTGGCAGACGCTGTGGCGGACGGTGGTGGGGCTGGCGCTGGCCATCGTGGTGGGTGTCGTCCTGGGCATGATAATGGGCTTCTCGCGCACGATGCGCGATGCATTGTACCCGCTGTTGGTGGGGTTCAACGCGATCCCCAAGGCCACGGTGGTGCCGATCATCGCGCTGATGTTCGTGGGGATGCACGACTTCAACACGGTGCTGATCGCCTTCATGATCTCGTTCTTCCCGATCGCCGTGTCCATTTCCATCGGCCTCAGCACGCTGGAACCGGAGTATCGCGACATTCTTCGTTCGCTCGGGGCCTCGCAGACGACGATCTTCTGGAAGATCGCCCTGCCCAAGACCCTGCCGGAGTTCTTTGGTGCGTTGAAGGTTTCGGTCACGCTGGCCTTCATCGGCACCAATCTGATGGAGATCGTGTCCCCCCACGGCCGCGGCCTTGGGGCGCTGTTCGACAGCGGCAAGACCAACTCGGACTACCCGCTGATGTTCGCGGTGCTGATCGCCTTGGCGTTCCTGGGGATCGTCCTGTACTACGTGGTGGTGGCGCTGGAGAAGGTCTTTGCCGGATGGGCGGAGCGTACGCCGGGTTGAAGGCTGCCGGGTTCAGCCGCCCGATCACGCTGCTGTCTGTCATGGATCGCACGCCCGGATGAGGTGTGATGCTGTGCAGGACGGATGGGAGCGTTGTCCCACACCGGGCGTGAGTTTGTCGCGCGCCGCGCGACAGCGGGGGCTCTGCCCCCACACCGGGCTTGAGTTTGTCGCGCGCTGCGCGACAGTGGGGGCGCTGCCCCCGCACCGGGCTTGATTTTGTCGCGCGCTGCGCGACAGTGGGGGCGCTGCCCCCACGCCCCTGAGGTATTTTCATCAAGATGAAGGGAAAAGCCGCGCCTTGGTCCGGCGCGCGGTCCTGTCTCAGCAGTAGTGTTCCGGGCCCTTCATCTGCTCGTCCGAGTAGCGGGCGCCGTGGCACCAGCCGACGGGCAGGCGCTTTTCGATTTCCAGCAGCAGCTCCGGGTCCATGGTGGATTCCGCGCCCTGCAGCAGTTCCGACAGGTGGGCGGTGCTGCGTGTGCCGGGGATGGTCAGGATGGACGGGCTTTGCCCAAGGACCCATGCAATCGCCAGCGTCGCCGTCGGCACGCCCACGTCGCGCGCCAGATCGCGCAGCGCCTCGGAGGCGGCGAGGTTGCGTTCGTGGTTGCCACCCGAAAAGCGCGGGTTCGAGCCCATGAAGCTGGCTGGCGGGAAAGCCCCGGGCTGCGGCGGTGTGTCGGACAGGAGGCCGCGCCCGACCGAGGAGAAGGCCACCAGGGCGGTCCCCAGCGCCTCGCAGGTCTGGATCAGGCCCAGTTCCGGCAGGCGCGTCTGCAGCGAGTATTCCGACTGCACCGCCGCCACCGGCGCCACCGCAGCGGCGCGGCGCAGCGAGGTCGGCGCGATCTCGGAAAAGCCGATCTGGTCGATCTTGCCCTTGGCGCGCAGGGCCAGCAGGCTCTCCATCACCTCTTCGATCTCGAACCTCGGGTCGCGGCGGTGGATGTAGAACAGGTCGACGCGATCGACGCCGAGGCGTTTCAGGCTGCCGTCCAGTTCCTGTTCCAGATGCTCGGGCGAGTTGTCGTAGCAGCGGTTGCCGTCCGCATCCCGCGTGATCGACGCCTTGGTCGCGATCTTGTAAGGGCTTTCGCCGCCACGCTTTTTCAGCCACTCCCCGATGGTCGTCTCGGACACGCCCATGCCGTAGACGTTCGAGGTGTCGATGTGGTCGACCCCTGCGTCCAGCGCCGCGTCGAGCACCGCGTGCGACTGGTCCACCGTCACCGGGCCGTAGAAGTTGGAAAAGGACATGGCGCCAATTCCCAGCGCCGAGACCTCGGGCCCCTCGGCCCCCAGCTTGCGTCGCAGCATGTTCGATACTCCCTGTTCGTTTGGGCCCAAGGTGGCCGCGAACGCTCGGGAGTGAAAGGCCAAAATCAGGCCTTTGCGCCCTCGGGGATGGTGCGCGGCGCGGCGTTCAGCGCGTCCTTGGCGAAACCGGCGGCGCTTTTGTAGCCCGCCATGAAGGCCGCGCGTTCCTCTGCCGGGATCACCGCCTCGATGTCGTCGAAGGTTCCGCCGCAGCGCTCGTCCACGAGGTTCAGCAGGCCGAACGGTCCCGCGCCGCGGTTGCGCAGCACCAGTTGCCCCACCGGGCCGGAGAGCTTGTCGTCATAGGCCGCCAGCGCCCTGGGTGTCACGCCATGCGCCAGCAGCGCGGCGCCGAGGGTGCGCGCGTCGATCACCGCCTGGGACGCGCCGTTCGAGCCGGTCGGGTACATGGCGTGGGCCGCGTCACCCATGAGTGCCACCCGTCCCTGAGACCAGAAGGGCAGCGGGTCGCGGTCGATCATCGGGTTTTCATAGGCGACGTCCGCTGCGCGCAGCATGGCGGGTACATCCAGCCAATCGTACTTGAAGGCCTCGAAATGATGCGCGAAGTCCTCGATTTCCACTTGCTTGAACCACGAGTCCTCGGGCCAGCCCTGCGATGCATCCAGCGTCAGTTCCGCGATCCAGTTGATCGTGGCCAGACCGTCCTCGCCCGGATGCGAGATCGGGTAGATCACCATGCGGTGTTCGTGGGTTCCGAGGCCGACAAAGCTTGATCCCGTTCGGATCGGCTTGGCCCGCGTGGTGCCGCGCCACATCACCGCGCCGCCCCAATGGATCGGCGGCTGGTCGGGGTGCATCTGGGCGCGCACCGGCGAGTGGATGCCCTCGGCGCCGATCAGCAGCGTGCCACGCTCTTCGCGCCCGCCCTCCAGTTGGACGGTGACGCCGTCCGCATCCTGCGTGTAGCCCGTGACCGCCGCGCCTGTGACCACGGCATCCTTCCCGGCGCGTTCGCGGAAGGTGTCCAGCAGCAGCATGTGGAACGCGCCGCGATGCACGGCATATTGCGGCCAGTCATAGCCTGCCTCGGTCCCGCGCGGCTCGGCGTAGATGTCGTTGCCGTTCAGGCCCACCAGCGCCCATTCGCGCGCGGGCACACCGACGCGGTCCAGCGCCTCTGCCCCGATCCCCAGATCGAACAGTTCGCGCACGGCATTGGGCTGGATGTTGATGCCCACGCCCAGAGGACGCGGCTCGCGTACCTTTTCGAAGACGACGCAGGGCACGCCGATCTGATGCAGCGTCAGCGCCATCACCAAGCCGCCAATGCCGCCGCCCGCGATCAACACCCGATCCGTCATGCCTTACCTCTTTTCCATCCCCATGAAGCGCCGGAGCAGGTGCTTCAGCTCGGCCACTTCCGCGCCGGACAGATCGCCGACGGGACGGGCCTCGTGTTGTTCGAACATGGGACGCACCGCCTCGACCCGCGCCGCGCCGTCCTCGGTCAGCCACAGCTCGACCGAGCGTTTGTCATCCGCAGGCACGGTGCGGGTGACCAGCCCTTCGGACTCCATCCCGTGCACCATCTTGGTCATATGCGCGCGCTTGATGCGCAGGGCCTTGGCCAGAACGCCTTGGCGGACGCCGGGGTTCTCGGCCAGCACAAAGAGCATGGTCATCTCGCCGGGGCGGATGTTCAGCTCTCCCATGTCTTTGTAAAAGTTCGCAAAACTCCGCAGCTGCGCCAGACGCAGCAGGAAGCCGAGGCTATGCCCCAACTGCCCGTAATCCAGTTGGTCGCCGCGATCAGGCATTCGGGTCCTGCACCTTGACCGCGCGCTTTTCGAGGAAGGCGCGAAGGCGGTCCTTGGCGTCGTCGGTCATGGTCGCGAGGCTCGCCACCATGGATTCGGCGAACAGCCCGTCCTCGGACGACATGTCGGCGATGCGCGGCAGGGCGTTGATGATCGCGTAGTTGGTGAACTCGGCGTTGGTGGCCATCTGCTGCGCCAGCGCCACGGCCTTTTCCATGGCCGCGCCTTCGGGGACGACGTAGCTGACACCGCCCCAGGCCTCGGCCTCGGAGGCCTTCAGGACGCGGCCCGTCAGCATCATGTCGCCCATGCGCGGTGCGCCGATCAGCCGGGCGATCCGCACCGAGCCGCCGCCGCCGACAAAGATGCCGCGCTGGCCTTCGGGCAGGGCAAAGAACGCGGTTTCGTCCGCCACGCGGATCTGCACCGAGGCCGCCAGCTCGAACCCGCCGCCCACGGCCGCGCCGGTGATCGCCGCGACAAAGGGAATGGTGCCGCGCTCGATGCCGTCGAACACCGCGTGCCAGCGGCGCGAGCCCTTCACCGCCTCGAACAGCGGCTTTTCAGAGTGTTCCGCGAGGTCCAGCCCGGCGCAGAAGTGTTTGCCATGGCCAAAGATCACGGCGGCCTTGGCCTCGGACTGGGCGCGTTGCACGGCGTCGTGGATCGCCTCGACGAAACGGTCGGAAATGGCGTTGCGCTTTGCTGGCCGGTTCAGGCCGATAAGCGCAACATTTCCTTGCAGCTCGTAAGTGACGAGCGTTTCGCTGGTGTCCATGATGTCCTCCCGTCGCGCCATCGTTGGCGCCGATATTGTTCACACGTAAACAAAACGCCCGAGTCGTGTCAACGCATCGGGTGCTGGTAAAACAGCTTTGGCAGGGATTTCGCCTTGGCTGCGCCAAGTCGATCCGCGCGCCCGTCGGGCGCGCGAGGGGGCTCTGCCCCCGGCCCTTCGGGCCTCCCCCGCGGTATTTGTATCAAGATGAAGCGAGGCGCCGTCCCTGCGTCTTCCCGGTGCAAGTATTCGGGGGGCTGATGCCCGCACGAGGGTGCATCACCCGGATTAGTATCAGGCTGTGATGCGCAAAGGTCGAACGAGGCAGGCATACCGTGAAGCCGGCATGGCAGTTGGCCAGCATGAGCAAACCAATCCCGCCGAGTTGCAAACGCAAAATTTGAGGGCGTTCAGTGAAACGTTGAAAAGCGTGGTCCCCGCGCCATACGCTGACCGGCAGGCGCATGTCTTTGACGCGGGCCTTTCGGTGCTGATGCGTTTGGCCGGATTACCGTGAATCTGCCGGACGTCGGGCGGGGCAGATCACGGTGTTGATGTCGGAGGCAGACGGCGACCGCGCTCGGACCGGACGGTCGCTGGCAGCGGGGGCGGGCCGAGCCGCGCGGGATCGGGATTGCCGGGGCCGGCCAGAGCGCGGCGCTCAGCGGATCAGGGCCTTGATCCCGGCGGCGTGTTCGGGCGTGGCGGCCAGCGTGTCGGCGGCCAGTTCGCGTGCCGTGCTCAGCGGGTCGTCGGTGATGCGGTCGATCAGGCCCCAGGTCTGCGCCTCTTCGACAGGGACCTTTGCGCCGCCCATGAAGATCATCTTGGCCCGCGACACGCCCGCGAGGGCCGCCAGGCGCATCGGGTCGGAGGGTTGCGGCAGGAAACCGAGCTTCATCACCGGGTAGAAGATCTTTGCCCCCGGCACCGAGACGCGCAGGTCGCAGGCCAGGAACATGCCCATCGCGCCACCGGCCACGGTGCCGTTCAGCGCGCAGATCGTCAGGCCGCGATGGCGGGCGATGGCGCCGGAGAGGCGCTCCCACAGGGGGGAGGTGGCCAGACCGGCCCGGGCCGCGTCCAGATCCGCCCCGGCGGAGAACACCTTGCCCGCGCCGGTCAGCACCAGAACGCGCGCGTCGCGGGCGTCTTCGGCGATCTCGCACAGGCGTTCCAGCATCTCGGGCGTCAGCGAGTTGGCCTTGTCCTGCCGGTCGATGGTCGCGATCCAGAGGTCGCCGTCCTTGTCCAGCCGGATCATGCGACACCGACCTTGGCGCGGATGGCTTCGTCGCGCAGCGATACCTCGTCGCCGAGGAAGCCGTCGGCCTCGGCCCCGCACATCCAGACCAGCGTCCGCGCCACCCATTCGGGCGGGATATGGTCGGACCAGTCCAGCTGGCTGACCGGGTTGATGCCCGAGGCCTTGATTTCGCGCTGCATCTGCGTGGCGACGGTGCCGGGCGACAGCGAGATGGCGCGGATGCCGCGCGTCCCATATTCCTTGTGCGCCATTTTCGTCAGCATCAGCGCGCCCGCCTTGGACGAGCAATACTGCGACCAGCCCTCCACCGGGCCATGCGCCGCGCCCGAGCCGATGGTCAGCACCGTGCCATGGCCCTGGTCCAGCATCACCGGCAGCGCGGCGCGCATGCCGTGAAAGACGCCCTTGAGGTTGATGTCGATCACCTGTCCCCAGGCGTCGGGGTCGGCCTCGGCCATATGCGCGATCGGCTCGATCACGCCCGCGTTGTTCACCAGGATGTCCAGACCGCCGTGGGCCTGGATGCAGGCGGCGACAGCCTGCTCGACCTCCCAGTAGCGGGAAATGTCACAGGGGATCGCCACCGCGTTCGGCCCGATCTCTCCGGCGAGGTCGGCAATCGCGTCGGCCCCCCGTGCAACCAGCGCCACCCTGGCCCCGGCCTGCGCGAAGGCCCGCGCGGCCTCGGCGCCGATGCCCCGGCTCGCGCCGGTGATGAGCACAACCTTGCCTGTCAAATCCATCACTTATCCCCCTTGCGGTCTCGTCACGGTGGTAAAGGAGCCCTAGTATGGAATCCAGCCCCTTGACCCTGCCCGAGGGACTGCAACACTGAGGGCAGATTATTTGAGCCTCACGAGAAAGGTACATTATGACACGGGTTTCTTCTGTTTCCGCACTGGCCCTCATGGCCATGGCGGGTCCGTCCTTTGCGGATATCACGCCCCAGCAGGCCTGGGACAACCTCGAAGCCTACATGCAGGGCTTCGGTTACGAGATCACGGCGACCGAGGATGCGGCGGGTGACACGCTGACCGTTTCCGGCATCACCATGACCATGGCCATCCCCGAAGAGGACGGCACCGCGACCTTTACCATGCCGGACCTGACCTACACCGCGAAGGGCGACGGGTCGGTCGATGTGACCCTGCCGGGGACGGGCCAGATGGTCGTGGCCTTCACGGCAGAGGACGCGGAGTCCATCGAGGTCGCCTTTGACGTGGTGCAGAGCGGGATGTTGCTGAACGTCTCGGGCACCGAGACGGACATGCTGTATACCTACGAGGCCGAAACGCTCGGCTTCAAACTGGCCGGGCTGACGGTCGAGGGCGAGTCGATTCCGCCGGAGGTCATGCGCGGCGAGATCACCGCCGGGCCGGTGTCAGGCAGTTCCAAGGTGACGGTGGCAGACGGCGTGCAGACCATCGCGCAGGAAATGACCTACGGCGACATGTCCTATGACGTCTTCTTCAAGAACCCGGAAACCGAAGACGAGATGGCCATGGCCAAGGGCATGGTCAAGGGCGTTGCCGCTGCTGGCACCTCGGTGATCCCCGAAAACGCGGATTTCTCCGACCCTGCGAATATCTTTGCCTCCGGCATGGAGATGGACGCCACCATGACCCATCAGGGCGGTCAGACCGAGTTCAATTTCCAGGACGGGTCGGACGTGGTGACGGGCAAGCTGTCGTCGACCGGTGGCGAGCTGAGCTTTGCCATGTCGCCGCAGGCCATGACCTACGCGGTGTCCGCGCTGGGGCAGACCGTATCGATGATGGTGCCGGATATGCCCTTCCCGATCGACGCGCAGTTTGGCGAGGCCGGTTTCGCGTTGGAGATGCCGCTGGCCAAGTCCGAGGAGCCGGTGCCGGCGTCCTTCTCGATCCTGCTGGCGGAGTTCACCATGGCGGACATGCTGTGGAACATCTTCGATCCGGGCCAGGTTTTGCCGCGTGATCCCGCCACCATCGGCGCGAATATCGAGGCCGAGGTCACGCCCTTCGTCAGCCTGATGAACCCCGAGGACATGGCCAAGGTCGAAACGGGCGAGGCCATGCCGGGCGAGCTGAACTCGGTCACGCTGAGCGATCTGGTGGTGAAGGCCATCGGCGCGCAGATCCTGGGCGAGGGGGCGTTTACCTTCGACAACACCGACCTCGAGAGCTTTGACGGTCTGCCGCGTCCGGAGGGTGAGGTGAAGCTGGAGATCTCCGGCATCAACGGCGTGATCGACAAGCTTATCCAGATGGGTTTCGTTCAGGAGCAGGACGCCATGGGCGCGCGCATGATGCTGGGCATGTTCACCGTGCCGGGGTCGGAGCCGGATACGGCGTCGTCGACCATCGTGGTGAACGAGCAGGGCCATGTTCTGGCGAACGGTCAGCGCATCAAGTGACGACGTGATCCGTGGAACGGTGAAGGGCGGGGATTTCCCCGCCCTTTTGCATTGCCACGCGGTCGCGGCTGGCGCCGCGTCTTGGTGACCTTGCGCGTGCCGCGCAAGGCGGGTGGGGGCGCTGCCCCCGTCTGCGCCTGCCGCGCAGACTCCCCCGCGGTATTTCTGTCAAGATGAAGGAGAGGGTGGCGTCAGGTCCTGAGGGCGGGCAGGCCCACGCCGGTGGATTCGAAGCCGCCGTCCACCGCGACCACCTGTCCCGAGACGTAGGAGGCCTTGTCCGAGCAGAGGAAGCAGATGACCTCGGCCAGTTCGCGTTCGCTGCCGTAGCGGTTCAGCGGGATGGCGTCGTGGTAGGCCTTGATGATCTCGGGCGAGTGGACCGCGACCGAGAGCTTGGTCTTGACCGGGCCGGGGGCGACACAGTTCACGCGGACGCCGTGTTCGCCCAGTTCCGCCGCGTGCTGTTTGGTCAGCTGGATGACGGCGGCTTTTGACGTGCCGTAGGCCACGCGCAGGGTCGAGGCGCGCAGGCCCGAGATCGAAGCGATGTTGACGATGGCGCCGGAGGTTTCCTGCAGCGCCGGGCTGCAGGCCTGGGTGCAGAGGAACACGCCGTCGAGGTTGGTTTCCATGACGCGGCGCCACATCTCGAAGGTGCAGTCGGCCACGGGGCCAAATTCCGCGACGCCCGCGTTGTTCACCAGCGCGTCGATGCGGCCGCCCCAGTCCAGCGTTTCGCGGACCATGGAGTTGACGTCCTGCGGGTTCGACACGTCGCGGTAGACGGCAAGGATGTTGTCACGCTCGGCGGCGACCTTTTCCAGTTCCTCGCGGTCGCGGTCGACCATGGCGACTTGCCAGCCCATTTCGCGGAACAGGTCGGTGGTGGCGAGGCCTATGCCGCGGGCGGCGCCGGTGACGATGGCGGTTTTCATTTGGTATACCCTCCCGGTTTTCGGGCACCTAAGCATGGGTTGGCCCGGGGGGGAAGGGGGCTTGTTTTCTGTCCATATTGTGGATGGTTTCTGGGGGTGATTGGTATGCGAAAACCGCCCGCGCGGGGTGCTACGGACGGTTTTCGTTGGTGTTCAGGTCTGGGGTGTCCGGATCGTGGACAGCACAGGTCTTCATTAGGCCTTCATCAAATCGGGCAGGTCGCCGGTCAGCCCCGCCGCCTCGCGGATGAATCCGCGCCGCAGGGTGGGGGCTGCGTTGATCGCCGCCATGCCGATGTCGCGCGCCGCGCGCAGCAGCGGGTTGTCGTTCGAGAACAGCCGGTTGAACAGATCCGTCGAGGCCGCCAGCGTCGCCGTATCCCAGCGCCGCCACGACTGGTAACGCTCCAGCGCGAAGTCCGATGCAAAGTCCTCGCCGCGCCGCTGGGCGTGGCTGATGACATGCGCCAGCGCCGCCACGTCGCGCAGTCCGGCGTTCAGGCCCTGACCGGCAATCGGGTGCATCCCATGCGCCGCGTCGCCCACCAGTGCCAGCCTTTGGCCGACGAAGCTGTTCGCCAGCGTCAGGTTCAGCGGATAGGTAAAGCGTTTGCCTGCAAGGGAAATCTCGCCCAGAAAGTCGCCGAAGCGGGGGCGCAACACGCTCAGGTAATCCTCGTCCGACAGCGCGTTGATCGCCTGTGCGCGGTCGTCCGTCTCGCTCCAGACAATCGACGAGCGGTTCCCCGTCAAGGGCAGGATCGCCAGCGGCCCGGGCGGCATGAATAGCTGATGTGCGCAGCCGTCATGCGGTTTCTCATGGGCGATGGCGCAGACCAGCGCCGTCTGGCCGTAGCCCCAGCCGGTGCGGCGGATGCCCGCCCGCTGTGCCGTGCCGGACGCGCGCCCGTCGGCGCCCACCAGCAGGCGGCCGCTCAGCACCTCGCCCGTGTCCAGCGTGACGCTGACGCCTTCGGGCGACGCCTCCTGTGCCACGACGCGCACGCCGGGACGGTCCGTCACCAGCGCGCAGGCGTCCACCGCCGCCATCAACGCGCGCCGCAGGAAGCGGTCCTCCAGCATATAGCCCATGGGGCCTTCCTCGATTTCGGCGCTGTCGAAATGCAGGCCGAGGAAGACCTGCGCGTCGCCCACGCGCCCGTCCGAGACCTTGATTTGCCGCATCGGCTGCGCCTGATCCGCCAGCGCCTCCCATAGCCCCAGCCCCTTCAGCATCCGCTGCGAGGACAAGGCCAGCGCATAGCCGCGCCCGTCGAAATCGTCGGTTTCCCGTACCGCGCGGGGCAGGGCGTCCAGCACGACGCTCGACAGGCCGGCCTGTGCCGCTGCCAGCGCCAGGGCGGGGCCGTTGAGGCCGCCGCCCACGATGATCAGATCGTGTTCCATGGGGGCGAATATGGGCGCGTCTTCGGGATTGTCCATGCGATTTCACGCCGCTACCGTCTGCGCGCAGCACAAGGGAGCGCCTGACATGACCGACTGGACCAAAGCCACCGCCGCAGAGCTGGGCCGCGCCGTGGAGCGGGGCGAGGCGGACCCGGTCGATCTGGCGCGGACGTACCTTGACGCCATCAATGCGCATCCTTTGCGGGACCGCATCTATGCGCGCCTGACCGAGGATCGCGCCATGGCCGAGGCGGAGGCGGCGCGCGCCCGGGCGAATCTGGGGTTGCGGCGGCATCCGCTGGACGGCGTGCCGATTTCTTGGAAGGACCTCTATGACACGGCGGGCGTCGCCACCGAGGCCGGGTCGGCCCTGCTGAAAGGCCGCGTGCCGGAGCGTGACGCCGAGGTGTTGCGCCGCGCGACGTTGAACGGTCTCGTCTGCCTTGGGAAAACCCATATGTCGGAGCTGGCGTTTTCGGGCCTTGGGTTGAACCCGGTGACGGCGACTGCACCTTGCGTGAATGATCCCGAGGCTGTCGCGGGCGGGTCATCGTCGGGGGCGGCGGCCTCGGTCGCCTTTGACCTCGCCCCGGCGGGGATCGGGTCGGACACGGGCGGGTCGGTGCGGCTGCCCGCCTGCTGGAACGATCTGGTGGGGTTGAAGACGACTACGGGGCGGTTGCCGCTGACGGGTGTCGTGCCGCTCATCACCAGCTTTGACACCGTCGGGCCGCTGTGTCGGTCCGTCGAGGATGCCGCGCTGCTGTTGTCCGCCATGGAGGGCACAGCCGCCCCCGACCTGCGGGGCGCCAGCCTCAAGGGCCGTCGCATTGCCGCGCTGCGCACCATCGTTCTGGACGACCTCGACGAGGCCCCGGCCCGCGCCTACGAGGAGGCGCTCGACCGCCTGCGTGATGCGGGCGCGCAGATCGTCCCGCTGGATTTCCCGCAGATCGAGCGCCCTCACCGCGAGAGCGCCATGCTCTACACGACCGAGGCCTGGGCCACATGGGGCGATGCCATCACCGCTAATCCCGACGCCATGTTCAAACCGATCCGCGAGCGTTTCGAATCCGGCGCGGCGCACAATGGCGCGACCTTCCAGGCGGCCTGGCAGCACCTGCACGCCGTGCGCGCCGAGTGGCAGCGCGCCACCGCCAGCTATGACGCCGTGATCTGCCCGACCGCGCCGAACCTGCCCGCCAAGGAGGCGAAGCTGATGGAGCAGGGCGATTACTACGTCACGGAGAACCTGCGCACCCTGCGCAACACCCGCATCGGCAACCTGCTGGGTGGAGCCATCGTGACCCTGCCGACGAAGACGCCCTCCTGCGGGGTGTCGCTGATGGGCTCGCCCATGGGCGAACATCGCCTGCTGCGTCTGGCCCATGCGGCGGAACAGGCCCTCAGGGCCTGACTTAGCCACGATCAAGGTCAACCGCCCGCCCTCATTGTCACTTTCCAGCCACAGAGTGCCGCGGGGCCGTCAAGATTCTGGACAGACGGCCCCGAAATTCCGTATCCTGTCGCCAATCGTCGGGCGGCAAACGACCCGGCACTTGAGGCAGATCAGAGCTAGACCATGTTCCCCGAGCGGTTCTCGAACCTACCGGCCTATGCGTTCCCGCGTTTGCGGGCGCTTCTCGACGTCCATGCGCCGGGCGGCGCGGTGCGTCACATGTCCATCGGAGAGCCGAAGCACGCCTTTCCGGGCTGGATCACCGACACCATCGCCAACCATGCGCATGAGTTCGGCAAGTACCCGCCGAACGAAGGCACGCCCGAGCTGCGCGCCGCGATCCGCGACTGGGTCTATCGCCGTTACGACGTGATGCTCGACCCGGACACGCAGGTCATGGCGCTGAACGGGTCGCGCGAGGGGCTGTACAACGCCGGGATGGCGCTGATCCCCGAGGCGAAGAACGGCCAGCGGCCCATCGTCCTGATGCCGAACCCGTTCTACCAAGTCTACATGATCTCGGCGATTTCCGTGGGGGCAGAGCCGCGGTTCGTCCCTGCCACCGCCGAGACCGGCCACCTGCCGGATTTCGCATCCGTGGGGCCGGAGGTGCTGGACCGCACCGCCGCCGTCTACATCTGCTCTCCGGCGAATCCGCAGGGCGTCATGGCGGACGAGTCCTATTGGCGTAACCTGCTGGCGCTGGCGGAAAAGCATGATTTCCAGATCATGGCGGACGAATGCTACGCCGAGATCTACCGCGACACGCCGCCCGTGGGCGCGTTGCAAGTGGCGAAGGATATGGGAATTGACCCCGAGCGCGTGGTCTCCTTCCACTCGCTGTCGAAACGGTCGAACCTGCCCGGCCTGCGCTCTGGCTTTGTCGCCGGTGGGCCGGAGACCATCGCCCGCATGCGCCAACTGCGCGCCTATGCCGGTGCGCCGCTGCCGCTGCCGATCCAGCGCGCGTCGGAAAAGCTCTGGGCCGAAGAGACCCATGTGACCGAGAACCGCGCGCTGTATCGCGCGAAATACGAGATGGCGGACGAATTGCTGGGGCATGTCCCGGGCTATCTCAGCCCGCAGGCGGGCATGTTCCTCTGGCTGCCGGTGCCGGACGGCGAGGCGGCGACGCTGCACCTGTGGCAGCAGACCGGCGTGCGGGTGCTGCCCGGCGCCTATCTGTCCAAGGATGTGGCGGGCGCGAACCCCGGCCATGGATACATCCGCGTGGCGATGGTCGCGCCTTATGACGAAACACGCGAGGGCCTGACCCTCATCCGGGACACACTGTACCGATAACGATAAAAAGACGAGGCGGAACAATGGCATCATATCAGATCAACCAGTCCAACCGGCAGCGTGACCCGCTGCTGGACTCGACCACCGCCGAGGCGCTGGAAAAGCGCTCGCGCGAGTTGATCGGGCTGGTTCTGGGGGTGCTGGGTCTCGCCGTTGCGCTGATGATCGCGTCCTATTCGCCAGATGATCCCTCGTGGCTGTCCGCCACCGATGCGCCGGTGCAGAACTGGCTGGGCACCATCGGGGCCTATATCGCCGCGCCGCTGTTCATGATCGTCGGCAATGGTGCCTGGGCGCTGGCCGTGGTGCTGCTGGTCTGGGGCGCGCGTTTTGCCATGCACAAGACCGAAGGCCGCGCGTTCTCGCGTCTGATCTTTGCGCCGATCTGGCTGGCGCTTTGCGCGATCTATGCCTCGGGCCTGCCGCATGGCGATGGCTGGACGCATCACTTTGGACTTGGCGGGCTGTTCGGTGACATGGTGATGGGGTCCTTCCTGACCGCGCTGCCGCTGTCGCCCGCCGTGGGCCTGAAGGTGATGATGCTGCTGCTTGGGGGCGGGATCCTCGCCATGGGGGCCTTTGTCCTGGGCTTCACCATGTCGGAACTGAAATTCCTTGGCCGCTTCCTGATGGTGGGCGTGGTCATGACCTATGCGCAACTGCTGCGCCTGACCGGCAAGGGTGCGTCGGGTGCGCTGACCGGGGCCATGGGCGCCGCCCGCGTCATGCAGGAAAGGAACGCCGAGCGCCGCGCCACCCGTGCCGCGCAGGCCGAGGCGCAGGCTACCCTGCACGAGGCCATCCCCGCCGCCCCGCGCGTGCGCCGCGCCGCCGTGCCGCCGATGAACGCGATGCCTGCCATGGAAGAGGACTCGCTGGATGTCCCGCTACTGGATGACGAGGAATATGCCGCGCTGACCGCCCCCGCTCCGGCCAAGCCCGAGAAGGGCGGGTTCCTGTCGCGCATGCCCTCGCTGATCCGCCGCTCGGAACCGGATGCCTTGCCGGAACCCGAGCTGGTCGAGAACCTGATGGATCACGACGTCAATGCGCCGGGCCCGGACCGCATCAGTGCCAAGATCGCCCATGCGGTCAAGGCGCGCCGCCCCGAGATGCCGACCCTGACGGCGCACAAGCCCGATCCGACCAAGCCCCTGACAAAGGGGCGCGGCCATGGGCCGAAGCCGCTGATCTTCAACGCGGCACCGCGCGCCCATGCGCTGCCCTCCGAGCCGCCCCTGACGGCCATGGCTGTCGCCCTGCCGCCGGAACCGCCGCTGACCGCCGCCATGGCGCGCACCGTCGCCGCGCCGACGCTGGGTGCGCCGCGCATGGACATTCCCGCCGCTCCGGCGCTGCACGCGCCCGCGATGCAGGCGCCCGTCATGCGCGCGCCTGAGCCTGCGCCGCAGGACGAGCCGCAGTACCAACCGCAGCACCAGACCTTGCCGCGCTATTCCGAAGCCGAGATGGAAGAGGCCTACGCCGACCTTTCGGACTTTGACGATTATGGCGACGATTACGGCGACGACGAGTACGACGCACAGTCCTTTGCTGCCGAGCAGGAGGCCACCGTGCCCCCCGCGCCGCCGATGCCGAAACCCGCCGCGCCGGTGCTGCGCGCCGGGGTGGCCCTGCCGGAACCCAAGAAGGTCGTGCAGCCGCAGGTGCGCAAGCCCGTGCAGCTGTCCACCCGTGCCCAGCTTGAAGCGCAGCCCAAGCTGAAGTTCGACGACCACCAGCCGGATTACGAGCTTCCGCCGCTGAACCTGCTGATGTCGCCCGACCGTATCGAACGCCACGTCCTGTCCGACGAGGCGCTCGAGGAAAACGCGCGGATGCTGGAAAGCGTGCTGGACGACTATGGCGTGAAGGGCGAGATCGTCAGCGTCCGTCCCGGCCCCGTTGTGACGATGTACGAACTCGAACCGGCTCCGGGTCTGAAGGCCAGCCGCGTGATCGGTCTGGCGGATGACATCGCGCGGTCGATGTCGGCGCTGTCCGCCCGCGTGTCCACCGTTCCGGGCCGTTCCGTGATCGGTATCGAACTGCCGAACGACAAGCGCGAGATGGTCTGCTTCCGCGAGATCCTCGCGGGCCGTGACTTTGGCGATGGCAACCACAAGCTGCCGCTGGCGCTGGGCAAGGACATCGGCGGCGACCCAGTTGTGGCGAACCTGGCCAAGATGCCCCACCTGCTGATCGCCGGGACCACCGGTTCCGGTAAGTCGGTGGCGATCAACACCATGATCCTGTCGCTGCTCTACAAGCTGACCCCCGAGGACCTGCGTCTGGTCATGATCGACCCGAAGATGCTGGAATTGTCGGTCTATGACGGCATCCCGCACCTGCTGTCCCCCGTGGTGACCGACCCGAAGAAGGCCGTCGTGGCGCTGAAATGGGTCGTGGGCGAGATGGAGGACCGCTACCGCAAGATGTCCAAGATGGGCGTGCGGAACATCGACGGCTACAACAGCCGCGTGAAGGATGCGCAGGACAAGGGCGAGATGTTCTCGCGCACCGTGCAGACCGGATTCGATGACGAGACGGGCGAGCCCGTGTTCGAGACCGAGGAAATCGTGCCCAAGAAGATGCCCTACATCGTCGTCATCGTCGACGAGATGGCCGACCTGATGATGGTCGCGGGCAAGGAAATCGAGGCCTGCATCCAGCGTCTGGCGCAGATGGCGCGGGCGTCCGGCATCCACCTCATCATGGCGACGCAGCGTCCGTCGGTGGACGTCATCACCGGCACGATCAAGGCGAACTTCCCGACCCGGATTTCCTTCCAGGTGACGTCGAAGATCGATTCGCGCACCATCCTGGGCGAGATGGGCGCCGAGCAACTGCTGGGCATGGGTGACATGCTTTATATGGCAGGCGGAGCCAAGATCACGCGCTGCCACGGGCCGTTTGTCTCGGACGAGGAAGTCGAGGAGATCGTCAACCACCTCAAGGCCTTTGGCCCGCCGGACTATGTCGGTGGCGTCGTCGAAGGTCCGGACGAGGAGAAGGCCGACAACATCGACGCGGTGCTGGGCCTCAATACCGGTGGCAACACCGGCGGCGAGGATGCGCTGTACGATCAGGCCGTCGCCATCGTCATCAAGGATCGCAAGTGCTCGACCTCCTACATCCAGCGCAAGCTGGGCATCGGCTACAACAAGGCCGCGCGCCTTGTGGAGCAGATGGAGGACGAGGGCGTCGTCAGCCCGGCCAACCACGTCGGCAAGCGCGAGATCCTCGTGCCGGAACAGGCATAACGGGCCAAGAGTCGCAGGGCCGCACCCCGGAAAGGGACAAGGATGCAGGTGTTCTACTCCTTCGGCGCAGTGATCGCCGCGGCGACCGCCGTCATGGCGATCTCGCCGA
Source organism: Sagittula sp. S175 (assembly GCF_049800975.1). Taxonomy (NCBI): domain Bacteria; kingdom Pseudomonadati; phylum Pseudomonadota; class Alphaproteobacteria; order Rhodobacterales; family Roseobacteraceae; genus Sagittula; species Sagittula sp. S175. The sequence goes on from NZ_JBNAGB010000005.1 coordinate 21,021, forward strand.
CCTCCTCGACCGAGCAGGCGCCACGCCCCGTGGCCGCCGAAATCGCTCCGGCAACGGTCGCGGCAAAGCCTGCCGCGAAACCCGCCTTTCCGGTGGCGGATTATGTCGTGCCCCTGAACGAGGCCGTGGCTGGGCATACGCAGGGCTTTTACGCCAACGACTGGTGGCAATGGGCCATGTCCGCGCCGCGCGGTGAAAGCCCGCAGGACGACCCCACGGGGCAGGCCTGCGCCCGCGATCAGGGCGACAAGGTCTGGTATCTGTCCAACGCCATCAGCGGCAAGGCGCAGCGCCGCCGCTGCACCGTTCCGGCGGGGCGGCACCTTTTCTTTCCGGTGACCAGCGTTTACGACACCACCGCCCCGGCGCGCCCGCTGACCTGCGCCGAGGCGCGGCGCAGCGCGGCCCATGTGGCCGACACGCCTGTCGTCATGGAGATCCGCGTGGACGGCACGCTTGTCCCGCTGCCCGAAAAGCACCGGATTGCCCCCGAGAAATGCTTTGACCTGACGGCCCGCATGGCCCCGGAGGCCGGGGTGGCGCCGATGTATCCCTCGGCCACCAATGGCTATTGGATGATGTTGCGCCCGCTGCCGCCGGGCCGCCACGTCATCAGCTTTCGCGTCGGCACACCCGATACCAAGAAGCCCTTTGCCAAGCCCCTGCAGGACGTGACCTACGACCTGACCATCCTGCCGACCGCGCCGCGGGGCTGACCCTTAAAGCTCGAAATCCACGACGGTCATGGCAAAATCGGTCGCGCCTTCGTTGCCGCGCAAGGGCAGGGCGACACCCAGCAGGCTGCGATAGCCCAGAATGCCCTTGTCGCCGGACGCATCAAAGAATTGCGCCATGCCGCTTTGGACCGCCGCGCGACTGGCCTCGAAGGTCGGGCTGCCGGGACGGGTGTGCGGGCGTTCCGACAGGCGCTTGCCCTCGGCCTTGTCCAGGCCGAGCCCGCGCACGCGGGGAGACAGATAGATGACAACGAAATCCTCTACGTCCCTGTCCGGGTCAGAGCGAAGGGCTTCGCTGATGCTCACGGCCAATCCGAGATCGGTGATCTCGCCCAGCTGCATCCGCGAGAAGGGAGGTGTCATGCCCGGCGCATCCCGCCACGAATCCCACAGCAAGGTGGCGCGGCGCAGGGCCGGAGGGAGGCGGGACAGGTAGGGCGCAATCTGGTTCATGTGGACTGGTTCATTCAGGGTGCAATGCTTAATGGGTCTGGAAAATCAATCTCGCCACCATACCGCGTGCCCCCGTTTCGGCCAAAAGAATTTGTCGGAACCGCCTGACCAGCGGGGCGTTGGCCCCCGAGGTCCGGAGCAAGGGCCTTGATCGGCGGGAGATGGCCGCCGATATCTGATTGAAACGGTCTTGATATCGCATGACGGTGCCTGCCATGCCATATGAGGTCCGACACTGACCCGAAAGGACCCGTATGTTTCGCACGTTTCTTGCCGCCCCGGTCATGGCCCTTGCGCTGATCGTTGCAGGCCTGCCCGCAGCGGCGCAACAGCTGTCGCTGAACCAGATCTCGAAGTACCTGAACACGCTTCAGACGGTCAAAAGCCCGTTCACCCAGATCAACGCCGATGGCACGATCTCGACCGGCAGCATCGCCATCAGCCGTCCGGGCAAGGCGCGGTTCGACTACAACCCGCCCGAACGTGGGCTGGTGCTGGTGTCCTCGGGGGCGGTCTACATCATCGACCGCAAGCTGGGCGGCCAGCCCGAGACCTATCCGCTGAACCAGACGCCACTGTCGATCATTCTTGCCCGGAACGTGAACCTTGGCACGGCGGGCATGGTGACGGGGCACAGCTATGACGGGACCGCGACGATCGTCACTGCGCAGGACCCCAAGCGGCCTGAATACGGCTCGATCCAGATGAAATTCACCGCCAACCCGGTGGAACTGCGCCAGTGGATCATCACCGATGGCGACGGCACCAAGACGACCGTGGTGCTGGGCGGTCTGGAAAAGACCCAGCTGCCGCTGAGCGCCTTCCTGCCCGACCGCCAGTAATCTGGCCTCAAGGTCTGGCCTCAAAGTCTGGCCGGGGATACTGGCCGGAAAATCTGGCCGGAAAATCTGCCCTGAATTGATGAGGATTCTTCATCAGTGATAGCCCGCCCGCGCGGTTGTGCGTGGGCGGGCATGGGCTATGTGACGGACAGCAACCGGAGACATTCATGAACCGCCGCACTGTCCTGAAATCCGCTGCGGGCCTTCTGGGCCTCGGCGCTGCCGGAGGAACCGCCGCCACCATGCGCAGCAAGACCAACCGCTATTACGACGGCCCTGTCAGCGACCACTTCGACGGGGTTCGGTTCTTCAACCCCGAAGGTCAGACGCCCAAGGGCTTTCGCGACATCCTGCGCTGGCGCTTCGGCCCGAAACCGGCGGAGTGGCCCGAGGACGTGGCGGTCACGCCGGTGAAGCCCGCTGCGCAGGTGGACGACCTGACCGTGACGATGGTGGGGCATGCCACGCTGCTGATCCAGACGGCAGGGCTGAATATCCTGACGGACCCGCTGTGGTCGGACCGCGCCTCGCCGCTGTCCTTTGCCGGGCCGAAACGGTCTGTCGCGCCGGGCGTGCGGTTCGAGCACCTGCCCCGGATCGACCTCGTGCTGCTGTCGCATAACCACTACGACCATCTGGATATCGCCACGTTGCACCGCCTGAAGGCCACGCATGACCCGCAGGTCATCACGCCGCTGGGGAACGATGCTCTGGTGGCACCGACCGGCCTGTCGGTGACGGTGCTGGACTGGGGCGAATCCGCCGCCTTCAAGGGGCTGACCATCCACGCCACGCCCTGCCATCACTGGTCGGCGCGGGGGATGGGGGATCGGTCCATGGCGCTTTGGGCGGCCTTCGTGCTGACCGGGCCGATGGGGGCGGTGCTGCATATCGGGGATACGGGCTTTCACGACGGGCGGCCCTATACGGGGTTGGACAGGTTCGGGCCTTTGCGGGCGGCGATCCTGCCGATCGGGGCCTATGATCCGCGTTGGTTCATGCAGGACCAGCATCAGAACCCCGACGAGGCCGTGCGGGGCTTCAAGCTGGCAGGCGCGGCGCATGCCATCGGCCACCACTGGGGCACCATCCAGCTGACCAACGAGGCGCGGACTGCGCCGCGCGATGCGCTGGCCGAGGCGCTGGCGCGTCATCAGGTATCGCCCGAGGTGTTCCGCGCGCTGGAGCCGGGTCAAAGCTGGGACATCCCTGAGGTTTAGGTATCGCGTTTGCGGGCGGGGAGGGGGCTCTGCCCCCATCGCTCCTGCGGAGCGATTCCCCCGAGGGTATTTGGATCAAGATGAAGCAGGGGCGGGGGCGCGAAACTGAAAGCGCCCGCCGGGTGGGGCGGGCGCTGGAGGTGTCAGCGGGCGTTGCGGCAGCTGCGCAGCTGGTTCTGGTAGGTGATGGCTCTCTGGCCCACCTCGGAAGAAACCCGCAGCAGCCATGCCTTTGCGTTGTAGGTGCCCTTGCGATAGCCCGTCCGGCCCTCGTGGTAGGCAAGGTAATGGTTGCGTGCGTCCCACATCGGGATGCCCAGCTGGTCGGCGGATTGCTTCATGTACCAGCCCATGAAATCCGTGGCGTCGCGGATGTCGTCGCGCCGTGCGCCGCGGCGGGCCGAAGATGAGGCGAGGTATTCCTTCCACGTGCCATCCAGCGCCTGGCTGTATCCGAAGGCCGAGGATTGCCGTCCCATGGGGATCACGCCCAGAGAGTATTTCAGCGGCGTGCGCGCATCGGAATCGAATTTGGATTCCTGGTAGATCGTCGCCATCTGGACGTGCACGGGCACGCCCCATTTGCGTTCCGTTGCCTTGAAGGCGCGGTAATAGGTCGGGCGCTGCTGGAGGATCGAACAGGCGTTGTCCAGGTTGTCGGGCGACGTACCGGAACCGCCCCCGCCACCGCAGGAGGCCACCAGAAGAAGGATCACCAGCGCGCGAAAGAGTCTGCTCATATGCCTCTCGCGTCATTGTGTTTATTGTTTGACTGTTATTTTACCCGAACGTGCCGCGAGTTTAAATCACGATTTCGGTGAAAGGCATTTCACCGCCGGAAATTGTGTCCTTGGGACGGTCTGCCCGAAATGCGGACTGTTAAGGCGCTTTCCACAGTGTGTTTCTGGCGAATCCGTGTCAAAAGTTGGACAAGCAACCATTGGAACCGCTAAGACTCGGGTATGACAAAGGTAGAGCACATGCTTAGCACCCGCGCAAAATATCACCTCGGACAGGTCGTCCGGCACCGCAAGCACCCGTTTCGTGGCGTCGTGTTTGATGTGGACCCTCAGTTCTCGAACACACAAGAGTGGTACGACGCCATTCCCGAGGCGCAGCGCCCGGAGAAGCAGCAGCCGTTCTACCATCTGCTCGCAGAGAACGACCAAAGCTTTTACGTGGCTTACGTGTCCGAGCAGAACCTGATCGCCGATTACTCTGGTCAGCCGGTGGATCATCCCGACATTCCCGACCTCTTTGGCGCGTTCGAGGATGGCAGCTACGAGCTGCACTTCCAGCTGAACTGAGGCGGAACCAACTCTCTCTCTCACTCTCCGTGAGGCGCAAGGCGGTCCCTTAAAGGACCGCCTTCGTCTTTTGCAGGAACTGGTCGATTTGGTCGAAGGACAGGTTCCAGTCGCAGACCAGCCGTCCGCGCACCGATGTGTCCGGCCCGTCGCCTGGTTCGGGCATGTGGTAATAGACCGCGCCCGAGGCCAGCAGCGCCTCGTGCTGGCGCAGCGGCAGGTGGAAATAGATCAGGTTGGCAGGGGTGCGCGTGGTGACTTCGACCCCCAGCGCCGTCAGTCCCTCGACCAGCCGCGCGCAGGTGGCATTGGCCTTTTTCGCCAGTTCCAGCCAGAGTCCCTCCGCCAGGTAGGCATTCATCTGTGCCGCCAGAAAGCGGTGTTTCGACATCAGGTGCCCGGCACGCATCCGGCGGAAGGCCATGCCGCGCGCCTTGTCGGGATCGAAGAAGATCACGGCTTCGACCGCCATGCAGCCGTTCTTTGTCCCGCCGAAGGTCACCGCGTCTGCGCCGATCTTCCAGCTCATCTCGGCGGGGGTGCAGCCCAGTTTCGCGCAGGCATTGGCGAATCGCGCGCCGTCGAGATGGGTGGACAGGCCGTGCTCATGTGCCAGTGCGAAAAGGGCGCGCATCTCGTCCAGCGTGTAGGTGTTGCCGCGCTCGGTGACATTTGTCAGCGACAGCACCCCGCCCGAGGGCTGGTGCACGTCGCCGGTGTTCCAGAATCCCAGCGCCTTTTGCAGACTCGCGGGCGTGACCATGTCGCCCGGATCGGTGGCCACCATCTTGGCCCCGCCGGTGTAGAACTCCGGCGCGTTGCACTCGTCGACATGGATATGCGCCAGCCCCGAGCAATAGACCGCCTGCCACGGCGGCACCATGGTCCCCAGCGCCAGCGCGTTGCCCGCCGTGCCGCCGGGGACAAGGAAGACCTCGGCCTCGGGGGCCTCGAAGAGGTCGCGCAGGGCGGTTTTCGCCGCCTCCGTTTCGGGGTCGTTGCCGTAGCCGTGGACATAGCCGGTGTTGGCCCGCGCCAGCGCCTCCATGACCTTGGGGTGGATCGGACCGGTGTTGTCGGATGCAAGGTACATTGCGGATCTCCCTTATCGGGCGCGATGCAACCACGGGAGCGGGGCAGGCGCAACCGGGACAGATTTTCGGCCACGGCACTGGCCGTCTTTACAATGTCACCTCGTCGGGCAGAAAGAACCCTGTCCGGTGGTGGGCGTTCACCGCGAACATCTCTTCGGTGCGATACATCCCCAGCGGGTCCATCAACATCAACGCGCTGCTGCTGACCGTGACCTTGGCCCCGTAGACCACGCAGGCGTGGAACACCCCGCCCGGCGCGTCCATCGTCACCAGCAGCAGGGGCACGCGCTTGCGCAGCGCCCGGAACACCTGCTCGATGGTGTGATCGGCGGCCACCAGCACCTCGCGGAACCGATAATCGGTCCCGACGCGCGACCGGAACGCCGCCACGGAGATCCCGCCTGTCTCCGGCCCGTCCTGCGTCACGTCGTCGGGGTATTCCGCCACCAGCTGCTCCTTGGTCCGGCGCGGCCGCCCGGACCAGTCGCGCCCCAGCACGGACTGGAGACACGACGCCCAGCACAGGAACTGCGTTCCCTGAAAAACCAGGTCTGGCTGCGCCAGCTCAAAGCGGTAGCTGCCCCCCAGCAGCTTGGTCTGTGCCACGGGGCCAAGGATGCCATCCGGTTCAAGATCGAACAAGCGTTGAAAGGCCACGACCGCGTCGTGGGTCTTTTGGCCGAAATCGCCATCCGGCACGAGATCCGGCGAGACGACGGAAAAGGAATTCAGGGCCTTCTGGGCCTTTGCGACGTCATCGCCGCGCGATCCGCGCTGCAACTGACGGTGGGTGTGCCACCAGAGATTGGACATGGGAAATACCTGCGTGAGTTGAAATGCAATGCAGGCAGTCTATCAGGAATGGCTTTCCGGCGATGTTCCGGTTTACCCGACCGTGCCGGGGGCAGGCAAAGTTCAGCCCAACGGCTCTTCGATGATGTGGTCTTCCCAGTCGTCCTCGTCCACCTCGAACTCGGGGAGGGTCACGCCCTGCATCGACACGCCGGCCGCGTGCACGCTGTCCGGGTCGCCCGTCAGAAGCGGGTGCCAGGCGGGCAGGGGATTGCCGTTCCACAGCAGCTTGTAGGCACAGGTCTCGGGCATCCAGTAGAGGTTCGCCGGGATGTTCGCCGGTGACATGACGATGCATTCCGGCACGAACTGATGGCGGATGTCGTATTGCGCACAGCGGCAGGTGGCGTCGTCGAACAGGCGGCAGGCGACCCGGGTCAGCACGACCTCGCCGGATTCCTCGTCCTCCAGCTTGTTCATGCAGCACTTGCCGCAGCCGTCACACAGCGCTTCCCATTCGTCCTTGGACAGGTCGGTGAGACGCTTGGTCTCCCAGAAACGGGGCGCGAGGTCGGGCTTGGCGATGGGGTCGGTCATAGGGCGTTCAGGATCTCGCGCGATTGCGCGCAATCTGCATCCATCTGGTCGATCAGCGCCTGCAAGCCGTCGAATTTCAGCTCTGGCCGCAGGTAATCGACCAGGGCGACCGATAGCGTCGCGCCGTACAGATCGCCGGTGAAATCGAACAGGAAGGTTTCGATGTTCGGCACCTCGCCGTTGAACATCGGCCGTACACCGACCGAGGCCGCCCCGTGGTAGCTGCCCTTGTGCGGCCCGTCGCGCACGTCCACCAGCACCGCGTAGACGCCGAAACGCGGCGGATGCAGGCCGTCAATGGACATGTTCGCGGTGGGATAGCCCAGTTCGCGGCCACGCTGTTCGCCGCCGATGACTTCTCCCTCGATCCGGTGCCAGTGGCCCAGCAGGGCAGCGGCATCGCGTGGGCGCCCCTCGGAGAGTGCTTCGCGGATCGCGGTGGAGGAGACGACCAACCCGTTGGTCTCAATCAACTCTGCCACGGTCACGCCGAATCCCATCTCGGCGCCAAAGGCCTGCAGGTCTGCCACGGTTCCCGCGCGCCCCTTGCCGAAACAGAAATCCGAGCCGACGACGACATTGACCAGCCCAAGCCCCTTGCAGATCACCCGCTCGGCAAATTCGCGCGGGCTGAGCGAGGCCAACGCCTTGTTGAAGTTCAGCTGGTACAAGGTCTCGACCCCCAGCTTCTCCAGCCGCGCCGCCTTTGCCTCGGCGCTCATCAGCCGAAAGGCCGGGGCATCGGGCGCGAAATACTCACGCGGGTGCGGCTGAAAGGTCATCACGCCCAACGGCGCGCCGGGCACCGCCTGCCGCGCCAGGTCGATCACCGCCTGATGGCCAAGGTGAACGCCGTCGAAATTGCCGATGGCCGCGCTCGCGCCACGGTCCTGGGCCTGTGTGTACTGGTAGTCTCTGACGATCCGCATGGCCCGCAGTTAGACCATTTCCGAAGCAAGGGAAATGCGATTTCCACGCCGGCGGCCCCAAGGAGCACTTGTTGCGCAGGCCCTGCGTCGGGCCCCTCCTTCATCTTGATGAAAATACCTCGGGGGTGTGGGGGCAGAGCCCCCAAACGCCCCGCGGGGGCGTTGCGCGCCCCACCGGGGCGCGCCGGTCGCTTTGGCTGCGCCAAAGCGAAACTCTTCAGACCAGTCGCTTTTGCGCAGCCAAAGCGAAACCCTCCAGACCAACCGCCAAGGCGTAACCCTCAGCCGATCTGGTAGAAGGAAATCACCACCGAGGATGCCCGCCGTCCGCCGGTGGACAGGAACAAGGGCGCGTTGATCCAGGCGTAGCGCGGATCGCCCGATTCCAGACGGCAATGGGTGCGCATGTAGTATTCGGACGGGTCCACGTCCTCGCCTGCCGCGACGCGGGCCATGACCTCGGGCGGGCCAAAGCGGCGGCCGTAGTTGATGACCTCGATCACCGCGCCGTCGTCTGTTTCGATGGCGTAGCGCGTGTCCAGTTCCGCTGTGCCATCGGCCCAGATCGTCTGCCAGTCGGCGCCTAGGTTCAGGACTCGGCCCGTCACCCGCTCGCCCGTCACCGTGCCGCCGATGATCGGGATGATCCGCCGCTTGCCAGCGCGACCGGCCCCCATCTCCATGATGGGGGCCAGGTCCACGGTGACGTCGAAGGCGTGGATCAGAGGCGGCGCGTCAAACAGCGGCCTCATTGGAACGCCTTGGCCGTCTCGGGCAGCCAGAGCGCCAGCTCGGGCAGCAGGAAGACGAAGACGATCAGCACCACCTGTCCCAGCACGAACGGCAGCACACCCGCGTAGATGTCGGTCAGCTTCACGTCCGGGGCCATGCCCTTGATGACAAAAACGTTCATGCCGATGGGCGGGGTGATGAGACCCAGTTCGGCGACCATGACCACGATTACCCCGAACCACACCGGGTCGAAGCCCAGACCCGTCACGATGGGTGTGAAGATCGGCACGGTCAGCAGGATCATCGCCAGCGTATCGAGGAAGCAGCCAAGCACGAGATAGATCAGCAGGATCACCGCCATGACCAGCGTGGGCGACATGTCGAGGCCCGACACGAAGCCCCCCAGCGCCCCGGCGATGCCGGAGAAGATCGTCAGGTTGTTCAGGGTGATCGCCCCGATCAGCACGGTAAAGATCATGGCCGAAGTCTGGACGGTCTCCAGCAGGCTGTCCTTGACCGTTTCCCACGTCAGCCGTCCGCGCAGGGCGGCGATGCCGAAGGCACCGACGGCACCGATGCCCGCCGCTTCGGTGGGGGAGAAGACGCCGAAATAGATGCCGCCGATCACGATGGCAAAGAGCAGCAGGATGGCCCAGGTGCGGCCGAGGGCGCGCAGTTTTTCGGACCAGGTGGTGGGTTCTCCTGCCGGGCCAAGGTCCGGTCGGATCGCGGTCAGGCCCGCGATGACCAGCATGAAGACCACGACCGTCAGCAGGCCGGGGATCACGCCCGCGATGAACAGGTCGCCGATCGAAGTTTCCGTAAGGATGCCATAGAGCACGAGGATCACCGACGGCGGGATCAGGATGCCGATGACGCCGCCCGAGGCGACCGATCCGGTGGCGAGGCTGTCGGCGTAGCCGAGGCGCTTCATCTCGGGCAGGGCGACCTTTGACATGGTGGCGGCGGTGGCCAGCGACGATCCGCAGATGGCGGCGAAGGCGCCGCAAGCGCCGATGGTGGCGATGGCGAGGCCGCCGCGGAACCGCCCGAGCCATGCGTTGAACACGTCATACAATTCCCGCGACAGGCCCGAGCGCGCGGCGACGGCCCCCATCAGCACGAACAGCGGCACGACCGAGAGGGAATAGGTGACGGTGGTCTCGTAGACCGTGGTGCCGAACAGCGACAGCGCGGGGCTGAAGCCGATGATCGCGGCCAGACCGCCCACCCCGGCGATGGCCATGGCCACACCGATCGGCACGGTGGCGATCAGCATGAGGAAGAGCGCGATGAAGGCGTAGATGCCGATATGGGTCATGCGGACGGCCCTCCGGCGGATGGTTTCAGCAGCAGCACCGCGCAGGTGACGACGGCGGCGGCGGCGGCGAGGCTCATGAGGTAGACGACCGGGAACACCGGCATACCGACGATCTGGGTAAAGATCCCGTCGCTGAAGGTCTGGCCGGCCTTCTGGAACAGCTTCCAGCAGACGACCACGAAGAAGGCCAGCGTGGTGGCGTCGGAGACCCAGTCCAGCAGGCGCTGCACCGGGCGCGGGGCCAGTTGGGTCACGAGGTCGACGCGGATATGGCCGCGTCTCAGCGCGGTCAGCGCAAAGCCGAAGCAGAGGGCGAGGCCCATCAGAAGCTCGATCAGTTCGACGGCGGCGGTGAGCGGGTTGTTGAACAGGTAGCGCCCGATGACATCGACGAACATCAGCGCCATGACGGCGATGAGGGCGGCACCGGAGACGGCGGCCAGCCCGTAGGAAAGGGTGCGCGCGAGGCGTTGCATGGGCAAGTTCCCGGAGCGGCGGGCGGGTCGGCCTCGCCGCGCAGTCAGAAGGTGAAGGGGACGGGCGGGGGAGTGGTCCGCCCGGCCTGACAAGGGGCGTCAGCCCTGCCCCCGACGCCGGGCCGGGAACAGGGGTCGTGGCTTAGCCCTGGGCGAACTTGGCGATGGTCGCCTTCAGGTCGTCCAGCAGGGCCTGGCCGTCATGGCCGCGCTCGTTGGCCAGCGCGATCCAGTCGTCCTCGACAAAGGCGACCTTTTCGGCCCAGCGGGCGGTTTCCTCGTCCGACAGGACGGTGATGGTCGCATCGGCGGCGCGGGCTTCCTTGCCCGCCGCGTCGGCGTCGTCCCAGCCCTTGCCGAAGATCTGCGCGCCCTTGATGCCGCCGAGGTCGGTCATCACGGCCTTGTCCTCGTCCGACAGCGCGTCCCATTTGGCGCGGTTCATCACCACGGCAAAGAAGGTGGTGTAGAGGCCGCCGGGGATCTCGGTGTGGTGGTTGACCAGCTCGCCCAGGCGGAAGCCCTTGATCGATTCCCAGGGCAGCATCGCGCCATCGGCCACGCCTTTCTGGATCGCCTCGTAGGCCTGGCTGGCGGGCATGGCGACGGGCGCGGCGCCCAGGGCCTCGGCCATCTTCACGCCGCCACCGCCGACGCGGATCTTGGCGCCCTGCAGTTCCTCGAGCGTGGTGATCGGCATCTTGGAGTGGATGGCGCCGGGGCCGTGCACGAAGATGGTCAGGACCTTCACGTCCTGGAATTCGGTGTCGAAGCCGATGTTGCGCTCGTACCAGTCATAGGCCGCCATCGAACCGATCTCGGCGTTGGGGGACAGGAAGGGCATTTCGACGCCGCGGGCCACTTCGAAGGGTCCGGGGGTGTAGGCGGCCACGTGATAGGCGATGTCCGCCACGCCATCGCGCACGATGTTGTACTGCTCGGGGGGGCTGGCGATGGGCGCCGGGTCCACGGTGAGGTTGATCGCACCGCCCGAGGCTTCCTTTACCGCTTCGATCCAGCGGGGCAGGGTCACGGCGTTCTGGTGGTGCTGCGGCGGCACCCAGGTCGCGATGCGCATGGAGGTGTTGGCCAGCGCGGCGGTGGGGTTGATGGCGATGACCGATACGCCTGCGGCGGCGGCCTTCAGAAAATCACGGCGTTCCATAGTTCTCCTCCCTGGAAAACGCGTTGTCGCGGCGGGTGAGGGAGCATCTCGGCGGGCCTTTGCCGTTCTTGCAGCGGCATCCGGTCCGGCCCCTCCCAAAGCCCGAGTCGTGCCTTACTCTATCCGTTGAAATGTTTCCGAGTAAACTTTTTTGTCGCGCGTTCGCAGAGTGAACGCCTAGCACAGCGAGAGGGCGACGAGGCCTGCGGTTTCGGACAGCAGTTGGGTTGCACCGCAGACGTCGCCGGTCTGGCCGCCGATGCGTTTCAGCGCGCGATGGGCGAGGAAGGCGGTGGCGAGGGCCATGGCGGCAAGGGCCGCGAGGGCGGGCAGGCCGAGGGGGATCAGGAGCAGGGCGGCGAAGGCCGCGCCGACGAGGTAGGGCCGCCTGCCGTCGCTGGCGGATTGGCCGAGGCCTTGGTCACGGACTGAGGGCAGTTCGGTCAGGACGATGGTCATGCACAGGCGGCTGGTGACGGCCAGCGCCACAAGCGCCCAAGCCGCGTGTTCGACCTGCGCCAGCGCCAGCACCCAGATCAGCGTGGTCAGCCCCAGCGCCAGCGTGCCATAGCTGCCGATGCGGGAATCGCGCATGATTTCAAGGGCGTGCGCGCGGTCGCGCCCGCCGCCCAGACCATCGGCCACATCCGCCAACCCGTCCTGATGAAGCGCGCCGGTGGTCATGGCCTGCGCCGCCAGCGTCAGGGCGGCGGCCAGCAGGGGCTGCATCCCGAGCGCGGTCAGAGCCAGCCAGACCAACGCCGTGATACCGCCCACCGCCAGACCCACCAGCGGAAAGGCCCAGCGGGCCTGCGACAGGTCGGGGATGGGATCGGACAGGCGGCCAGCGGGCAGGCGGGTGAGGAAGATCACCGCCAGCCGCAGTTCCTCCAGCCGCCGGGGGGCGCTCATCCGCCGGAAACCTGCGCTTCGGCGAAGGTGGCCATGCCGTTGTGGCATTCCAGCGCCGCCCGCAGCACGCCAAGGGCCAAAGCCGCGCCGGAGCCTTCGCCAAGCGCCATGTCGAGGGTCAGGACCGGCTGCTTGCCCATGGCGTCGAGCAGCTTGATATGTCCCGGCTCGGCGGAGCGGTGGCCGACGATGCAATGGTCGAGGAAGGCGGGGTTAGCGGCGAACAGCGGTGCCACGGCGGCGGTGCAGATGTAGCCGTCGAGGATGACGGGGATGCGGCGCGCGCGGGCTTCGAGGACAGCGCCGCAGATGGCGGCCTGCTCGCGGCCACCGAAGGCGGTCAGCAGCGCCAGCCCCTGCGCGTCGGCGTGCAGGGCGCGGCCCTGCTCGATCACGCGGGCCTTCAGCGCCTTGCCCGCCTCGTCCGATCCCGTGCCGCGACCAACCCAGTCGGCGGCCTCGCCCCCGAAGGCGGCAGAGGCCAGCGCGGCGGCGACGGTGGAATTGCCGATGCCCATTTCACCGAGGATCAGCACCGTGGCGGAGGGCGGGATGGCGGCGGCCCCGGCCTGCATGGCGGCCAGCACCTCGGCCTCGGTCATGGCGGGGCCTTCGGAGAAGTCGGCGGTGGGCTTGTCCAGATCCAGCGCCACCACGTCGAGGTCGGCCCCGGACGCGCGGCACAGCTGGTTGATCGCCGCGCCGCCGTTCTGGAAGTTGGCGACCATCTGGACCGTGACCTCTTGCGGGAAGGGGTTCACGCCCTTGTCGCAGATGCCGTGGTTCCCGGCAAAGACCAGCGCCTGCGCCTGCCCGATGGAGGGGCGGTCGGTCTTTTGCCAGCCCGCCATGAAGACGGCGAGGTCTTCGAGCCGCCCCAGCGCGCGCGGCGGTTTGGTCAGGCTGTCCTGGCGGGCGCGGGCGGCCTCGATGGCCTTGGCGTCGGCCTGCGGCAGGGTGTCGGCCAGTGCGGCCACGTCGGCCAGAGTGGTCAGGTCAGAGAGCGAAGTCATGGGGTTTCACCTTTATCGGGCAGCCCGCGACGGTGAGGTAGACGGTATCCGACACCTCGGCCACGCGGCGGTTGAGCCAGCCTGCGGCGTCGCGGAACTCGCGCGCCAGCTTGTTTTCGGGGACGATGCCTGCGCCGACCTCGTTGGTGACGAGGATCACGGGGGCAGTCTGCCGGGGCAGGGCATCGGCGAGGGTCTCGGCGGCGGCGCGCCAATCGTGGCCGCCCAGCATGAGGTTGGTCAGCCAGAGCGTCAGGCAGTCCACCAGACGCGGGCTGTCGCCATCGGTAGCGTCCAGCGCCTGCACCAGATCGAGCGGCGCGGGGTGGTCGGACCACTGCGCGCCCCGGCGGGCCTGATGCTGCGCGATGCGGTCGCGCATCTCGTCGTCCCAGGCCTCGGCGGTGGCGATATAGACGGCATGGCCGGTCGGGCGCAGCGCCAGACGCTCCGCCAGTTCGGATTTCCCGGACCGCGCCCCGCCGGTGACGAGGGTGGTTCTGGGGAATGACTTTTCCATGGCCTTTTCCATGGCGTCGTGAAAAAGCAGGTTCGCCGTGGTTTGAAAAGCTGAAAACGAAGGGCAAAAGGGCGCATGGCCGACAAGCGACCGGAACTGATCCTGATACGACACGCGCCTGTCGCGGTCCCCGGCGTGCTGGCCGGGCGGACCGATTTCCCGGCACGTCTGGACGCGGAATCGGTGGCGCGGGTGCGGGCGGGGTTGCCTGCCGTGGCCGCCGTGGTGGCCAGCCCGGCGCTGCGCTGTGTGGCGACGGCCGAGGCGTTGTTTCCCGACATGGAGGTGGCGCAGGACGCGCGGCTGTGGGAACAGGATTTCGGCGAGATGGACGGGACGGCGCTGGCCGATCTGCCGGATCTGGGGCCTCTGGATGGCGCGGCGCTGGCGGCGCATCGCTGGCCGGGGGGCGAGAGTTTCGCCGATCTCTGCGTGCGGGTGGAGGCGCCCTTGTTGGCGGCCTGCCGCAGCGCCGAGGCGGTCGGCAAGGTCGCCGTCGTGGTGCATGCCGGGGTGATCCGGGCAGGGTTGGCCTTGGCGCTGGGGACGGTGCCGGGGGCACTGGCCTTCGAGGTCGCGCCGCTGTCTGTGAGCCGGCTGGGCGTGTGGCAGGGGCGGCCTGTGGCGGTGCGCTGCGTGAACGGGGGCGGTGTGTGATCCGCGTGTCGGGGCATTTCGGCGAGTGGCTGCAGGGGCGGCTGGACGGGCGCGTGGTGCTGGTGAGCATGGCCTGCGACGCCCTGGCCGTTCGGGCGGAGGGCGATGCGCGGCTGTTTCCCGAGGACGTGCTGGCGCGATTCTGCGCCGGGTTGGGATTGGCAGGCGAGGTGCCGGGTGTTGTGGCGGACATGCCGCCGGGGGGCGGGGCCGGGGTGTCCACGGCCTCGCTGGTGGCGGTCGCACGCGCGATGGGGTTCGACGGCGCGCCCGAGGTTCTGGCGCGGGCCTGTCTGGCGGTCGAAGGCGCCTGCGATCCCTTGATGTTCGAGGGGGCGGACCGGCTGCTGTGGGCCTCCCGCGCGGCAGAGGTGGTGGAGCGCATGGCGCCGCCGCCCGCCTGCGAGGTCGTGGGCGGCTTTTGGGGCGCGCCCACGCGGACGGATGCGCGGGATGATGATTTCCCCGAAGTGAGCGACCTTGTCAGCGCGTGGCGGCAGGCGGTTGAGGCGGCTGATCTGGCGCGCGCCGCTGCGGTTGCCAGCGAATCCGCCGCACGCTGTACGGCATTACGCGGGCCGGGCGATGACATGGCAGAGCTGGCGCGGGCACTGGGAGCCTTGGGCGTGGTGCGGGCGCATACGGGATCGGCGCGGGGGCTGATCTTTGCCCCCGGCGACGTGCCGGAGCGGGCGGAAGACGTGCTGCGCGAGGCTGGCCTGACCGGAGTGTTGCGGTTCAGGACCGGGGGCGGCGCGTGATGTTTGCCTTGGCGATGCTGGTGGCCCTCGGGCTGGATGCGCTGATCGGCTGGCCGGACGGGCTGTACGCCCGCGTCGGACATCCGGTGGTCTGGATCGGCGGGCTGATCTCGCGCTGTGAAAAGGCGTGGAACCGGGGCGGGCGTGGGCGGCGGATCGGCTTTGGCGCGCTGACGGTGCTGGTGGTGGTCGCGGTCTCGGCGGGGCTGGCGAGCGTGGCGCTGCTGCTGGACGGGTGGCTGGGGGCGCTGGTGACGGGTGTGCTGGCCTGGCCCTTTGTCGCCGTGCGGTCCCTGCACGACCATGTGGCGGCGGTGGCGCGGCCCCTGGCGGCGGGCGATCTGGGCGGGGCGCGCCATGCGGTCAGCATGATCGTGGGCCGCGACGTGACGCGGCTGGACGAGGCCGGTGTCGCGCGGGCCGGGATCGAGAGCCTGGCCGAGAATGCCTCGGACGGGGTGATCGCGCCGTTATTCTGGGGCTGCCTGCTGGGGCTGCCGGGGATCGTCGGCTACAAGGCGATCAACACGATGGATTCGATGATCGGCCATCGGTCGGAACGGTACGAGGCCTTTGGCAAGGTGGCGGCGCGGGTAGATGATGTGGTGAACCTGATCCCGGCGCGGCTGACGGGGGTGTTCTTTGCGCTGGTCGGCGGCGGCGCGGCGTGGCGCGTGATGATGCGCGACGCGCGCGGGCATCGGTCGCCCAACGCGGGCTGGCCCGAGGGGGCCATGGCGGGGGCGCTGGGCGTGCGGCTGTCGGGGCCTAGGTTCTATGAAACCCATGTGGCCGAGGAGCCGTGGCTGAACGGCGGAGCGCCGGACCCGGATGGGGCGGCCATGGGGCGCGCTTTGGCGGTCTATCGGCGGGGCATGGTTCTGGCGGGTGTCGTTCTGGCGGCGCTGGCGCTGGTCTGAGGAGGGTATGATGCGCGATCACGGAGGCAACCTCGACGCGGCAATGGCGCGGTTCGGTGGGGATTTTGCCGATTGGGTGGACCTGTCGACGGGGATCAATCGCGTGCCTTACCCGGTGGGCGAGGTTCCGGCGCGCGCCTGGGAGGTGCTGCCGACGCGGACGGACATGGAGCGGCTGGTGGCGGCGGCGCGGGCTTCTTATGGCACCTCGGCGGAGGTGGTGCCGCTGGCGGGGGCGCAGGGGGCGATCCAGAGCGTGCCTTTCGTGGCCGAGCGCGGCATGGCGCGGGTGCTGGCGCCCACCTACAACGAACACGCGGCGGCGCTGCGCATGGGCGGCTGGATGGTGACCGAGGTCGGCGCCGTGTTGGACCTCGTGGGCGCGGATCTGGCGGTGGTGGTGTCGCCCAACAACCCGGACGGGCGGTGCTTTGCGCCCGAGGCACTGCGCGACCTCGCGGAGCGGGTGGGCGTGCTGGTGGTGGACGAGAGCTTTGGCGATGCGGTGCCGGATGCCTCCGTGGCGCGCTTTGTGCTGCCGGAGAACGTGCTGGTGCTGCGGTCGTTTGGTAAATTTTACGGGCTGGCGGGGGTGCGGCTGGGCTTCGCGCTGGGCCATGGTGCCATGGTCGAGCGGCTGCGCGCCATGGCGGGACCCTGGCCGGTGTCCGGCCCGGCGATCGAGATCGCCTGTTCGGCGCTGGCGGATCGGGCGTGGCAGGGCGAGACCGTGGCGCGGCTGCGGGCGGATTGCGCGCGGATGGATGACATGGCGCGGGGCGCGGGCTGGTCGCTGGTCGGCGGGACGGAGCTGTTTCGGACGTACTCCGTGGGGGACGCGGCGGGGGTGCAGGACCGTCTTGCCGAGGGCCATGTCTGGAGCAGGGTGTTTCCCTATGACGCGTCGTGGATCCGGCTGGGGCTGCCTGCGCCGGGGGAATGGGCGCGGGTTGAGGCGGCCTTTGCCCGGCTGTGAGGGGCGGGCGATTTTTTCGGGGAAAAATCGCGGTTTGGGGCGCTGCCCCGTCCCGTTCCGGGACTCCCCGAGGGTATTTGTGAAACCAAAGAAGCAGGGGCCGCGCGAGAGGGTCAGCGGGCCAGGTTCAGCAGACCTGTGACGTCGAGGTGGGTTTCGAGGTGGTCGGCGAGGGCGTCGAGGGTTTTTTCGACGGTGGCGTCGTAGGTCGAGGTCGAGGCGGTCACGTTCATCGCCTTGAGCCATGCGGCGCGGAAGCTGTCGTCGGCGAACATGCCGTGCAGGTAGCTGCCTTGGGTCAGGCCGTCGGGTGCGGTCGCGCCTTCGGGCTGGCCGTCGAGGGTGGCGAAGGGGCGTGTCGTGTCCGGGCCGGTGGTGCGGCCGATGTGGATCTCGTAGCCGCTCAGCGGCAGGCCGGTGGCGGCATGGGTGGCGGTGGTGCGGGTCAGGCGTTTGTCGCCGGTCATGGTGGTCGTGACGTCGAGCAGGCCGAGGCCCGGGTCGGTGCCTGCCGGGCCTTCGATGCCGGCAGGGTCGGAGACGGTCTGGCCCAGCATCTGATAGCCGCCGCAGATGCCGAGGATGCGCCCGCCGCGCCGGTGGTGGGCGGCGAGGTCGATGTCCCACCCTTGGGCGCGCAGGAAGGCGAGATCGCCGCGCGTGGATTTCGATCCGGGCAGGATGACGAGGTCGGCGTCGCCGGGAATGGGCTCGCCATGGCCGAGCATGGTGAGGCGCACGCCGGGTTCCTGGGCCAGCGGGTCCATGTCGTCGAAGTTGGCGATGCGGGAGAGGCGCAGGCAGACGATGTGAAAGCCGTCCTTGTTCGGAGCACTGCGGATGTCGAGCGCGTCTTCGGCGGGGAGTTTCCAGGCCTCGGAGAACCACGGGGCGGTGCCGAAGCCCTGCCAGCCGGTGTGGTCGGAGATCATGCGATAGCCGTCGTCGAAAAGCGTCGGGTCACCACGGAACTTGTTGATGAGAAAGCCCTTTATGCGGGCGTTGTCCTGCGCCGAGAGGACGGCCTGCGTGCCGACGATCTGGGCGATGACGCCGCCGCGGTCGATGTCACCGATCAGGACGACCGGCAGGTCGGCGGCCTCGGCGAAGCCCATGTTGGCGATGTCTCCGGGGCGCAGGTTGACCTCGGCGGGGGAGCCCGCGCCTTCGACGATGACAAGGTCGTGGGAAGCCGCGAGGCGGTTGAAGCTGTCGAGCACGGAGGTCAGAAGTTGCGGTTTCAGCGCGGCGTATTCCCGGGCCTTGACCGTGGCGATACGCTTGCCCTGTACGACGACCTGAGAGCCCACGTCGGTCTCAGGTTTCAGCAGAACCGGGTTCATGTCGGTGACGGGATCGAGGCCGCAGGCACGGGCTTGCAGCGCCTGGGCGCGGCCGATCTCGCCGCCATCCGCCGTGACGGCGGCGTTGTTCGACATGTTTTGCGGTTTGAAGGGCGCGACCTTGAGCCCGCGGCGCAGAGCCGCGCGGCACAGGCCCGCCACCAGCACGGATTTCCCGACGTTCGAACCGGTTCCCTGAAGCATGAGGGCGGGCATGGGAGACTCCTGCGCTGCTGACCCGGGCGTGATAGGGCGCGGGCGCGGCAGGGTAAAGTGGCTCAGTCGTCGTCGCCCGGGAGGGGCAGGCGGGCGAGGTGGTATTCGCGGGCAAAGCGCGAGGCGGGCCGCGCGACGAAGAGCGCCGACCCCACTACGAAGAGCCATGTGGCGGCGCGCTGGGTGTCCTCCCAGAAGAACAGGATGGAGCCAATCAGGAAGGTGAGGCCGGCGCAGAAATCAATGGTGGTGTAGAGCCTCTCGTAGAAGCCGTAGACTTCCTTGTGGCGGGGTGTCGCGTCGTGCAGCAGGCTTTGGAACATGGGGGGTCCTTACAGTGCGAGTCTGTCCGGCAAGCTAGCCCGCGTGTCCGCGTTGAACAGGAAAGCCTGCCAGCCGCGCGCCCGGGCGGCGGCGATGTTCGCCGGGGCGTCGTCGATCAGCAGGATCTGCGGCGGCGTCAGGCGCGCCCAGCGTTCTACGGTCGCAAAGAACCCCGGGTCGGGTTTGGCCACCCCCATGCGGCCCGAGGCGAAGATACGTTCGACGTGTTGGCCAAAGCCCATCTGGTGCTCGATGTAGCTTGCGCGCCTTGCTTCGTTGTTGGTGCCGATGACGTGGCGGGCGGGGTGGGCCTTGAGCCAGTCCAGCACCTGCGTATCGGGCAGGGCGTCGCGGTCGAACCAGTAGGCCAGCAGCACGTCGGCATCCAGCGGCGCGTCCTGCGCGCGGAGCCAGTCGGTCAGCAGGTCATGGATGTCCTGCCGCCCGCGCATCACGTCGCGCATGAGGCCCGAGCGGGAAAGATGCGCCGCGAGCGAAGCCGGATCCAGGCCGAGGTCCTCCTGCATCCGCTCCGCCCAAAGCATGCGCCCCCCGGTCGCTGTCGCCCGGATGTTGGCGTTCAGAACGCCGTCGAAGTCCCAGACGATCAGCTCGGGCTGACGCACCGCTCAGGTGGCCTGACGTCTGGGCCAGTGCCCGCCCGCCTTCAGGTCGTGGACCATGCGCCCGGGTGTGCGGAGGATGGCGGTATAGGCGACCACGGCGGTGGCAGAGGTAAAGAAGCTGAGCCCGAAGAGGGTCGTGACGCTGTAGCGCTTGGCCCAGGGGGAAAACAGGATCTCGGTCAGGGCAATGGGCTGTGCCTGGGTATAGATGATGTAGCACAGCAGGGCTTCGACCAGGTAGGCCAGCGCGCCTGCCAGCAGGATCGAGAGGACCATGAAAGGGACGAGTTCCCGCGCGCCCGGCATGGTGGTGCGCCCATTGCGCAGGAAGCGCGACACCGGGGTCGAGGCGAACATCGGCAGGAGGGCCGCCAGCGGCTGGGTGTAGCGCGGGTAGAACTTCACCCCGAGGTCCGGGAAGATCAGGAAGGCAAGCAGGAGCAGCCCCCAGGGCAGGGCGGACAGCGCCACCAGCAGAAGGGCAGAGAGAATCGGTCGCATCATTTGTGAACTCGTGAACAGGGTGTCAGGATTGAGCAGGCAGAAAGGCCTCGACAGCGGCCTGGGCGATGACGGTGACCTCGCCCGTGTCGGGGTTGGTGATGTCGAGACCGCCATGGGTGGCGGTGACCTCGGCGCGGCCACGGGGGAGGGTGGCGGTCAGGGCGGCGCGGTCGACGCGGTCGGGATGCTGGACGCCTATGGTGACCTTTACCAGCATTTCGGTGTGGTCGGTCCCCAGCGCGCCGAAGAGCGGGATGGAGGAATGGCGGAGCGCGTCCTCGATCGCGCGGGCGGCGGCCTTTGTGTAATCCTGGCCGTGAAGGTCGTTGCCCATGCCCATTTCGATGATGAAACGCTGCATCAGATACCCTCCAGTGCAACGGAGATGGCGACATTGGCCATGACGGTGGGGTTGCCGTCCCCATCGGGGCGGGGGACGTCGAGGCCGCCCTTGGTGACATTCACCGTGACCTGTCCGTAGGGAAAGACCTTTGCGACCTGCGCGGTGTCCACCTTGTCGGGCTGCTGCACGCCCACGTCGACGGTGATGCGCATGTCGGTCTTGTCCTTGCCGAACAGCTCCGCGAGGTTGATCGAATTGCGCCAGAGCGCGTTCTCCACGGCGCGGCAGGCGGCCTGCGTGTAATCCTGACGGCGCAGCGAGGTGCCCATGCCGAATTCGGTGAGCAGGCGTCTGGGCATGGGGATTCTCCGGTGTTTGTCCGGCTCATGTGTAGCGGGGGCGGTGGGGGTCGGAAACTTGAAAAGTTTCCGCGGCGAAGTCTCTTCAAGACTTCGGGGGAGGGGCCGTTGAGCGGACGAAGCCGTCATGGGTGACACGCTCTGCAACGTCTGCAGTCACTTCAAGATGGAGTATATGATAGTTTCAGTCAGTCGCAGCAGCACAGGAAGTTGTCACCTCCCAGGCCGCGCCTTTGTGGTTCTTTGTTTCGCTCCAAAGAACCATTCCTGGGCGGAGCCCGCTCCGGAGACAGATTGCGTCTGTAGCTAAGGCGGCGATCAGAAAGTTGCCGTGTTCGGAAAGCGTTGGAGCCTCAATAACAAGCGTGAAATCCTGCATTGTATCAGCCCTGAGTACTTCACCAAAAAAATGTTCACCGAGAATTTCTCCAGAAAAAACAATACGCTGCGCCCCATTTTCCACGATGGGGAAAGCCAACTGAAAACCAGATAGTGCTTCTTCGACGTTCACCGAGCCATCCGCGAGCAGGGGCACCTGAACAATTTCCGCATACGACGGTTGTGCAGAGAGAAGACAAGAAAAAAGACAAATGTAAATGCGCACGTTCTCGACACTTCGATCAACCGACGGGTTTGGCGACCTATAGGTGTCTTTTTCGTACACAACAAGTCGCTGCTGTCTCTTCCCACTTCATTGCCGCCATTCATCCAATGTGCAGCATTGGTCACCCAGGGCTCGAAGCGGCCATTTGCAATGCCGGCTCCCCTTAGAACTCCACCCCCTTCTGCGCCTTGATGCCATCCCGGAACGGGTGCTTCACCAGCGTCATTTCGGTCACCAGATCGGCGGCTTCGATCAGTTCGGGCTTGGCGTTGCGCCCCGTCAGGCAGACGTGCGTCATCGGGGGTTTCTGCGTCAGCAGGAAGTCCACAACTTCGTCAATGTCGAGGTAGTCGTAGCGCAGGGCGATGTTGATCTCGTCGAGCAGGACGAAGCGGATGGCGGGGTCGAGGATCTGCTGTTTCGCGATTTCCCAGCCGCGTTGCGCGGCGGCGATGTCGCGGGCCTTGTCCTGGGTTTCCCAGGTGAACCCTTCACCCGAGACGAAGAAGCGGCATTCGTCCGAGAATCGGGTGCGGATCATCTCGGCCTCGCCGGTGATCCAGTTGCCCTTGATGAACTGTACCACGGCGCAGGGCATTTCATGCGCGATGCAGCGCAGGATCATGCCGAATCCCGACGACGACTTGCCCTTGCCCGGCCCGGTGTGGACCATGATGAGGCCCTTTTCCTCGGTCTTGGTGGCCATCATGCGGTCGCGGGCGGCCTTGATCTTTTGCATCTTCTCGGTGTGGCGGATGGCCTCGGCCTCGGTCACTTCGTCGGTCATCACGTGTCCTTTCCTTGACAATGGGCCTGCTTCCGGCGCATCTGCCGCAACGCTGGTGCCTGTCGTGTAACAGGTGAAAAGGGAATGTGCAGCCTCGGGCCCCGAGGTCAAGCACAGCCGCCCCCGCGACCGTGACCGGAAAGGGCCCGAACCACTGGCAGGATGCCGGGAAGGTCGGGTGCCGCTGGACCGAAGTGTCCAATTCCGCAAGCCGGGAGACCTGCCAGTGTCCCTGCCCTTGGAAAGGGTGGGGGGAACGAAACCGGGCGGGGTGATCCGGTGACGGGGGTGGTGTGACCGCTCGTCCCGTATGCCCTCGCACCATGAAGGAGTCCGTCATGCCGGAAGCCGCCGAGCTGCTCGTCTGCGTCAAGTGCCGACGCGGGCAGGAGATCCCCGAGGACGACCGCCGCCCCGGGCAGGTGTTGTACGAGGCCCTGATGGACCGCGAGGCCCCCGAGGGGCTGCGCATCACGCCCGTCGAGTGCCTGCAAAACTGCGATCACGGCTGCACCGTGGCGCTGCGCGGCGGGGATCGCTGGACCTATGTGTTCGGCAATCTCCACGAAGTGTCGCATCCCGACATGTTGCTGGACGGCGCGATGCGCTATCAGGCAACGACGGATGGGCTGATCCCGTGGCGCGAACGCCCCGAGCACTTCAAGCGCAACTGCGTGGCGCGCATCCCGCCTTTGACCACCGATCCCGTCGAGGAGACGACCGAATGACCGATCTTGCGAAACTGCCCGTCACCGTCATCACGGGCTTCCTTGGCTCCGGCAAGACGACGCTGGTGCGCCACCTGATGCAGAACCCGGGCGGCAAGCGGCTGGCCGTGGTGGTGAACGAGTTCGGTGACGTGGGCGTCGACGGCGAGATCCTGAAGGGCTGCGCCATCCCGGAATGCCCGGCCGAGAACATCATGGAACTGGCGAACGGTTGCATCTGCTGCACCGTGGCGGATGACTTCATCCCGACGATCGAGGCGCTGATGG
The DNA here is from genome assembly GCF_049800975.1 of Sagittula sp. S175. Taxonomy (NCBI): domain Bacteria; kingdom Pseudomonadati; phylum Pseudomonadota; class Alphaproteobacteria; order Rhodobacterales; family Roseobacteraceae; genus Sagittula; species Sagittula sp. S175. The sequence continues at coordinate 44,546 of NZ_JBNAGB010000005.1, forward strand.
CGCTGGACCCGCGCCCCGAGCACATCCTGATCGAGACCTCGGGCCTGGCGCTGCCGAAGCCGCTGCTGAAGGCCTTCGACTGGCCGGATATCCGCTCGAAGATCACCGTGGACGGCGTGATCGCGCTGGCCGATGCCGAGGCGGTGGCGGCTGGGCGCTTTGCCCCCGACGTGGCCAAGGTGGATGCGCAGCGGCTGGCGGACGAGTCGATCGACCACGAAACGCCGCTGTCCGAGGTCTTCGAGGACCAGATTTCCTGCGCCGACATCATCCTTCTGACGAAGCCCGACCTGGCCGGTCCGGAAGGGGTGGCCAAGGCCAAGGCCATCATTGCCGCCGAGGCGCCGCGTCCGCTGCCGGTGGTCGAAGTGGCCGAGGGTGTTGTCGATCCGCGCGTGATCCTCGGGCTGGAGGCCGCTGCCGAGGACGACATGGACGCGCGTCCCTCGCATCACGACGGCCATGACGACCACGAGCATGACGATTTCGAATCCATCGTGGTGGACCTGCCCGAACTGGACAGCCCGGAGCAGCTGGTGGCGGCCATCGAGCGTCTCGCCAACGAGCTGAACATCCTGCGGGTGAAGGGTTACGCCAGCGTGAAGGGCAAGCCCATGCGCCTCTTGGTGCAGGCCGTGGGCGCGCGGGTGCGTCACCAGTACGACCGTCCGTGGAAGGCCGATGAGTCGCGCGCCAGCCGTGTGGTGGTCATCGCCGAGCATGACGACGTGAAGCCTGCCGAGATCCGCGCCATCCTTGGTGCGGACGCGGTTCCGGCAGAATAAGAACGGGTCGGGGAACATCCCCGACCTACGGGACCTCGACCGATGCACGTCATTTTCCGCGAAAGCCACGGGTTGGAAGAGACCGAGACCCCGCAGGACCTGATGCAGGCGCCTGCGGACCTGGTCGTGCTGTCGTTTTCGGACAGTGACCTTGGTGCCTTTGCCGAAGGCTGGCGGCGCGGCGGCGGGCGCGAGGGGCGGATGCCGACGCTGCGCCTGGCGAACCTCGCGCAGCTGAAGCACCCGCTGTCGGTGGACACCTATGTCGAGCAGACGCTGGAGGGCGCGAAGGGCATCCTGATCCGGCTGATCGGCGGGGTGCCCTACTGGTCCTACGGCTTGCAGCAGGTGCGTGCGCTGGCGCTGCAGAAGGGCATCGCGCTGGCGGTTCTGCCGGCGGACGGGCGGGCGGATGCACGGCTGGACGAGGTCTCGACCCTGCCGGTATCGACTCTGCGCCGCTTGCAGCATCTGTGTGACACGGGCGGGACCGTGGCGGCACAGGCGGCGCTGGCGCAGATGGCCATGGCCTCGGGGCTCTATGCCGGGCCGGTGATCGGGGCGAAGGGGCTGCCGCCGCTGGGCTGCTGGACGCCGGAGCATGGCGTGAGTTGCCCGGTGCTGACGCGGCCCTTGGATGGGGCGCGGCGGATCGCGCTGGTGTTTTACCGGTCCTATCTTGTCGCGGCTGACCTCGCGCCGATGCAGGCGATCTTTGACAGCTTTACCGCGCGCGGGTTCGCGGTGACGGCCTTCTTTGTCCCGTCGCTGAAGGCGCCGGAGGCGGCGGGTTGGCTGCGGCGGCAGTTGCTGGGGCTGCACCCCGATGCGATCCTGAACGCCACGGCGTTTTCCGGGAAGGGCGCGGACGGGACCTCTCCGCTCGATGCCTGCGGCGCGCCGGTGTTCCAATGCGTGCTGGCGACCTCGACGCGGGAGGCCTGGGCAGAGGCAGAGCGCGGCTTGTCCCCTGCGGACCTGGCGATGCACGTTGTGCTACCGGAGGTGGACGGCACCATCCTGGGCGAGGTGGTGTCCTTCAAGGAGATCGGCGCGCGCGACCCGGATTTGCAATTCGCCCGTGCGGTGCATCAGCCGCACGAGGAGCGCATCGCGGCATTGGTGGAGCGTGTGTCGGCACGTCTGGCGCTGGCGGCGCGACCGGCAAAGGCGCGGCGCCCGGCGCTGATCCTGTCGACCTATCCGGGCAAGGACTGGAACATCGGCCACGCGGTGGGGCTGGATGCACCCGCCTCGGCGCGGGCGATTCTGGAGGATCTGGCAGAGGCGGGGCACGCGGTGTCTGACGCGCCTGAGGACCTCGCGGAGGCGTTGCTGGAGCGGCGTCTGTCGTGGTCGCTGGCGGACTACCGGGCGGCGCTGGCCGGGGTGCCGGAGGCGTTGCGCCACGCGCTGTCCGCGACGTGGGGCGCGCCGGAGGACGATACGCTGGTGCTGGACGGGGCCTTCCGCTTTGCCGCAATTGACTGTGGTGCCGCGACCTTGGCCTTGCAGCCGGAACGCGGGGCAGTGTCCTCGCGCGATGACGATTACCACGATGTGTCCCGCATACCCTGCCATGGCTACGTGGCCTTCTACCTCTGGCTGCAACAGCGCGCCGATGCGCTGATCCACATCGGCGCCCATGGCACGCTGGAATGGCTTCCGGGCAAATCGGTGGCCCTGTCGGGTGCGTGCTGGCCGCGCGTGCTGACCGGGACGCTGCCGGTCATCTATCCCTTCATCGTCAATGATCCCGGCGAGGCGGCGCAGGCCAAGCGGCGGCTGGGCGCGCTGACCATCGGTCATGTGCCCCCGCCGCTGGTGCAAAGCGGCACGCCGGATCGTCTGGCGCGGTTGGAGGCGCTGCTGGACGAGTTCTCCAACGCCGACGGGCTTGACCCGCGCCGTCGCGACCGCCTGCAGGCGGATATCCGCGACGAGGCGCAGGCGCTGGGCGTCGAGGATGACCTTGGGCTGGACCGGGCGACCTCGACCGCCGAGGCGATCACGCGGATCGACCGTTTCGTCTGCGACGTGAAGGAGAGCCAGTTCGGCGAAGGGCTGCACGTCTGGGGGCGCGGGGGCCAAGAGCTTTCGACGAAAGCTCTTGGCGGCGAAGACCTTTCGTCGAAAGGTCTTGGCGCGCAGGATTTGAATGTCTCGGCAGAGGATGAGCGGCGCGCGATCCTCAATGCGCTGGACGGACGGCGGATCGCGCCGGGGCCGTCGGGGTCGCCCTATCGCGGGCGGCGGGACGTGCTGCCCACCGGGCGCAACCTGTTCACCACCGATCCCAGGTCGGTGCCGACCCGTGCCGCCTATGCGCAGGGGGTGAAGCTGGCCGAGGAACTGGTGCGGCGGCATTTGCAGGACGAGGGCGACTGGCCGCGTGCGCTGATCGTCGACCTCTGGGGCTCGCAGACCATGCGCACGGCGGGCGAGGAATTCGCCATGGCGCTGCATCTGTTGGGCGTGCGGCCCACTTGGGACAAGGGCTCCGAGCGGGTATCGGGCATCGAGGTGCTGCCGATCGCGGAGCTCGACCGCCCGCGCGTCGACGTGACCCTGCGGGTGTCGGGGCTGTTCCGCGATGTCTTCCCTGTGCTGTCCACGCTGTTCGCGCAAGCCGTGCGGGCCTTGGCGCAGCGCGACGAGGCGGCGGATTGGAACCCCTTTGCCGGGCGGTCCGATCTGGCGCGCGTCTACGGCCCGCAGCCGGGGCTGTTCGGTCTCGGCATGGGCGCTTCGGTCGAGGATTATACGGACGAGGGGCGTCGCGCGGCGGGGGAGGCCTGGCTGCGGGCCTCGGCCTATGCCCTGGATGGCGACGACGTGCGGCGGGACGACGAGGGGCTGAAGGCCCGCGTGGCGGGGGCCGACAGCTTTGTCCACCTGCATGACCTGCCCGAGACGGACCTGCTGCTGGCGGCGGATTTCGCGGCGCATGAGGGCGGCTTTGCGGCGGCGCAGGCCGTGGCGGGCGGCGCGGCGGCGCTCTATCACCTCGACAATTCCGACCCCTCGCAGCCGCGCGCGCGGACCCTGCCCGAAGAGATCGCCCGCGTGGTGCGCGCCCGCGCCACGAACCCGGTCTGGATCAACGGCATGAAACCGCACGGTTTCCGGGGCGCGGCAGAGATCGCTGCGACGTTGGAACATATGGCCGCCTTCGCCCATCTGGCGCGGGCGGTCCCGGCGCATCTGTTCGACGCCTACCACGAGGCGACTTTGGGCGACCCTGAGGTGGTCGATTTCCTTGCGGATGCCAATCCCGGCGCCTTGGAGGCCATGCGGCACCGCTTTGCCGAGCTGCATCGGGCGGGGCTTTGGATCAGTCGCCGGAACTCAATCCTGGCGGATATGGAAGGTGGCGCATGAGCGAACCGATTGTCAGGGGATGGTGTCCGGGGGCGCTCAGGCCCATGGCCTCGGGGGACGGGCTGGTGGTGCGGGTGCGACCCCGCTTCGCGCGGCTGACGGCGGCGCAGGTGTTGGGGCTCTGCGCCTTGGCGGACCGCTACGGCGACGGCGGGCTGGAGCTGACGAACCGCGCGAACCTGCAGATCTACGGCGTGGCCGAGGCGGATCATGCGGCGCTGATCGAGGGCTTGGCGGGCCTTGGTCTGCTGGACGCGGACGCGGCGGTCGAGGGGCGGCGCAACGTGCTGATCTCGCCCTTCTGGCAGGAGGACGATCTGACGGTGCGGCTGGTGGCGGCGCTGTACGACGCGCTGCTGGACCTGCCAAAGCTGCCGCCGAAGGTGGGTTTTGCCGTCGACACCGGGGAGGCGCCAATGCTGGCGCGGGATCCGGCAGATTTCCGGTTCGAACGCTCTGACGCCGGGCTGATCCTGCGTGCTGACGGCGCGGCGAAGGGCCGCGTGGTGAGCGAGGCGCAGGCGATCCCGGCGCTGATCGAACTGGCGCAGCTGTTCAACGACACCCGCACACCCGAGCAGCGCCGCGTGCGCGACTGGGTCGCGGAACTGCCCGACGACTGGCAGCGGGCCACGCCCTTGCCATCCAGCCCCCGCATCCAGCCGGGTGAACAAGGCGCCTTTGCCGCGCCCTTTGGCCGGATCGAGGTCGCTGACCTCGTGTCGCTTCTGACGCATTCCGACGCTCAGGCCATCCGGGTGACGCCTTGGCGGATGCTGCTGGTGGAGGGCAACTGCCCTGACGCGCATCCCGGCTTGGTCACCGATCCCGCCGACCCGCTGCTGACCACATCCGCCTGCCGCGGCGCGCCTGCCTGCCCCCAGGGCACGGTCGAGACGCGCCAACTGGCCCGAGCCTTGGCCCCACACGTCCCCGACCTGCACGTCTCGGGCTGCGCCAAGGGCTGCGCCCGCGTCACGTCCGCCGCTGTCACCATCGTGGGCCGCGACGGCCTCTATGACGTGGTGCAGCAGGGTTGCGCGTGGGACGCCCCTTCGCTATCCGGCCTCACCGCCGCCGACCTTTCCGCCCATTTCAAAGGCCGCACATGACCTACCAGTACGAGACCGACGGGGCTGCGATCTACAAGCAGTCCTTTGCCACCATCCGCTCCGAGGCCGACCTGGCGCGGTTCGACGCCGAGGAAGAGGGGATCGTCGTGCGCATGATCCACGCCGCCGGGATGGTGGGGCTGGAGCAGCACGTGAAGTTCTCGGAAAGCTTTGCCGTGGCGGCACGGCAGGCGCTGCGCGACGGTGCGCCGATCTTGTGTGACGCGCGCATGGTGTCCGAGGGGATAACGGTCAAACGCCTGCCCGCGAACAATGCAATCATCTGCACGCTGCATGACCCGCAGGTCCCGGCGCTGGCGGCAGAGATGTCGAACACGCGCAGCGCGGCGGCGCTGGAGCTGTGGCGGCCGCATCTGGCGGGCGCGCTGGTGGCCATCGGCAATGCGCCCACGGCGCTGTTCCACCTGCTCAACATGCTCGAGGACCCAGACTGCCCGCGCCCGGCGGCGATCATCGGTTGCCCCGTGGGTTTCGTCGGGGCGATGGAATCGAAGGACGCGCTATGGCAGGACCAGCCGGTCCCCTGCTGCATCGTCGAGGGCCGTCTGGGCGGCAGTGCGATCACCGTCGCCGCCGTCAATGCCATCGCGAGCTACGCGGAATGAGCGCGCATGCCTCGCAAAGCCCGAAGATGGGCACGCTGCACGGCGTGGGCCTTGGCCCCGGTGACCCCGACCTGATGAGCGTGCGCGCCCGTCGCCTGCTGGAAGGCGCGCGGCACGTCGCCTATTTCCGCAAGGAAGGGCGCAAGGGCCATGCCCTGACGATTTCCGAGGCCTTCCTGCCCAAGGACGCGATCCATTTCCCGATGGAATATCCCGTCACGACGGAAATCCCGCTGGGCGATCCGCGCTACAACGAGGTGCTGTCCGAGTTCTACGCGCAAGTCACCATGCACCTGCGCAACCTGTTGATTTCCGGAGAGGATGTCGTGGTCCCCTGCGAGGGTGACCCGTTCTTCTACGGGTCCTTCATGCACATCTACGAGCGGCTGAAAGACCTGGTTCCGGTGCAGGTCACCCCCGCCGTGACCGGCATGTCGGCGGCCTGGACGGCCACGGGCAGCCCGATCACATGGGGTGACGACGTGCTGACCGTCCTCATGGCGACCCTGCCGGAGGAAGTGCTGGCTGCCCGGATGAAGGAGGCCGACGCGCTGGTCGTGATGAAGATCGGGCGCAACATGGCCAAGGTGCGCACGGCCCTGCGCGCGGCGGGTCTGTATGACCGGGCGTGGCTGGTGGAATATGCCAGTCAGGAGGGGCAGACGGTGCAGCGGCTGCGTGACGCGGGCGAACGGGTGACGCCCTATTTCTCGATCGTGATCGTGCATGGACAGGGGCGCAGGCCATGAACGGGCCGGGCGGCTGGGTCCGGATCGTCGGCCTCGGGCCGGGCGCTGACGGGCTGGTGACGCCGGACGCGCAGGCCGTGCTGGACACCTGCACCGACGTGGTGGGCTACATCCCCTACGTCGGCCGGGTGCCGGAGCGTCCCGGTCTGGTCAAACATGCCAGCGACAACCGCGTGGAAATCGACCGCTCCCTGCACGCACTCAGCATGGCCGCCGAGGGCAAGCGTGTAGCCGTGGTGTCCTCGGGCGATCCGGGCGTCTTTGCCATGGCCAGCGCCGTGTTCGAGGCGCTGGAGGCCGGGCCGGAGGAATGGAAAACGCTGGATATCCAGGTCATCCCCGGCATCACGGCCTCGCTTGCGGCGGCGGCGCGGGCGGGGGCACCGCTTGGGCATGACTTCTGCACCATCAACCTGTCTGACAACCTGAAACCCTGGGCGCTGATCGAAAAGCGGCTGCGGCTGGCGGCAGAGGGTGACTTTGCCATGGCCTTCTACAACCCCCGGTCCAAGTCGCGCCCCGAAGGCTTCGAGCGCACACTCGACATCCTGCGCGACTGCTGCGAGCCGGAACGGCTGATTATCTTCGCCCGCGCGGTGACCACGCCGGAAGAGGCGCTAACCGTCGTCGCGCTGAAGGACGCCACGCCGGAGATGGCCGACATGCGCACCATGGTGATCGTCGGATCCTCGCTGACGCGGGTGATCCCCGGCACGGGCATCGTCTACACGCCGCGCTTCGTCGAGGGGTGAGGCTAATGCACCAGCCAGTCGATCACGGATTGCACGTCATGCGCCTCGGCCCGATCGGGCAGGGCGGGGCGGTCGATCATGATGACCGGCAGGCGCAGCTGGCGGGCGGCGGTGATCTTGGCCTGCGCGCCGGTGCCACCGGCGTTTTTCGAGACAACGAGGTCGATGCGGTGTTCCTGCATCAGGGCGCTGTCGTTTTCCGTGGTGAAGGGCCCACGGTCGATGATGGCGTGCGCGTCGGGGAAGGGCAGGTCGCCCTGCACCGGATCGACGAGGCGCAAGAGGTAGAAATGCTGCGGGTTCGGCGCGAACTCGGCCAGGTGCATCCGGCCCACGGCCAGCATGACGCGTGCGGCGGGACAGTCCAGCGCCCCGACGGCGCCCGCGATATCCGGCACGCGGGTCCAGTCATCGCCCTCCTGCGGCTGCCACGGCGCGCGGGTGAGGGCGATCAGCGGCGTTCCCGTCAGCGCACAGGCCTCCACCGCGTTGCGGCTCATCTGCGCGGCGAAGGGGTGGGTGGCGTCGATCAAATGGGTCACCTTGTTCTCGCGGATATAGGCCGCCAGCCCCTCGACCCCGCCAAAGCCACCGACCCGTTGCGGCAGCGGCTGGCGCACAGGGCGTTCGACGCGGCCGGCAAAGGAGATCGTGCCGGTCAGGCCCTGTTCGGCCATGGCGCGGCAGAGGGCGGTGGCTTCGGTGGTGCCACCGAGGACGAGGGGGTTCGGCATGTCTGATCCCTGGTTGACGATCATCGGCGTGGGCGAGGACGGGCCGGAGGGGCTGACGCCCGCGGCCCTGACGGCGTTGCAGCAGGCGGAGGTGGTCATGGGACCGCCCCGGCACCTTGACCTGCTGGATGCGGTTCTGACGGGCGGCACGGCGGAAATCAAGGCTTGGCCGGTGCCCTTCTCGGATGGGGTTGAGGCGCTCTTGGCGCTGAAGGGGCGGCGCGTGCTGGCGCTGGCCTCGGGCGATCCCTTCTGGTTCGGCGCGGGCGCGGTGCTGGCGGATCGGCTGGAGGCGGGCGAATGGCGCGCGCTGCCGGGCGTGTCGAGCGTGGCGCTGACCTGCGCGCGGCTGGGCTGGCGGGTAGAGGGCGTGCGGGCGCTGGCCTTGCACGCGGCTCCCCTGACGCGGCTGAGGCCCGTGCTGGCGCGGGGGCGGCGCATCGTCGTCACCCTGCGCGACGGGGCGGCGGTTGGCGAACTGGGCGCTTACCTGTGTTCGGTGGGCTTCGGGGCCTCGCGGCTGCATGTGCTGGAGGCGCTGGGCGGGCCGCGGGAACGGGTGCGGACCTGTTTGGCGGAGGACGTGCCGCAGGACGTGGGACACCCGGTCGTCGTCGCCATCGAGCCGGAGGGCGCGGCACTGACGCTGGCCTCTGGCCGCTCCGACGCGATATTCGAGACCGACGGCGTGATGACAAAGCGGCCCGTGCGGGCGCTGACGCTCTCGGCACTGGCCCCTCGGCTGGGCGAGCATCTGTGGGACATCGGTGGCGGGTCGGGGTCCATCGCGATCGAGTGGCTGATGTGCGACCCCTCGCTGACCGCCACCACCATCGAGGTCCAACCCGAGCGGGCCGACCGCATCGCGCGCAACGCCGCCGCCCTCGGGCAGGATCGGCTGGCGGTGGTGACGGGCAAGGCCCCCGCCGTGCTCGACGGCCTGCGCAGGCCCGATGTGGTCTTTGTCGGTGGCGGTCTGTCGGTGGACTTGCTGGACTGGTTGCAGCAGAACACCCCCGGCGTGCGGCTGGTGGCCAACGCGGTGACGCTGGAATCCGAGGTGGTTCTGGCGCAGGCGCAAGACCGCTTTGGCGGCGACCTGCTGCGGATCGAACTGGCGCAGGCCGCGCCCTTGGGGCCGCGCCGGGGCTGGAAATCCGCCTATCCGGTGGTGCAATGGAGCGTGACGCTATGATCGTGGCAGGATTCGGATATCGCAGCGGGGCCAGCGTCGACAGCCTGCGGGACGCTTACAGGCGCGCGCGTCTGGGGCAGGACGCGGACGTGCTGGCGACGGTGGACGACAAACTGCCGCTGGTCGAGGACCTCGGCGCGGACATGCGCCGCCCCGCCGTGGGGGTGGCCGCGCGGTTCATGCAGGAACAGGAGACGGAGACCGTGTCCGAGGTGGTGCTTCAGGCGCGCGGCGTGGGATCGGTGGCCGAGGCAGCGGCTTTGGCGGCAGCGGGACCGGGGGCGCGGCTCTTGTCGCTGCGCGTTGTGTCCGAAGACGGCAAGGCCACCTGCGCCTTTGCCTTTGGAGAAGACGAATGACGGTACATTTTATCGGCGCCGGACCGGGCGCGCCGGACCTTCTGACCCTGCGCGGCCGCGACCTGATCGCGTCCTGTCCGGTCTGCCTGTATGCCGGGTCACTGGTGCCCGAGGCGATCCTTGGCCATTGCCCCGAGGGCGCGAAGATCGTCAACACCGCGCCGATGGATCTGGACGCCATCATGAAGGAAATCGCCGACGCGCATCTGGCGGGGCAGGACGTGGCGCGGCTGCACTCCGGCGATCTGTCGGTCTGGTCGGCCATGGGCGAACAGCTGCGCCGCCTGCGCGAGATGGGGATTTCGTATACTGTAACACCCGGCGTGCCGTCCTTTGCCGCTGCCGCTGCGGCGCTGGGGGCGGAACTGACCCTGCCGGGGTTGGCGCAATCGGTGGTGCTGACGCGGACCTCTGGCCGGGCCTCGGCCATGCCCGAGGGCGAGACTTTGGCGAATTTCGCCCGCACCGGCGCGACCCTGTGCATCCACCTCTCGATCCAGAACATCGAGACGGTGGTGGCGGAACTTTCGCCCTTCTACGGGGCGGACTGCCCGGTGGCGGTGGTCTTCCGCGCGTCGTGGCCCGATCAGCGCATCCTGCGCGGCGTGCTGTCGGACATCGCTGGGAAGTTGGACGAGGGAATCACGCGCACGGCGCTGATATTGGTTGGGCCTGCGCTGGCGCAGGAGGGATTCGACGAAAGCTGTCTCTATGCGGTGGATTACGACCGCCGGTATCGCCCGCAAAGCGCGGACAGCCCGTGGTCGGGCTGGCGGCCCGAGGATGAGGGGCCGAAAGGATGAAGGGGGTCATGATCTCGGCCCCATCCTCGGGGACGGGCAAGACGACGGTGATGCTGGGGCTGCTGCGGGCGCTGGCGGACCGGGGCATCAAGGTGCAGCCCTTCAAGAGCGGGCCGGACTACATTGACCCGGCGTTCCACCGCGCCGCCTGCGGGCGGGCGTCCTTCAACCTCGACACATGGGCGATGGACGGCAGCTTGCTGGATGCGCTGGCGGGTGAGGCGGGAGATGCCGATTTCTGCATCGGCGAGGGGTCCATGGGCCTCTATGACGGCGTGGCGACCAAGGGCCAGACCGGGTTCGGGTCCTCGGCCGAGACGGCGCTGCGCATGGGATGGCCGGTGGTTCTGGTGGTCGACGTGGGCGGGCAGGCGCAATCGGCGGCGGCCACCGCGATGGGGTTCCGCGATTACATGCCGGAACTGCCCTTCGCGGGCGTGATCCTGAACCGCTGCGCCTCCCCGCGCCACGAACGGCTGACCCGGCTGGGGATGGAGCGTGCGGGCATCAAGGTGCTGGGCGTGCTGCCCCGGCGCGGCGATCTCGCGCTGCCGGAGCGGCACTTGGGGCTTGTGCAGGCGGTCGAGCACCCGGATCTGGACGCAGCCATCGCAGGCTACGCGGATTTCCTGCGCGATCACGTGGACCTGGACGCCATACTTGAGGCAGGTCGGGGACATCCCCGACCGACGCAAAACGCGCATCTCCCCAAGTCCCCCGCCCAGCGGATCGCATTGGCCCAAGACGCCGCGTTTTCATTCACTTACCCACATATCCTCAAAGGTTGGCAGGAGGCCGGGGCGGAAATCATGCCGTTCTCGCCCCTCGCGGACGAGGCCCCGGCCATGAACGCCGATCTGGTCTGGCTGCCGGGCGGCTACCCGGAACTGCACGCCGGACGGCTGGCGGCGGCGGAGCGTTTCCGCGCCGCTTTGCGGAAACATGCCGAAACCAAGCCCGTGCATGGCGAGTGCGGCGGCTACATGGCGCTGGGCGAGGCGCTGACCGACAAGGACGGCGCTACGCATCGCATGGCGGGTTTGCTGGGCCTCGTAACCTCTTATGAAAAGAGGAAATTCCACCTCGGCTACCGCCGCGCCCTGCTGTCGGCGTCGATGCCGGGTTTCGCCGCCGGAACCGCGCTCAGGGGGCACGAATTCCACTACTCGACCATCCTCGAGCAACCCGACGCGCCGCTGGCCGCCGTCGCAGATGCCGACGGCAACGCGGTGCCGGAAACCGGATCGGTGCGCGGGCTTGTCTCGGGCACCTTCTTTCACCTCATCACATCGGAGGCGTCATGACCGGCTTCGTATCCTTCGTGGGCTCCGGCCCCGGCGACCCGGAACTTCTGACGCTGAAGGCGGTGGACCGCCTGAAGCGCGCCGATGCGGTGCTCTTCGACGACCTGTCGTCGGGTCCGATCCTCGAACACGCGCGGCAGGGCGCGGACCTCGTCGGCGTGGGCAAGCGGGCCGGGCGACCCTCGCCGAAACAGGACCACGTCAGCCGCCTGCTGGTGGATTACGCCCTGACCGGGCAGCGCGTGGTGCGGCTGAAATCCGGCGACAGCGGCATCTTTGGCCGTCTGGAAGAAGAGCTAACGGCGCTCAAGGCCGCGGGCATCCCCTATGAAATCATCCCCGGCGTGCCCTCGGCCATCGCGGCGGCGGCGGCGGCGGGCATTCCGCTGACGCGCCGGATGACCGCGCGCCGCGTGCAGTTCGTCACCGGCCATGACGCGGGCGGCAAGCTGCCCGAGGACCTGAACCTCGACGCGCTGGCGGATGCGACAGCCTCGACCGTGGTCTTCATGGGGAAGGGGACCTTTCCCCTGCTGCTGGAGGCGCTGACCGCCCGTGGCCTGCCGGACGATACCCCCGCGATCCTCGCCGAAGAGGTCAGCGGCCCCGGCCAGCAGATCACCCGCAGCACCGTGCGCGCGCTGGCCGACCAGCTGGCGCAGGAAAAGGGCACGAAGGCTGCGCTGATCCTCTACGGGCCACTCGCCGAGGCATAGGGAAAAATGCGACCAATGTCCGGGCAAAGAGGTCTTGGCTTTACCTGAAAGTGTCGCAAACGCACTTGTTTCGCGGCCCCGCCTCGGGTTAACTGAAAGTGATACGGTGCCGCATCCGCGCGGCTGAAAAGGGAATCGGGTGAGACACCCGGACTGCCCCCGCAACTGTGAGCGAGGAGCGCCAAGGAAATCCACTGGTCCACGACGGACCGGGAAGGCCGACAGCGCAATGATCCGCAAGTCAGGAGACCTGCCGTGTCAGAACATAATCCAGCCGCATAACGCGGCACCCCGGTCGCCGGTGGGGCGGCCAGATGGAAAGGGACAGACATGCATATCGAACCCGGCCTCGTGCACGGTGCCAAGATGGGCTTTGCAGCCGTCACCGCGGCAGGCTCCGCCACCTACATGCTGCGCGCCGCGCTCAAGGACATCGTGGGCTCCAACCCGCTGTCCTTCATCGCACGCTCTGCGATGGCGACCGTGGGCACCTTCGTCTGCTTCGAAGTGCTGCCGCACTACGTCGCCGGCGTGTCCGAAGTGCACTTCATCATGGGCACCGCGCTGTTCCTGCTGATGGGCATGGCGCCTGCGGCTGTCGGCCTCGCGCTGGGTCTGCTGATCCAGGGCCTGTTCTTTGCGCCTTGGGACATGCCGATGTACGCGGTGAACGTCACCACCTTGCTGGTGCCGCTGTTTGCCATGGGTGCCGTGGCCAAGCGCATGACCGCGGGCCGCGCCTACGTCGATCTGGCCTACTCGGACGTGCTGAAGCTCTCTGCCCTGTACCAGGGCGGCGTGGTCGCATGGGTCGCCTTCTGGGTGTTCTTCGCCCAAGGCTTTGGCGCTGTGGACAGCGTCCTGACCTTCGGCGCATCCTACATGGTTGTCCTGCTGGTCGAGCCGATCTTCGACCTCGGCGCGCTGGCCGCTGCCAAGGCGCTGAAGGGCCGCACCAACGGCCTCGTCACCGATCGCGTCTACAACGCCTGATCGAAACACGATCCGACATTCAGGGCCCGGTGCATCTGCGCCGGGCCTTTTCCATGGAGGCACCATGATCGAGACAGTCACCCTCGTGGGCATCGGCACAGGCAATCCCGGCCACCTGACGCTGGACGGGGCCGAGGCGCTGACATCGGCGGACACCATCCTCGTGCCGCGCAAGGGCACCGGAAAGGATGATCTGGCCGAGATCCGGCTGGCCCTGCTGGATCGGCTGGGGGTGACGGCCCGCGTGGCGTTCTTTGACTACCCGGTGCGGGACGAGAGCCTGCCTTATCTCGAGCGCGTGGAGCGCTGGCACGACGAGATCGCGGCGCGCTGGGCCGAGGCTGCGGGCGAGGCGAAATCCGTGGCGCTGCTGGTCTGGGGCGATCCGTCGTTTTACGACAGCACCATGCGGATCGCGCTGCGGCTGACGACACGCGACCGCCTGCGGGTGCTGCCGGGGATCACGGCCGTACAGGCGCTGACCGCCGCCCATGCCATTCCGGTCAACGCCGTGAACGGGCGCATCTTGACCACCACGGGCCGCCGCCTGCGCGACGGCGGCTGGCCCGAGGGCGCCGAGACGGTGGTGACCGTGCTGGACGGCGAGTGCTCCTTCAAGGCGCTGACGGGGGAGGGGCTGTACATCTGGTGGGGCGCCTTCCTGGGCATGCCGGAACAGATCCTCGACCATGGCCCGCTGGACGAGGCGGCCGAGCGCATCATCGCCACCCGCGCCGCCGCGCGGGAGGCGCATGGCTGGGTTATGGACACCTACCTGATGAAGAAGATCGACGCCGGAGAGTGAGGGCGTTCCCTGACTTTTCGTTTGGCGCCGTTTCGGTGGGTTGATGTCGAGGCCTGTGCGGCACAGGTCGTGGCTGCGCGTCATTCAGCCTGTGTCGTGCTGCGCATGGCGCCCATCTTTAGTTTGTCGTGCTTTGCACGACGGCGGGGGCTCTGCCCCCGCGCCCCCGAGGGTATTTGGATCAAGATGAAGGGCAGGGGCGGTGCGGAAAATTGAGGCGTTAACCACGATTTTCCGCTGTTTATCGGAGACGCAGGCAAAAGGTTAAAAACCGGCCGGATCGAGGGGCCGTTCCGGCCGGTTCATCCCTTACAGACGGTGCAGGTCCGTAAAGGAAACCTTATGGCAGGGAGTGTTGCGCAAATCCTGCCACAGGATCTTGGGTGCGGACGCCGCGTTTGCCACGGCGCGCGCTGCGTTAACTCTGGAGGAGTTAACGTGTTTTCATGACGCGAGGCGAAAGTCGCCGCGCACCTGCATGGCGACGCCGTCGTCCATCAGGCTGTTGATCTCGGTCTCGGGCAGGCGGGCCACATCGGCGAGGACTTCCTCTGTGTGCTGGCCCAGAACCGGCGCCGGGCGCGGGTCGTCGCGGCCATATCCGGCAAAGGAGAACGGTGAGCCCGGCGTCAGGTAGCGCCCGATCCCCGGCTGGTCGATTTCCTTGAACATCGGGTTCTCTGCGCTGAGGTCCGCGTCCTCGGCCAAGGCCTCGGCAAAGCTGCGGAAGACCGACCACGTCACGCCAGAGCGATCAAAAGTGTCAGTGAAATCAGACAGGTTGCGCGCGGCGAACCACGGCGCGAGGACCTTGGTGATCTCGGCGCGAGCCTCCCAGCGATTGCCTTCCTGCGACAGGTCCAGATTGAGGCGACCGGCGAGGTAGTTCATGTCGGTCTCGGTCCCGGTCACGCGCATGAGGTTCTTCCACTGGCGTTCGGTCAGGGCGATGACCATGACACGGCGGCCATCGGCGGTCTCGAAGTCCTGACCGTAGGCGCCATACAGCGCATTGCCGTGCTTTTCGCGCGACTGGCCGTTCACCGTGCATTCGCCGATGATGCCGAGGTTGCCCAGCATGGCCGCCGCTGCGTCCTTTAGCGTCAGATCGACGAACTGCCCGGACTTGGTGCGCAGGCGGTGGCGTTCGGCGGCCAGGACCCCGGAAACAACCATGCTTCCCGCGATACAGTCCCAGGCGGGCAGCACGTGGCAGACCGGATCGGTGGAGCCTTTCGGCCCCGTCGCCATGGGGAAGCCCAAGGAGGGGTTCACGGTGTAATCCACCGCCGGGCGCCCGTTTCGGTCGCCGCGCAGCTGAACCATGCAAAGGTCGCGGCGGCGGTCCGACAGGGTCTCGTAATCGGTCCAGCCCTTCACTGCGAGGTTGGTGATGAAGAGGCCCGCATCGGGTCCGGGCGCGCAGATGATTTCCTGCGCGATCTCGCGGCCGCGCGGGGATTTCACGTCCAGCGCCACGGAGCGCTTGCCCTTGTTCATCCCGGCCCAGAACAGCGACTCTCCGCTCGCCGTTACCGGCCAGCGTTTCGCGTCCATCCCGCCGGTCGGCAGGTCAAAGCGGATCACGTCCGCGCCCATCTGCGCCAGCGTCATCCCCGCCAGCGGCACTGCCACGAAGGCCGAAGATTCAACGACGCGCATGCCTGTCAGGATACTCATTTCATCCACTCCCCCGAAGGGCGCGAGCCCGTCTTCCATTCCATGCGGGCTTTCAGCCCGAGGTAATCCTCGAAGGTCGCTGTCCCGATTTCGATCGCGCCGCCCGCCGGGTCGAGCGCGCCGACCAGCCGAATGTCGCTGTCGTGGAACATCGGGTGCACGACGCGATACGTGAATCGCGAGGGCGACTTGCCGGTGTGCCGCTCGGCGGCCTCGATCGCCATGGTCGCCTGCATCGGCCCATGCACCACCAGCGCCGGGTACTTCTCCACCTCCCTAGCATAGGGCAGGTCGTAGTGGATGCGGTGCGCGTTGTAGGTCGCCGCCGAATATCGGAACAGGCGGACCTCGTTCATCGGCACGCGCTCGTCATAGGCCAGACGCTCCGGCACCGGGGTCTGTTTTGGCGGCCGGAAGGATCTCGGCATGTCGAGGTAGACGATGTTCTGCTCTTCCTCGACAACGCCGCCCTGATCGCCGGTCGTCACGTGATCGACGGTGACAAAGGCCATCTTTCCGGTGGTGCCTTCCTTCATGGTCACGGCGCGGATGGTCGAGACCTTGGTCAGCTTTTCGCCCACGTGGAACACGCCCTTGAAGCGCACGTCGCCGCCCGCCCACATGCGGCGGCGGAAGGGCAGCGGGGGAAGAAATCCCCCAAGCGCCGGATGTCCGTCCTCGCCCAGGTCGCTCATGGGAACGAACTCGTTGAAGGCCACCCAATGCCAGAGCGAGGGCAGGACCATCCCCGGCGCAATGGCATGCACCGGAGACAGATCATGCGACACGGCGGCGTTCAGCATCCCCGCGAGGTTGGGCGTAACGCCCCCCTCACGGGTCTCGGACCGGCCGATCCAGTCGGTGTAATCCGGGTTCATGAGGGAGGACGCGCTCATGCTTCGACCTTCATCCCCAGCATCCGGGCGACGGTCTCGCCCATGGCCGAGGGGTTCGGCGCCACGGTGATGCCCACAGCGGACAGCATGTCCACCTTCTCCTGCGCGCTCTCGCCAAAGGCGGAGATGATTGCACCGGCGTGGCCCATCTTGCGGCCCTTGGGGGCAGCGAGACCGGCGATATAGGCGGCGACGGGCTTCTTCATGTGATCGCGGACATAGGCTGCGGCCTCTGCCTCCTGCGGGCCACCGATTTCACCGATCATCATGACGGCATCGGTCTCGGGATCATTCTCGAACAGTTCGAGGATGTCGCGGAAGGACGAGCCGTTGATCGGGTCGCCGCCGATGCCGATGGAGGAGGAGATGCCGATGCCCAGTGCCTTCATCTGGCTGGCCGCCTCGTAGCCCAGCGTGCCCGAGCGGCCGATGATGCCCACGCGGCCCGGCATGTAGATATGCGGCGGCATGATCCCCATGAAACCCTTGCCGGGAGAGATGATGCCCGCGCAGTTCGGGCCAATCAGGCGCATCTTGCGCTCGCGCGGGAAGCGGCGGAGGAAGCGCTTCACGCGCATCATGTCCTGCGCCGGGATGCCGTCGGTCACGCAGACCGCGGTCTCGATCCCGGCCTCGGCGGCCTCCATCATGGCGTCGGCGGCGAAGGCCGGGGGGACGAACAGGAGAGACGCGGTCGCCCCCGTCTCTTCGACCGCCTCGCGTACGGTGTTGAAGATGGGGCGGTTCAGGACGGTTGACCCGCCCTTGCCGGGAGTCACACCCGCCACGACCTTCGTGCCGTATTCGATCATTTCCTGGGCGTGGAATTGTCCGATGCGCCCGGACAGACCCTGGACGACGACTTTGGTTTCATCTGTGATGAGAATTGCCATTTCTTGTCTCTCCTCAGGGGCTTATTCGGCGGCGATTTTTTGCGAGGCAGCGGCGACGGCGCGGTCTGCGGCTTCGGCCAGCGTGTCGGCAGAGATGATGGGAAGCCCGCTCTCGCGGATGATCTTCTGACCTTCCTCGACATTGGTGCCCGACAGGCGCACCACGACGGGCAGGTCGATGCCCACTTCCTTGTAGGCCTGGATGACCCCCTTCGCGATCCAGTCGCAGCGGTTGATGCCGGCGAAGATGTTCACGAGGATGACGGAGACGTTCTTGTCCGACAGCACGGTGCGGAAGGCCTGGCAGACGCGCTCGGGCGAGGCACCGCCGCCAATGTCGAGGAAGTTCGCGGGCTGACCACCGGCCAGCTGGATCATGTCCATCGACGCCATGGCGAGGCCCGCGCCGTTGATGATGCAGCCGATATCGCCGTCGAGGCCCACGTAAGCCAGCCCGTGATCGGCGGCAAAGGCCTCGCGCGGGTCTTCCTGGCTCGGGTCACGCAGAGCTTCAACCTGCGGACGGCGGTACAGCGCGTTGGTGTCAAAGGACATCTTGGCATCCAGCGCGATCAGGCTGCCCTGCCTGGTGATGACCAGCGGGTTGATCTCGACCATCATGGCGTCGAGGTCGCGGTAGGCGCGGTAGCACGCCTGCAGGAAGGTCACGAACTGGTTGACCTGCTTCCCGTCGAGGCCGAGGCGGAAGCCGATGTCGCGCGCCTGGTATTCGCGGAGACCCACCGCCGGGTCGATCACGGACCGGACAAGGCTGTCGGGGTCCTCGTGGGCGAGGTCCTCGATCTCCATCCCGCCATGGCCGGAGGCGACGATCATGATGCGCTCGGTCTTCCGGTCCAGGACGAAACCCAGGTACAGTTCCTGCGCAATGTCAGAGGCTTCTTCGACATAGAGGCGGTAGACCCCCTTGCCGTTGGCGTCGGTCTGCTTGGTCACCAGCTGGGTGCCCAGCAGCGACTTGGCGTAGTCGGCCACCTCGGCGTCCGACTTGCACAACTTCACGCCGCCCGCTTCGCCACGGCCGCCGGAATGCACCTGCGCCTTCACGACCCACGGACCCTTGCCGCCCAGTTCTCGCGCCGCATAGGCCGCCTGTTCCGGCGAATAGGCCACGATCCCGCGCGGCACCGGCACGCCAAAGCCCTTCAGGATTTCCTTGGCCTGATGCTCATGAATGTCCATTTTCGATCTCCTCCAAACCGTTGGCCGGGGTTTCCCCGCCATCCTGTCCGGGGCCCCTCGTACGGGCCCTCGGAGGTTTGCGTAGGTCGGGGCTTTGCCCCGACTCCCCTGAAAATCAGGGGCTTACTCGGCCGCGATCGGGCCAGCCTTGGCGGCGATGGCGTTCGCCATGTCGATCACGTTGCGCGCCATCTTCTCGGAGGCCGCGTCGATCATCTTGCCGTCGAGGCTTGCCGCGCCCTTGCCAGCCGCTTCGGCGGCCTTCAGTTCCTCGATGATGCGCTGCGCCTTGGTGACCTCGGCCTCGGGCGGCGAGAACACGTCGTTCGCCATGGCGATCTGCGACGGGTGGATCGCCCACTTGCCCTCGCAGCCCAGAGCGGCGGCGCGCTTGGCACCGGCGATGTAGCCCTCGGGATCGCTGAAATCGCCGAAGGGACCGTCCACTGCACGCAGGCCATAGGCGCGGCAGGCAATGACCATGCGGGTGATCGACGCATGCCACTGGTCGCCCGGGTAATCCGGGTTCAGGCCGCCGATGTTCGTCGTGCGCGCCCGCATCGAGGCTGCGTAATCCGCCACGCCGAAGTGCAGGCACTCCAGACGCCCGCCGAACTGCGCGATCGCCTCGACGTTGGCCATGCCCAGGGCGGTTTCGATCAACGCCTCCAGACCCACGCGGGTGGTCAGGCCACAGGCCTGCTCGATCTGATTCACCATGGCCTCGACCATGTAGAGGTCCGCCGGAACGCCGACCTTCGGCACCAGCAGGGTATCGACGCGATCCCCTGCTTTTTCCATGATATCAACGACATCGCGGTACATGTAATGCGTGTCCAGACCGTTGATCCGCACCGAAACGGTCTTGCCCTTGCCGGCCCAGTCGATGTCGTTCAGCAGTTCCACAGCATTCTTGCGGGCCTGTTCCTTCTCGGGCGGCGCGACGGCGTCCTCGAGGTCCAGGAACACCACGTCAGCGGCCGAGTCAGCGGCCTTCTCAACCATCGCAGGGTTCGACGCGGGCACCGCCAGTTCCGAGCGGTGCAGGCGCTGCTTGCGCAGGGGATGAAGCGTATGAGACATGTATTGTCCTTCCTTTAAGGTCAGAGCCTCCCTGTCCGGTCACGTCCACGCGACCGGCCTCCTTGGCCCAAAGTTCTGAATTCGTTATCGTTTAAGCGGCGGTCACTCCGCCGCCACAGCCATCACGCCCGGCGCAGCCGCGCCATGGGCAAACCAGTTCGACGCCGCCGCGACACCCGCGCCCAGCGGCACCCGCGCGCCTGCCTTGACCAGCGCCAGCTCGGCCAGCGACAGCGCCGTCAGCGTCATACCCTCGTTGAACGACCCGAGATGCCCGATGCGGAACACCTTGCCCGCCAACCGCGACAGGCCCGAGCCGAACGAGGCGTTCAGCTCCTCGTAGGCGATGCGCAGCACCTCGCGGGCATCCACGCCTTCCGGCACCCGCACCGCCGTTACGGTGTTCGAGTAGAGCGAGTGGTGCTCGGCCACGGTGTCCAGGCCCCAGGCCTTGACGCCCCGGCGCACGCCCTCGGCCAGCCGCGCGTGGCGGGCAAAGACAGCCTCCAGCCCCTCCGCCTCGATCAGCCCCAGCGCCGCGCGCAGCCCGTGCAGCAGCGGCGTCGGCGGCGTGTAGGGGAAATAACCGTCCTTGTTGAACGCCCGCATGTCGGCGAAATCATAGTAGGCCCGGCGCATGGTGGCGGTCTTGGATGCCTCCAGCGCCTTCTGGCTGACACCCAGAATGCCCAGCCCTGCCGGCATCATCAGTCCCTTCTGCGAGCCGGTCACCGCGAGGTCGACGCCCCACTGATCCATGCGGAAATCCATCGAGCCGATCGACGACACGCCATCCACGAACAGCAGCGCCTCGTGGAAGCACTCGTCCATCACGCGGCGCACGGCCTCGATATCGGACACGACACCGGTCGCGGTCTCGTTGTGGGTGACGAAGACCGCCTTGATCTCGTCGTCCTTGTCACGACCGAGGATGCGGCCGAATTCCTTCCACGGCACGCCCGCGCCCCAAGGCACATCCACCACGATGGGCTCCAGCCCCAGCATCTCGGCCATCTTCACCCAGAGGGTCGAGAACTGGCCGTAGCGCGCCATCAGCACCTTGTCGCCGGGGTTCAGCGTGTTGGTGATCGCCGCTTCCCACGCCGAGGTGCCGGAGCCGGGGAACAGCATGACTTCGCCGCCCATCGTCTTGAAGACCTTCTTGAGCCCCTCGAACAGCGGAAGCGTCAGCTGACCAAAGTCCGCCGCCCGCATGTCCTGCTGCGCCACGTTCATCGCCTGCCGCACGGCCTCCGGGACATTCGTCGGGCCGGGGATGAACAGGTGGGTCTGTCCGCTGTGCTGTGCCTTGAACATGGTCGGTCTCCTCCTCCGATGCCTATCGTCATGACACAGCCATGGCGCGAATTGGAAATGCTTCCGGGTCGCGCTGTAAATGCGAGATTTTACAGACCGCAGGTTTTGTAAAAATGTCAAATTCAGTATACTGTAAAATACATCGGTGTTCTGCTTTTTTCCGTGTATGGTCGCGGCAGGGAAGAGGAATACACGACATGAAGACCTTCATCGGGCCGCGCCTGCGGCGTTTGAGGATCGAGCACGGCCATACACAGGTGCAAATGGGCAAGGAGCTGGGGATCTCCACCTCCTACGTCAACCTATTGGAAAAGAATGAGAGATCGGTCTCGGTGCCGGTCCTGCTGAAACTGTTCGAGGCCTACGGTGTCGACTGGCGCGACATTGCCGAGGATGACGATACGGCGGCGCTGGCCGACATACGTGGCGCGTTGCAGGACCCGCTCTTTGATGGCGCGCGCCCGGACCTGGCGCAGCTGCGCGCGGCCATGGCCCATGCGCCCGATCTGGCGGGGGCCTTCGTCAAACTGCATCGGGCCTACCTGGCAGCGACGGATCAACTCATGAGTGTCGCCGGGGCTGGCGCAGGCGAGGACGCCCCAAGCCTGCTGCACACCGCCCCCGAGGCGACCGTCCACCACTTCTTTCGCCGCAACCAGAACCATTTTCCCCGGCTGGAGGCCGCCGCCGAATCGTTCTGGGAGGGCGAGACCGTCGCCGTGGACGACATGTATTTCGCGCTGAAAACGCGGCTGCGGCAACAGCTTGGCCTGCGCGTGCGCGTTGTCCCCGTGACCGAGATGCCCGCCAGTTTGCGCGAATACGACCGCGAGCGCGCCGAGGTCCGCCTGTCCGAGGCCCTCGACCACCCCAACCGCCTGTTCCAGCTGGTCCATGTCGCGGGCCTGATCGAGCAGCGCGAATTGCTGGAAACGATCCTGGCCGAGACCGACATCAAGGACCCCACCGGACAGGCGCGTTGTCGGGTGGAGCTGGCGAACTACTTTGCCGCCGCCGTTCTGATGCCCTACGACCGCTATTTGGCCGAGGCCAAGGCGTCAAAATACGACTTTGACCACCTCGCCGTGCGCTTTGGCGTGTCCTTCGAGCAGGCCTGCCACCGCGCCACGACGCTGCAACGCAGCGGCGCGCGGGGCATCCCGTTCTTTTTCCTGCGAATCGACAAGGCCGGGAATGTGACGAAGCGATTCAACGCCACGGACTTCCACCTGGCCGAACACGGCGGCGCCTGTCCGCGCCTCGAAGTGCACTCGTCGTTCCGCACCCCGGGGCGGATTTCCAGCCAAGTGGTCGAGATGCCGGACCGCTCGTCTTTCTTCGTGTTGTCGCGCACGGTGGACCGTCCGGCTTTTACGCGCCATGCACAGGATGTGCGGCTGGCGGTGGCCATCGGCTGCGCCACGGAACACGCGCGCGAGATCGGCTATGCCGAGACGCTGAACCTGTCGGACACGCGCGCCACCGAGATCGGTATCAACTGCCGGATTTGTCCCCGCGCGAACTGCGACCAGCGGGCGCATCAGGCATTGGTGCTGCAAGCTCCCGTCGATGCCACCCGGCGGGGGGCCACGCGCTACGCGGTTTGAGGGTGCGCCGCGTCAGCGGGACTGCTCGCCAACGCGGCGGACCACTTCGGCGATGCGTTGAAACTGGTCTGCCAGCGGCGAGGAACGCCGCCAGACCATGCCGATCGTGCGCGTCGGCTGCGGCGCTGAGAAGTGCGCGATGTCGACTTCGGCCGAGCGCGCCTCGACCGGGACGGCCATCTCGGGGATCAGCGTCACGCCAAGCCCGACGCCAACCATCTGCACCAGCGTCGTCAGCGATGACCCGTCCAGCCCGTCGCGCGGCACCGCCGACCCCATGCGGCAGAAGGACAGTGCCTGATCGCGGAAGCAATGGCCTTCTTCCAGAAGCAGCAAGCGCATCCGGGCGAGCGTTTCGCCATCGGGCACAGGGTGACCGGCGTCGCCGGACGGACGGACCAGCACAAAGGATTCATCGAACAGCGGCACCTCGGTCAGTGCCGGTTCCGAGATCGGCAAGGCGAGGATCGCCGCGTCGATGCGGCCTTCGTGCAATTCCTGGATCAGGCGCGGCGTCAGGGTCTCGCGCACGTTCAGGTCGAGGCCGGGGAAATCCGCCGACAGATGCCCGATCAGGCGCGGCAGCAGGTAGGGCGCGATGGTAGGGATGATTCCCAGCCGCAGGCGTTCCATCATGCCCCCACGGGCCGAGCGGGCGAAGTCGCCCAATTCGTCAACTTGCCGCAGGATGTCCGTGACGCGCGCCAGAAACGCCTCTCCGAACGCGGTCAGCCGGATTTGGCGCGGACCGCGCTCTACCAGCGGCTGGCCCAATTCAGCCTCCAGTTCCTTGATCTGCACGGACAGCGCGGGCTGCGAGATGGCGCAGGCGGCGGCGGCATGGCCAAAATGCCCGTGATGGGCGAGTGCCTCGAAGTATTTGAGCTGTTTCAGAGTGATGTTTATCATAGGTTTTGATTATCAATCCGATGAGAAGTTTCAACTTAAATATATTGGAAGCGCGGGTTAGAAAGGTTCCAGACTGATGCGCGAGGAGAGGGCGCACCCAACGGTGCACCCGGTCCGGACAGGAGAGGAGCCTGGCGGGCCAGACGCCTGACATCGGAAGAATCGAACAACTCCGGGGGCTTGGGTGCCTTTCGGGGAGCATATGACCTTTGACCTGAGGGAGACTTGACATGGATGGTAGCGATATCGGCAAATGCCCGATCCACGGAGCCACGAACTTCAAGGTGCGCGGCAACCGCGACTGGTGGCCGAACCAGCTGAACCTGGGCATCCTGCACCAGCACGCCCCGGCCTCTAACCCTATGGGTGAGGCATTTGACTACGCCGAGGCGTTCAAGAAGCTGGACCTGAAGGCGCTGAAGGCCGACTTGACGGCGCTGATGACCGACAGCCAGGACTGGTGGCCGGCGGATTACGGGCACTATGGCCCGTTCATGATCCGCATGGCGTGGCACGCGGCGGGCACCTATCGCACGGCGGATGGCCGGGGTGGCGCCTCCACCGGGCAGCAGCGGTTCGCGCCGCTGAACTCTTGGCCGGACAACGGCAACCTCGACAAGGCGCGGCGCCTGCTGTGGCCGGTGAAGAAGAAGTACGGCAACAGTATTTCCTGGGCGGACCTGTTCGTGCTGGCGGGCAATGTCGCCATCGAATCGATGGGCGGCAAGACCTTCGGCTTTGGCGGCGGGCGCGCCGACACATGGCAGCCGGAGGAAGACGTCTACTGGGGTTCGGAGGCCGAATGGCTGGCGACCTCGGACAAGGAGAACTCGCGCTACTCGGGCGAGCGAGATCTGGAAAACCCGCTGGCGGCCGTGCAGATGGGCCTGATCTACGTGAATCCCGAAGGTCCGGACGGCCAGCCCGATCCGCTGGCGTCGGGCCGCGACATCCGCGAGACCTTTGCCCGCATGGCGATGAACGACGAGGAAACCGTCGCGCTGACCGCGGGCGGCCACACCTTTGGCAAGGCGCACGGCGCGGGCGATGCGGCACTGGTCGGTGCGGAACCCGAGGCGGGCGAGCTGGAAGCCATGGGCTTTGGCTGGGCGTCCACGCACGAGACCGGGCTGGGCAAGCACACGATCACAAGCGGCATCGAAGGCCCGTGGACGGCGCATCCCACCACTTGGGACAACGGCTATTTCGACCTGCTGTTCGGCTACGAATGGGAACTGGTGAAGTCGCCCGCAGGCGCGTGGCAGTGGCATCCGAAGGACCTCAAGGACGAGGACTTCGCGCCGCAGGTGGACGGGTCGGGTGACAAGGTCACGCCGATGATGACCACCGCCGACATGGCGATGCGCATGGACCCGATATACGGCCCGATCTCCAAGCGGTTTCACGAGAACCCGGCGGAGTTCCAGGAGGCGTTCGCCCGCGCGTGGTTCAAGCTGACGCACCGCGACATGGGTCCGAAGGCGCTGTACCTCGGCGAGGAAGTCCCTGCCGAAGACCTGATCTGGCAGGACCCGGTTCCTGCGGCGGATTACCCGCAGATCGACGAGGGTGACGTTAAGGCGCTGAAGGAGGCGATCCTCGCCAGCGGCCTGACGGTGCAGGAGTTGGTGTACACGGCCTGGTCCTCGGCCTCGACCTTCCGTGGGTCGGACAAGCGGGGCGGGGCCAATGGCGCCCGGATCCGCCTGGCACCGCAGAAGGACTGGGAGGTGAATCAGCCCGAGCAACTGGCGAAGGTGCTGGGGACGCTGGAAGGCATCAAGGCAGATTTCGACGCCAAAGGTGCCAAGAAGGTGTCCATCGCGGACCTGATCGTTCTGGGGGGTAATGCCGCCATCGAGAAGGCTGCGGCGGCAGGTGGCAACCCCTGCGAGGTGCCGTTCACTCCGGGCCGGACCGACGCGACCGAGGCGCAGACCGATGCGGACAGCTTTGACCCGCTGAAGCCCGAGGCGGATGGTTTCCGCAACTACTCGAGCCAGCAGTTCAGCATTTCCGCCGAGGAGATGCTGGTCGACAAGGCGCAACTGCTGGGCCTGTCGGCCCCGGAGATGACGGTGCTGGTCGGCGGGATGCGGTCGCTTGGCGCCAACTACGGTGGCACCACGCATGGCATGTTCGACGGGGACTACGGTGTTCTGGACACCAAGTTCTTTGAGGGCATCACCGACATGGGCGTGCAGTGGAAGCCGGTCGAAGGCGAGCAGGGCGTCTACAAGGCGACCAACCGTTCGGACGGCGGCGACCGCTGGACCGGCACGCGGGTGGACCTCGTGTTCGGCTCGAATTCGCAGCTGCGCGCGCTGTCCGAGGTCTATGCCCAGGACGACAACAAGGCGAAATTCGTCTGCGATTTCGTCAGCGCCTGGAACAAGGTGATGAACGCGGATCGCTTCGACATCGCCTGAGCCGCTTGAGGCTGATAACGCAAGGCCCCTGCCGGAAGGTGGGGGCCTTTTGATTTTTATCACAGGGTTTTGGCGGCCGTGCGTGCAGCGCGGGTGCCATGGCTCCGACGTGGCGACCGCAGTGCAGCAGCGTTCAAAAGTCGATCGCGATGCCCTTTTTCTCCCAGTCTCCGTAACGCGCCGGGTCGAGGCCATCGCGGCCACCAAGTTCAACCGGGCGGGGGTTGGCCTTTGCTTCGGCCTCGGCCTGGGCGCGGCGTTCGGCGGCCTCGGCAAGGGCGCGTTGTGCGGCGGGCGGCAGGTCTGGTTTCGACTCTTCGGACATGAGGGTTTTCCTTGTCTGGTTGGGTTGATATAGGCCCGGGCAGCCCGTCCCGGCAAGGCCGGGGCCTTTCCCGGAGAGATCAATGAGCGCACCGAGCCCCGCCAGACTGGCCGCCGTCGACCTGTTGGACCAGGTGTTGGAGCGCGGCTTGCCGCTGTCGCAGGGCAATCGGCTGGCGGCGTTGGAACCGGCGGACCGTGCGGCGGCGGGGCGGCTGACGGCGGAGGTGCTGCGCAATCTCGAGCGCGCGGATAAGATCCTGAAGGGCTATTTGCGCAAGACCCCGGAGCCTCGGGTGATGAACATCCTGCGGCTGGGCTGTGTCGAGTTGTGCATGGGCGGTGCGGCGCATGGCGTCGTGTCGGACTGCGTCGAGATCGCGGCGCGCGGCAAGGCCACCGAGGGGGCCAAGGGGCTGGTCAACGCGGTGCTGCGCAAGGTCGCCGCCGAGGGGCCTGAGATCTGGGGCAAACTGCGGGTGCCGCGTCTGCCGAAGTGGCTGCGCAAGCCCCTGGTCGATGCCTGGGGACCGCAGGTGGTGGCCGAAATGGAGCGCGCGCATTGGAACGGCGCTCCGGTCGACGTGACCTTAAAGGGCGCGCCGGTCGAGGGGTTGGAGGGCGTGACGCTGCCCACCGGGTCCCTGCGTCTGGAGGGGCCGGTGCAGGTGCGGGCGCTTCCGGGGTTCGAGGCGGGCGATTGGTGGGTGCAGGATGCCGCCGCTGCCCTGCCAGTCAAGCTGCTGGGCGATGTGGCAGGACTGGATGTGCTGGACATGTGCGCCGCGCCCGGGGGCAAGACGCTGCAACTGGCGGCTGCGGGGGCCAATGTGACGGCGCTCGACCTGTCCGAGGCGCGGATGGAGCGGGTGAAGGAGAACCTCGACCGTTGCGGGCTGAAGGCGACGCTGGTCGTGGGCGATGCGCTGGAACACAAGGGCGCGTACGATGCGATCCTGCTGGATGCGCCGTGTTCGGCGACGGGCACGATCCGTCGGCATCCCGACCTACCACATGCCCATCAGGGCGAGAAGATTTCCGAGCTGATCGGCTTGCAGGCCTGGATGCTGGATCATGCTCTGACCCTGTTGAAACCGGGCGGAAAGCTGGTGTTTGCCACCTGTTCTCTGATCCCGGACGAGGGGGAGTGCCAGGTCGAGGAGGCCTTGGCGCGCCACCCCGGCTTGAAGGTCCTGCCGTTGGAGCAGGCGTGGATCGAGGATCGCTGGCGCTCGGAAGAGGGCGGATTGCGGCTGCGCCCGGACTATTGGCCGCAGCGGGGCGGCATGGATGGCTTTTACATGGCGCTGCTGTCGAAGGACTGACCGTTCCGCTTGGGGTTAACAGGCGGTTAACTACGGAGATGACTTCGTAACGATTGCCCTGTAGGATGCCGCCCAAGTGCCCGCAAAGGGCCATCCCCCCGAGGGCAACGAGGTCAGGCAGAGATGACAACGCAAGCCAACTGGCGGACTGCGCCAGCGCGAGTCATGAATCATGTTCACGCAAGACTGGCGGCGCGCGCGCGTCCGGCGGATGGCTTTGTCAGCCAGCCGGAACCGCGCACCGTGGGGTTCTTTGCGCGCGGGCGGCAGATGATCGCCGGAAACCTGATGTTCGCGGGCCATCTGGTCGAGGCTCCCGGCGCGATGCTGTGGGAGATCGAGGCGCCCGAAGCGGCCTTTGCCGAGGAAATCCACGGCTTTGCATGGCTCGACGACCTGGCCGCCGTGGGCGACATGAAGGCGCGGGCGCTGGCGCAGCAATGGCTGTGGGGCTGGATCGAGCGCTACGGGCGCGGGCGCGGACCGGGCTGGACGCCGGAGCTGACCGGGCGGCGGGTGATCCGCTGGATTCACCATGCGCTGTTCCTGCTGCGCGGCATGCCCTCGGAAAAATCCGAAGCATTTTACGCGGCCTTGGGCGCGCAGGCGCAGTTCCTTGCAAAACGGGGGGCCTCGGCCCCGCCGGGGCTGGCGCGGTTCGAGGCCATGACCGGCCTTCTCTATGCCGGGTTGTCGCTGGAAGGGATGCAGGCGCATGTCGCCCCGGCGCGGGATGCGCTGGGCGTCGATTGCGAACGGCAGGTGGACGCGCAGGGCGGTATCCCCACGCGCAACCCCGAGGAACTGCTGGAGGTTTTCACCCTGCTGACCTGGGCGCAGCTGGCGCTGGACGAAGCGGACATGCAGCCACATCCCGGCCACGTGCAGGCAATCGGGCGCATAGCGCCGACCTTGCGGACGCTCCGCCATGCCGACGGCGGGCTGGCGCGGTTCCATGGCGGGGGCAGGGGGCTGGATGGGCGGCTGGACATGGCGCTTGCGGCCTCCGGGTCGAAGAAGCGGCAGGCGGACGGGCTTGCCATGGGCTTTGCCCGGCTGTCGGCGGGCCGGACGAGCGTGATCGTGGATGCCAGCGTGCCGCCGGTGGGCGCGGCCTCGGCCAATGCCCATGCGTCGACCCTTGCGTTCGAGCTGACGTCTGGGCGGCGGCCTTTGATCGTGTCTTGCGGCTCGGGCGGCGGGTTTGGGGAGGATTGGCGACGGGCGGGCCGGGCGACGCTGTCGCATTCGGTGCTGTGTCTGCAGGGCTATTCCTCGGCCCGGCTGGCGCCTGCGCGCTGGGTGGGCCAGTCGCGGCGCGAACTTCTGGAGGACGCCCCAAGGGAAACGCCGATCCACATGGCGCACCTGGCGGAGAGCTTGCGCTTTGAGGGCGGGCATGATGGCTATGTCAGCGTGCAGGGGCTGACCCATGCGCGCAGCCTGGAGCTGTCGCTGGACGGGCGCAGTCTGCGGGGCGAGGATTACCTCGTCGCGCTGGATGCCCCGGCCAAAAAGCGATTCGACCGGGCGATGGACGCGGTCAAACTGTCTGGCGTGCCTTTCGAGATTCGCTTTCACCTGCATCCCGACGTGGACGTGGCGGTAGATATGGGCGGAACCATGGTCTCCATGGCGCTGAAATCCGGGGAAATCTGGGTGTTCCGCTTTGAAGGCGGGGTGGATTTGTCGCTTGAGGCATCGGTTTACCTGGAAAAGGGCCGTTTGCGCCCCCGTGCGACCAAGCAGGTGGTTCTATCCGGGCGGGCAATGCAGTATGCGACGCGCGTCCGCTGGTCCCTGGCCAAGGCGCAGGACACGGCCATTGCCGTGCGCGACCTCCAGAGGGATGAGGCGGACCTGACCGTATAACTCCTCAGGAGAGCCCCGATGACCGACCTCGCCCCCGTGCGCCGCGCGCTGATTTCCGTTTCCGACAAGACCGGCCTGATCGACCTGGCCCGTGCGCTGGCAGACCTGAAGATCGAGATCCTGTCGACCGGCGGCTCTGCTGCGGCGATCCGCGATGCGGGTATCCCGGTGCGCGACGTGTCTGACCTGACCGAGTTCCCCGAGATGATGGATGGCCGGGTCAAGACACTGCACCCCAAGGTTCACGGCGGCCTTCTGGCGCTGCGGGACAACGGCATGCACGTGGCGTCGATGGCGGAGCATGGCATTGTTCCGATCGACCTACTGGTGGTGAACCTCTACCCGTTCGAGGCAGCGCTGGCGCGTGGCGCGGGCTATGACGAGATGATCGAGAACATCGACATCGGCGGCCCGGCAATGATCCGCGCGGCGGCCAAGAACCACCAGTTCGTGACGACTGTCGTGGACGTCGAGGACTACGACGCGCTGCTGGAAGAGATCAAGGCGAACGGCGGCGAGGAGGCGCAGACCTCTTACGGTTTCCGCCAGAAGATGGCGCAGATCGCCTATGCCCGCACCGGTGCCTATGACGCGGCGGTTTCCACCTGGATGGCGGGCGCGATTGGCGAGAAGACCCCGCGCCGCCGTGTGATCGCGGGCGAGCTGAAGCAGTCGCTGCGTTACGGCGAAAACAGCCATCAAGGCGCGGCCTTCTACACCGATGGGTCGAATCGTCCCGGCGTGGCCGTGGCGGAGCAGTTGCAGGGCAAGGAACTGTCTTACAACAACTTCAACGACACCGATGCGGCGTTCGAACTGGTGTCGGAATTCCTGCCCAAGGACGGCCCGGCGGTGGCGATCATCAAGCACGCCAACCCCTGCGGTGTCGCCAAGGGCGCGACAATGCTGGAGGCCTACCAGAAGGCGTTTGACTGCGACCGGACGTCCGCGTTCGGGGGCATCGTGGCGCTGAACGGCACGCTCGACGCAAAGACGGCAGAAGCGATTTCCGAAATCTTCACCGAGGTGGTGATCGCGCCCGCAATCGATCAGGGCGCCAAGGACATCTTTGCCGCCAAGAAGAACCTGCGCCTGATCCTCGCCCCCGGTCTGGCGAACACGGCTGAGGTAGGTGTGGCGTTCAAGCAGGTCTCGGGCGGCATCCTCGTGCAGGACCGTGACAACGGCGCGCTGACCGTGGACGACCTGAAGGTGGTGACAAAGCTCGCCCCGACCGATGCGCAGATGCAGGACCTGCTGTTTGCGTGGAAGGTCGCCAAGCATGTCAAATCCAACGCCATCGTCTACGTCAAGGATGGCGCGACCGTGGGTGTCGGTGCGGGACAAATGAGCCGCGTGGACTCGGCCATGATCGCGGCCAAGAAGGCAGAGCGTATGGCCGAAGCCCTGGGGCTGCCGCAGCCGCTGACCATCGGCTCTGCGGTGGCGTCGGACGCGTTCTTCCCCTTCCCGGACGGTCTGATGGAAGCCGCCGCCGCTGGCGCCACCTGTGTCATCCAGCCGGGTGGCTCGATGCGCGACGACGAGGTCATCAAGGCCGCGGACGAGGCTGGGCTGGCGATGGTCTTTACCGGAATGCGCCACTTCCGCCACTGATGGGTGGGTGATCTTACGGAAGCTTTGCTCTTCCTATACCTTTGCGCGGGCGGATTGCTGATGCCTGCGGTTGTGCGCCCCTTTCGGGGCGCATATGCTTTTGGCCCAAGAGCAGAGGGAAGAGCAGTCCCCGCGAACGGCCGGATCGGCACGAAACGGCGCAGTCAACTGCGCGTGATCGCGCCAAGGTTGCAAGGCAATCGTGGTTTACGCATCTATCCCCAACAGAGCAAAAACGATAACAACGCCGGAAATGCCATGAGCGAGACAGTGGTGATACGCAGGCAGAGCAGTGAACAGACGCAGCCCCTTCGACTTGTCTGGTGGGTCGCGTTGTGGATTTTCCTTGTGGACCAGGTGAGTAAGGTCTGGGTCGTGCATCTGCTCGACCTGAAATCCGTGCTGCGGATCGAGGTCATACCTCCCTATCTCAACTTTCACATGGCGTGGAACTACGGCATCAACTTCGGCCTGCTGGCGGGAGAGGCGGCGGCAACGCGCTGGATCCTGATCTCGGTCGCATTGGGCATCGTGCTCTTCGTGGTGGTCTGGATGCGGCGCGAGCCTCCGGGCAAGCTGGGCATGATCTCGGCAGGCCTGTTGGTGGGCGGCGCGCTGGGCAACGTGGTGGACCGGGTGCTGTATGGCGCTGTGGCGGATTTCCTCAACATGTCCTGCTGCGGTTTCGTGAATCCCTTTGCCTTCAACGTGGCGGATATCGCGATTTTCGCTGGCGCCTTCGGTCTGGTCTTGTTTCCGTCGGCGAAAAAGGCCCCGTAAGGCGCGCTGTTGGAAAAGGGCGGGTGACGCCGATCTGACAATGGGTTAGAACCGCTGCAACACGGAAGGTGGAGGGTGTGATGCGAGCTGCGCATCTGGCGATTGTTCTGACTCTGGGCGCAGTGGCGCTGGCTGGCTGCTCGCGCACGAGCGGCGGCGAGGTGAAGCCCCTGCACGACCTGCGCGCCAACAGTGGCGAGCCCGAAGAATTCGCCATTGTTCCGAACAAGCCGCTGACCATGCCGCAAAGCTTTGCCGAGCTGCCACAGCCGACTCCGGGCGGTGCGAACCGCACCGATCAGACGCCCAAGGCCGATGCCGTGGCCGCGCTGGGGGGCAACCCGGCGGCGGTGAATGCGACGACGGGCACAATCGGTGCCGGGGACGGTGCCATTGTGCAGCAGGCCAGCCGCTTTGGCCGTGACGACAACATCCGCGGTACGCTTGCCTCGGAGGATGCGCAGTTCCGCAAGGGCAAGGGGCGCTTCACCTGGTCCATCGTGCCGAAGGACAATTATTCCGCGGCCTACAAGCGCCAGAAGCTGGACCCCTACGCCTGGCTTCAGCGTTACCGCAGCGCCGGTGCGCGCACGCCATCTGCCCCGCCGGTCGAGTGATCGCGCCGCGTGGTTTTCCCGAGTTGCTTTGAAACGCTGGCTCGACGGGCTGAAAGGCTGGGCGCGTTCGGTCAAACGTGATGTGGTCGCGCTGTGGATCGCGGCGCGGGATCGGCGCACGCCCCTTGCGGCGAAACTGGTCGCCGGAGCGACGGCAGCCTATGCGCTGAGCCCGATTGACCTGATCCCCGACTTCATTCCCGTGCTGGGCTATCTGGACGATCTGCTGATCGTTCCTTTGGGCGTTGTGCTGGCTGTCCGGCTGATCCCGCCGGACCTTATGGCGCTCTTCCGGCAAACGGCGCAGGGGAGGGCGCGTCCACGCAGTCTGATCGCCTTGATCGTGATCGTTCTCCTCTGGACGCTGCTCGGCGTTTACCTTGGGGCACTTGTGCTGAATAGGTGATACACAAGTGCAGGTTTCATCACGTCCACGTCAGATACACTCTGGAAGGGCAGAGTTAACTTGAAGTTAATGCACCGGCGCGTAGGTAATGTGTCTATTCGCACACTCGTGGAGACTTGAAACGCAATGCGCCACATCACGCTCTCACTTGCGCTCGCCTTGTCGCCCTTGGTCGCCGTTCCGGCGCAGGCCGAGGTTCCCGTGACAACCTACACGCTGGACAACGGGATGGAGGTGGTCGTGATCGAAGACCACCGCGCCCCGGTGGTCGAGCATATGGTCTGGTACAAGGCCGGATCGGCCGATGAACAGGTCGGCGTGTCCGGGGTCGCGCATTTCCTCGAACACCTGCTGTTCAAGGGGACCGAGAAGCTGGCGCCGGGCGAATTTTCCAAGGTCGTGGCGGACAACGGTGGCACGGACAATGCCTTTACCAGCCTCGATCAGACGGCCTATCACCAACGTGTCGCGGCGGACCGGCTGGGCCTGATGATGGAGATGGAGAGCGACCGCATGGTCAATCTCCAGCTGGACGAAGCGGCCATCAAGACCGAGCGGGACGTCATCATCGAAGAGCGCAACATGCGCACCGAGAACGATCCGGGCGCGCTGTTCCGCGAACAGTCTATGGCGGCGCAGTACCTCAACCATCCATATGGTACGCCGGTCATCGGGTGGCGGCACGAGATGGAGGCGCTCGATCTCAAGGCGGCGCTGGACTACTACCGCGAGTTCTATGCTCCCAACAACGCGATCCTGATCGTGGCGGGCGACGTGCAGCCGGACGCGGTGCTGGCCTTGGCCAAACAGTATTACGAGCCTCTGGCGCCGAACCCTGACCTTCAGCCGCGCGCGCGTCCCAGTGAACCGCGCCAGATGGCAGAGCGCCGCATGGTGTTCCGCGATGCGCGAGTCTCGACACCCTATGTCATGCGGACCTACCTCGCGCCGGAGCGTGATCCCGGCGCGCAGGAGACCGCAGCGGCGCTGACCATCCTTGCGGAGGTGCTGGGTGGCGGGCAGACGTCTGTCCTGAACCAGAAGCTCCAGTTCGACCTGAAGAAAGCCGTCTATACCTCGGCGTTCTACAACGGCACCTCGCTGGACGACACGACCTTTGGTCTGGTGGTCGTTCCGGCCCCCGGTGTTTCGCTGGAAGAGGCTGAACGGGAGATGGACGGCGTGATCGCGCAGTTCATCACCGAGGGCGTGGATGAAAAGCAGCTGGAGCGGATCAAGTTCCAGGTGCGCGCCTCGCAGATTTATGGCGCGGATGACGTGGGTCGTCTGGCGCGGAAGTATGGCGATGCGCTGACCTCTGGCCTGACGGTCGAGGACGTGAAGGCCTGGCCGGAGGTGCTGCAGGCGGTGACCTCCGAGGACGTGGTGGCCGCTGCCAAGATGGTCTTTGACCGCAACCATTCTGTGACCGGCTTCCTGAAGCCCGCCGAGGAGGTGACGCAATGAAGCATTTCGTCGTGAAGCGTTTTGTCCTGGCCGTCGGGCTGATCTTCGGCGCGACGCTCGCCCAGGCGGATATCGAGATCCAGCAAGTCGAAAGCCCCGGAGGCTTTGACGCCTGGCTGGTGGAAGAGCATGCCATTCCCTTTGTCGCACTGGAGCTGCGTTTCAAGGGGGGCGGCTCGTTGGATGTCGAAGGAAAGCGTGGCGCCACGAACCTGATGGCCAGCCTGCTGGAGGAAGGTGCGGGCGACATGGACGCGCGCGGTTTTGCCGAGGCGAAGGAGGGCATCGCGGCGCAGATCGGGTATGACCTGAACGATGACACTCTCAGCATCTCGGCGAAGTTCCTGACCGAGACGCGGGATGAGGGTGTCGACCTGCTGCGGGCCTCGATCGTTGATCCTGCCTTTGACGAGGACAGCATCGAGCGCGTGCGCAAGCAGGTGCTGTCGGGGCTGGCGTCAGATGCCACGGACCCGGACAAGATCGTCAGCCGGGTGTTCGACGGCATGGTCTACGGCGATCACCCTTATGCGACTGATTACTCGGGCACGCTGGAAAGCGTCTCGGCTCTGACCCGTGACGATATTGTCGAGGCCTGGAAAAACGCGATTGCCAAGGACCGTGTCGTGGTCTCGGCAGCGGGGGACATCACCGCCGAGGAACTGGGCGCGCTGATGGATCGCCTCCTGTCCGACCTGCCGGACACCGGCGCGCCTCAGCCCGCGCGGGTGGACGTGATGACCGAAGCCGGCGTGACCGTGGTTCCCTTCGATACGCCGCAGTCGGTTGCGATTTTCGGCCATCGCGGGATGAAGCGGAACGATCCGGATTTCTTTGCCGCGTACATCCTGAACACCATCTTTGGCGAGGGCGGTTTCGAGTCGCGCCTGATGGACGAGGTGCGCGAGAAGCGCGGTCTGACCTACGGGGTCTATTCCTACCTCATGCCGCGCGATCATGCGGAACTGGTGATCGGTCGCGTGGCCTCGGCCAATGACCGCGTTGCGGAGGCCGTCGAGGTCATCAAGGCGGAGTGGGCCAAGGTCGCTTCGGAAGGAGTGACGCAACAGGAGTTGGACGACGCCAAGACCTACCTGACGGGTGCCTACCCGCTGCGGTTCGACGGCAACGGGCCGATTGCCAAGATCCTCGCCGGGATGCAGCTGGACGATCTGGACCCGGACTACATCAAGACCCGCAATGCCAATATCGAGGCCGTCACGCTGGAGGGCATCAACCGCGTGGCGTCGGAACTGATGAAGCCGGATGAGCTTGCGTTTGTCGTCGTCGGTCAGCCCGTAGGGCTGGAGGCTGCGAACGTCGGTCAGTAAGTCATCCGGATGGGACTGTAACACAGGGCGGGGCTTTCCCGCCCTGTGTCGTTCTGCAGGAACGATTCATCGAATGCGTGCGTTTTTCTTCGTCAAGTAAGGGAGACGGACATGGCACCGAAGGACGGCGGCGGGCAGGGCGGCTCTGGCAGGGCCAAAGGGCCGGAAGCGAAGAAATCCAACAAGGCCGCACCGGAAACCGAGCTCAAGAGCCGGGTGGACGACTATCGCCGTCTGACGGAGAGGTTCGTCGAGTACCCTTGCATCATGCGTCCCTCTGACCTGACCGGCGAAGACCGACGGCGGCATGTGCGCGAGACGATCCTCGAAGACCACGCCTTGCGCATCGCCCAACAGGCCGACGGCGCGCGTGAGAAATTCGAGACGCTGGCCAAGTCGCGGTTCTCGTTCTTTCGCGGGACATCTCTGCTGTTTCACCGGGACATGCTGGGGGATGACGCACGGATGCCGACGGTGCTTGTGCTGGGCGACGTGCATCCCGAGAATTTCGGCGTCATGCCCAATGCGGACAATGCCCCGATCTTTGGCGTCAACGATTTCGACGACGTGATCTACGGACCTTTCACATGGGATCTGAAGCGCGGCACCACGGGTTTTCTGCTGGCCGCCGAAGAGCAAAGCGATTTGTCCGAGAAGCACCGGATCAAGGTCGCGCGAAAGTTCATCGAGGGCTACCACGAGGGCATCGCCTTTTACGCCCGGCACGACACCGAAAGCAGCCAGCAGATCCGGCAGGACAATGCGCCAAAGGTGATCCGCAAGCTGTTCGAAGAGGCGCAGACCAGCCGCAAGGAATGGCTCTGGGACCGTTATCTGGCGGAAAACGGGCTGGGCTTTCGCGCGAACTACGAACTGACGCCGGTGTCCTCGCGGGTGACGGAATTTCAGGGGTATATCGACCAACTGGCCAAGGGCGCCGGGATCAAGGACGTGGGCCGTGTCGGCGCGTTGAAGGTCAAGGATGTGTGTATGCGGCACGGGCAGGGGACGGCGTCGCTGGGACTGGCGCGTTACTACGTCCTGCTGGAGGGGCCGAGCGAGAACGCCACGGACGACCTTATCATCGAGTTCAAGCGTGCGCGGCCTTCGGCGCTGGAGGGGCTGGTGCCGCCGAATGATTTTCACGCGGGCGACCAGGGCGACCGGATCGCGCACGGGCAGGCGGTGCATCTGGCGAATGGGGACGTGTTCTATGGTTCGGTAGAGATCGACGGGGTGTCCTTCATGTCGCGGGAACGCGCACCGTTTCGCGAGGACATCGACCTCGACGACCTGTCCAAGAAGTCGTGGAAGCGCTACGCCCACGCCTGCGGGCAGGCCTTGGCGCAGGCGCATGCGCGGTCCGACGATGCTGGCCAGCTGGATTACCGGATCGAGCCGCGCATCCTGGAGGCAATGGAGCCGCTGGAACTGTTCATCGACGACATGCTGTGTTTCGCCCGCGAGGCGGTGGCGCGGCTGGATCGGGATCACGCGATGTTCAGGCGGGATCTGAAGCTGGGTGCCTTCACCAACCCGATGAAAGCCTATCGCTGACCGGTGGACAGATACCAGCCACGCAGGCCGGTGGTCGGCACGCTGCGCGCCACGCGTCGGACAAGGGCCGGGTGAATCAGGCGGAACACGAGGATATACAGCGCGACGAAGCTGGCGGCGTAGAAAAGCGTCTCCAGCGCGCTGCCACGCCCGTCGCCATGGAGCCATATGTGCAAGGCCAAGGCCGCTCCCGCGATGGCGAAAGCGGCAGCCATGATCCGTATGCGCAGGCGCAACGGAAAAGGGCCGATCAGCAGACCGGCCCGTCTCATCAGTTCAGCAGCCCGGCGTGGCGCAGGCCGGCGTCGATGCGCTCCTGCACCGGTTCCGTTACCGGCAGCAGCGGCAGGCGGACCGAGTTTTCGCACAGTCCCAGCCGCGACATGGCGTATTTCACGCCACACAGTCCCGGCTCGAGGAAGATGGCCTGATGCAGCGGCATCAGACGGTCCTGAAGCTCGAGCGCTTTTGCGTAGTCACCGGCCAGGCACGCCTCTTGCATCTGCGCGCAGAGCGCCGGGGCCACGTTCGCGGTGACAGAGATCATGCCGCGACCGCCCTGGGCGTTGAAGCCGTGTGCGGTGCCGTCCTCACCCGAGAGCTGGATGAAGTCCTTGCCACAGGTGATGCGCTGCGCGTTGACGCGGGCGAGGTCGCCGGTGGCGTCCTTCACGCCGACGATATGCGGCAGCTTCGCCAGCTCGCCCATGGTCGCCGGAGTCATGTCCACGGCCGACCGACCGGGGATATTGTAGATGACGATCGGCAACTGCGCGGCGTCGTGGATTGCCTTGAAATGGGCAATCATGCCCGCCTGCGTCGGCTTGTTGTAATAGGGCGTCACGATCAGCACGCCATCGGCGCCGACGGATTTTGCATGCACCGAAAGGCGGATCGCCTCGTCGGTGTTGTTCGATCCCGCGCCCGCGATGACCGGCACGCGGCCAGCGGCGGCCTCGACGACGGCCTCGATGACCTGTTCGTGTTCGGCATGGGTCAGGGTCGGGCTTTCACCCGTGGTGCCGACCGGCACCAGCCCGTGGGTGCCCTGTTCGATCTGCCAGTCCACCAGCTGTTTGAGCGTGGCGAAATCCACCGCGCCGTCCTTGAACGGCGTGACCAGGGCAGGCATTGATCCCTTGAACATCTCACGCTCCTTTGCTGTGGTTTCGGGGTTCTTGCACGTCTTGGAAGATTTCCGCCGACCCAGCGGGAATGTGTGTTGAAGCCAAGGGTGCGGGCAGTATCCTCCGAGGTGGGTCTATTCATCCTTCACCGGAGAAATGCAAGCCGATGTCGCGCCTTTTTGCCGTTCTGCTGATTCTTGGTACCAGCGCTGTCGCGCCCCTCGCGGGGTACGCGCAGGAGGAGGGTGAGACGCAGGCAGAGACAGAGACCCAGGTCACGTCGCAGACACGGGCACAGGCCCGCGCGCAGCAGCGTGGGCAGTTCGCCGAGAAGCAGGCGGGCGAGGCGCTGGCACAGGCCATGCAGTATATGCGCGAGGGCAATTGGGCCGCCGCGCAGATCGAGGCACGCGGCGATGGGCAGATCGCGGTGGACGTGATCCTCTGGCACGCCCTGCGCGCCGGTCGAGGCGATTCCCGCGAGGTGATGGATTTCCTGTCGCGGCGTCCGGACTGGCCGGGGATGGAGTACCTGAGGGAGAAGTCCGAGCCGATCATGGCGGACGAGGCGACCTCGGTCGAACTGCGCCACTTCTTTTCCGACCATCAGCCACAAAGCGGCGCTGGGGCGCTGGCTCTGGCCAAGGTCCACGTCGAGGATGGCGAAGAAGGTCTGGCGCAGGCGGATGTGGTCCTGGCCTGGCGGACGCTGTCGCTGTCAGGCGACGAGCGGCGCGCCTTCATGGAGCGTTGGGGGGACATTCTGACGCCGCATCACGTAGCGCGGCTGGACATGGCGCTGTGGCAAGGCTGGTCGCAGAACGCGGCGGCGATGCTGCCCTACGTCGATGATGGCTGGAAGGCACTGGCGGAGGCGCGCATGGCGTTGCGCACCGGCTCTGGCAACGTGGACGGGCTGATTTCCCGCGTTCCGGACGCATTGCAGGGTGATGCCGGGTTGGCGTTCGAAAGGTTTCTCTGGCGGGTAAAGAAGGGCCGGCGGGATGAGGCCATCGAGCTGCTGAAGGAGCGCTCCGGCAGTCTCGCGTCATTGGGCGAACCCTGGGCCTGGGCCCGTGAGCGGCGCGACCTTGCGCGGCGACAGATGCAGGCGGGCCAATACGCCGAAGCCTACGAGATCGCGTCGCGGCACTTTCTGGTTGAAGGGGCGGACTACGCGGATCTGGAATGGATTTCCGGGTATCTGGCCCTGCGCTACCTGAAGCGGGCCGAT
This sequence comes from Sagittula sp. S175, assembly GCF_049800975.1. Lineage (NCBI taxonomy): Bacteria > Pseudomonadati > Pseudomonadota > Alphaproteobacteria > Rhodobacterales > Roseobacteraceae > Sagittula > Sagittula sp. S175. Next base: position 84,534 of record NZ_JBNAGB010000005.1, read on the forward strand.
CTGGCGGTGCAGCATTTCAAGAACTTCAACACGGCGGTCTGGACGCCGATTTCCGTTGGGCGCGGCGGCTACTGGCTGGGCCGGGCGCTGGAGGCGGCGGGAGACACCATCGCCGCCAAGGACGCCTACCGGGAGGGGGCAAAGTTCCAGACGTCCTTCTACGGGCTGCTGGCAGCCGAACGGGGGGGCTTTCCGGTCAGCGAGACCCTGTCCGGCAACGAGGCTTTCGGCACTTGGCGCGACGCGGCTTTTACCAAGTCCAGCGTGTTTCAGGCGTCGGTCCTGTTGCTGGCCGCGGGCGAGGTCGACCTTGGAGAGCGGTTCATGACGCATCTGGCCGAGAGCCTCGACCGGGATGCGATGGGCCAGATGGGTGCCATGCTGGAAGAGATGAAGCGCCCGCATATCCAGGTCATGCTCGGCAAGCGCGCGGCGCAATTCGGGATCGAATTGCCGGGACCGTATTACGCGCTGCACCCCGAAGTGGTCGGGACCGAATACCCGGTCCCCAAGGAATTGGTGCTGGCCATCGCGCGCCGCGAATCCGAGTTCAATCCGACGGTGATCTCGGGGGCGGGGGCGCGCGGGTTCATGCAGCTGATGCCGGGAACGGCCAAGGAAGTCGCGGCGTCCTTGTCGCTCGACTACGACGCGAACCGGCTGCTGACGGACCCGGCCTACAACGCGACGCTGGGATCCAACTACCTGGCGGGGCTGGCCAATCGCTACGATGGCAACCCGGTGATGATGGCCGCGGGCTACAATGCCGGGCCCTCGCGGCCCGATCGCTGGATGGAAGAAAACGGCGACCCCCGCAAGGGCGGGATCGACGTGGTCGACTGGATCGAACTGATCCCCTTTGACGAGACCCGCAACTACGTGATGCGCGTCACTGAAAGCCTGCCGGTGTACCGCGCACGGCTGGGCAAGGACCCGCACCCGGTGCCCTTCAGCGAAGAGCTGGTCGGGAGCACCATGCGGGCGCTGTCGGACTAGTCCGCCTTGGCCGTCACCCGTGCACGCCACAGGGTGAAGAGACCGGCTGCGACGATCATGCTTGCGCCGACGATGACGTTGCTGCGCAGTGTTTCATTGAACAGAACCAGCCCCAGCGTGCTGGCAAAGACCAGTTGCAGGTAGGCAAAGGGTTGCACGGCGCTGGCCTCGGCCACTTCGTAGGCGCGGATCATCAACCAGTGTCCCAATGCGCCCGTCAGACAGAGAAGGCCCATCCAGCCCCAATCCGGCGCGGTCATCGGTTGCCAGAACCACAGGCCAATGGCCGTGGCGACGATGGAGCCTGCCGTGCCGGTGTAAAAGAACGACGTCGCAGCCGTGTCGGTGCGGGCAACAAAGCGCGTCAGCAGCGCGTAGAGCGAGAACATCAGCGCCGCCGCCAGCGGGATCACGGCATAGGGCGAGAACACGCCGCCGGAGGGTTGCAGGATGATGATGACGCCAACGAAGCCCACGCCAATCGCGGCCCAACGGCGCCAGCCGACCTGCTCGCCCAGCACCGGGCCGCTCAGGGCTGCTACGAGCAGCGGATAGCAGGCAAACACCGCATGGCTTTCGACCAGACCGAGATAAACGAAAGCCAGGACCATGGTGTTGATCTCGACCACAAGAAGCGCGCCGCGAAAGCATTGCACGATGGGGTGGCCGCTGCGCACCGCGCGCCTGAGGCCGCCGGTCTGGCGGGCTGCGATGGTCATGACGAAGGCCGCGAAGAACCAGTAGCGGATCATCACCACCATCATGGTGTTGTATTCGCTGGCCAAATGGCGGCTAAGCCCGTCCTGCATGGCAAAGACGAAGGTGGTTGCGACCATCAGCAGGATGCCAAGGCGGGTGTTCTGTTCGGTCATCTCAGGCCTTTGCTGCGGTGGTCATGTGGCGTTTGCGGCCATAGCCGGACTGACGGGTCACGGTAAAACCGGCCTCTGCCAGAGCGCGCCGGACATGGCCCGCAGCGGTATAGGTGGCGGCGGTGCCTTGGGGGGCGGTGTGGTCGTGGACGGCCTGCATCAGGTCAGGGGACCAGAGTTCGGGGTTCTTGGCCGGGGAAAACCCGTCAAGAAACCAAGCATCCGCGACGTGCGGCCAGACGGGCAGGGTGTCGCGGGCATCCCCTTCGACCATGGTGAACACGAGGTCTGGCAAGGTGAATTGGCGTGCGCCTTGCGCCCAGAAGGGGGCGAGCCCGGCGGCGATCTCGGCCATTTCCGGGAAGGCGGTTTGCGCGCGCGTCATCTCGGAGGCGGCCAGCGGGTACATCTCGAAGGTGGTGAAATGCAGCTGCCCGGCTTGGTCCGTCGCGCGCCAAAGATGCAGCGCTGCCAGCAGGTTGAGCCCTGTGCCAAACCCCAGTTCGGCGATGTGAAACCCGTCGCGGAACCTCTCGGGCAGGCCATTGCCCGCAAGGAACGTGTGCCGCGTTTCGGCCAGCCCGTTGTCCAGCGAGAAATACGGGTCGTCGAAGCGGGTCGAGACGGGGATGTCGTCGCTCCAATCGAGCAGCGGGCTCTGGTCGGGCATCGGGGAAGTCCTTAGAGGTATGGCCGAGATGTGACGGGAAGGGACGGCAATGGCAAGCGTGGATGTGACGGTTCGGGGGGCGGGAATCTTTGGCCTGTCGATTGCCTGGGCCTGTGTGCAGCGCGGCGCGCGGGTGCAGGTGGTCGATCCTTTCGGCGCGGGGGCGGGGTCGTCGGGCGGGTTGGTGGGCGCGCTTGCGCCCCATGTGCCTGAGAACTGGAACGCCAAGAAGGCCTTTCAACTGGAGAGCCTTTTGATGGCCGAAGGGTTCTGGGCCGGGGTGCAGGCGGCGGGCGGCGTGTCGTCGGGCTATGGCCGGACGGGGCGCCTGCAACCGATCATGGACGAGAACGGTCTGGCCCTGGCACGGGCGCGGGCCGAGGGGGCGGCGGAACTGTGGCAGGGCCGGGCGGTGTGGGAGGTGGTCCCTTCGGCAGAAGGGTTTTCGCCAGCATCGCCAACGGGTTGGGTGATCCGGGACACGCTGTCGGCTCGGATGCATCCGCGCCGGGCTTGTGCGGCTCTGGTGGCGGCTTTGGCGGCGCGTGGGGTCGAGGTTCAGGCCGAAGCCCCGAATGCGGGGGCTGTGGTCTGGGCCTGTGGCTGGCGGGGATTGCAGGCGTTGTCAGACGCCCTGGAACGCAAGGTCGGGGATGGTGTGAAGGGGCAGTCGGCGTCGTTCCGGTGCGAGGCGCGCGAGGCGCCGCAATTGTTCGTTGGCGGGCTGCACATCGTGCCCCATGCGGATGGGACGGTAGCGATCGGATCGACGACGGAGCGTGAATTTTCCTCGGAAAATTCGGTGGATGGCGGGTGCGAGGATTTGATCGCGCGGGCGCGGGAGGCCTTGCCGGCGCTGCGCGATGCCGAGGTCGTGGAGCGCTGGGCCGGGGTGCGGCCAAGGGCGCGGACGCGGGCGCCGGTGCTGGGCGAATGGCCCGGTCGGGCGGGGCATTTCGTGGCGAATGGCGGGTTCAAGATCGGCTTTGGCATGGCGCCGAAGGTGAGCGAGGTAATGGCCGATCTGGTGCTGGACGGGCGCGATCAGGTGCCGGAGGGTTTCCGGGTAGAGGATTGTCTTTAAAAGAAAAAAGCGCCCAGCGGGGCGCTTTTGACATGGGTGCTTTGGGTGTTGCAGGGCGCAACATGTTTTGCCCTGCACCAGCCGCTGCGTGGCCTGTTGTCAATCGAACTTGCGCGAGGGGGCGAGCACCTTGGCCTCGCCGATGACGACCTTCTTGCCATCGACCGAGCAATGCGTTTCCAGCGTCACGCGGCGCTTGGCGTGGTCGATGTCGGTCACCTTGACCTCGGCATAAACCACGTCGCCGGGGCGGACGGGGGCGAGGAACTTCAGCGACTGGCCAAGGTAAACGGTGCCGTGGCCCGGAAGCTGTTCGCCGATGACTGCTGATATCAGACCGGCGGTTAACATCCCGTGAGCGATGCGCCCCTCGAAGATGGTGTCCTGCGCGTAATCGTCGTCCAGGTGCACCGGGTTGCGGTCGGTGGAGACTTCGGCAAACATTTCAATGTCTTGATCCGTCACTTGCTTGCGCAGGTAACGGGTCATGCCCATCTCGATGTCCTCGATGCAGATCGTTCCGCGCGGCAGGTTGTCCAACATCTTGCCCTCCATGAGCTCCATCCGGTAACAAAATCGCCAATAGGCGCCGTGTTTGGTAATTTTATTACTTTGCGGATGCAGCAAAAGCAAGCGGTAATTTTGTTACCGCAATGCGCCTATGGTATAGGTCGGAGAGATTTTTTCCTTTTTAATATAATCGCTTAGCGCGGTTGGGTCGGGCTGGTGCGTCGTTTTGGTCTCCTCCCGTGCGAGGCCGCCGGAGATGAAGAGGGAATCGATGTCCTCGCCCATGGCGCCAAGGATGTCGGTGGCGGGGCCGTCCCCGATGGCGAGGATGGAAGCGTCTGAAATGCCGGGACGAATCTGCGACAGGCGCCGGCGGGCGAGGTCGTATATGGGGGGATGGGGCTTGCCGAAGTAGAGGCTTTCGCCACCCATCTCGGTGTAGAGCTTGGCCAGCGCCCCGGCGCAGTACTCTCGGCGTTCGCCGCGATCGACCACAATATCTGGGTTCGCACACAGCAGTTTGAGGCCGTTCTGCTTGGCAAGAATGAATTCCGGACGGTTAACGGCGGGATCGGCATGGGGGTCGAAGGGGCCGCAGCAGACGATGCCCTCGGCCTCGGCCAGCGGCACGCGTTCGATGTGGACCGGGTTGTCGATCAGCGAGAGCGGTTCGAAGAAGGTCAGGTCGAAGTCATGGCCCATGAACCAGACCTTTGACCCCACCGCGCCGGTGAACATGGCGGCGCGGGCGCTGTCGCCAGAGGTGGCGATGGCGTCATAGGCGTCTTCGGGAACGTCGAACTTTATCAACTGCTTGGCCACTTCGTGCCGGGAGCGGGGCGCGTTGGTCACCAGCACCACCACGCCGCCGCGGGCGCGGTAGGACTGGAGGGCGGCGACGGCCTCGGGGAAGGCCTTGACCCCGTTGTGGACGCAGCCCCAGAGATCGACGAAGAGGGCGTCGTAGCGGTCGGAAATGTCGGAAAGCTGGGAGATGATCTGGGTCATTGGGGCCTCTGGCATGTCTCGTTGCCCCCTAGATAGAGCCAAGCGGGCGGGAAGGACAGGGCGTTGCCAAAGGGTAAATCGGGGCGTCTGGGCTGGTTTGGCGGGTGCGCCAAGCAAAGGTGAACGCGGCGCACGGTGTCCGGGGCACAAGATGTGGGCGCCTGCGGAGCGGACACCACAGCGCGTTAACGGCGCGCGGCGGGCGTTTACCGGATGTTGAACGCAGAACCGGCCGCTTTGACGGGGCAAAGCGGCCGGTTGTTAACCTTTGACGCCGGAGAGGTGTTGCGCCGCAGCGCAGCATCTTAACCAATGCGCCTGACCTCGGGGGGAGGACCGATTTTTCTGCGAAAAATCACGCCCGGCGCAGGCCGCGCGCCCCTGTGGCAGATGATGTGTCAGCTGTGGTGCTGGTTGTGCAGACGTTCGGCGTAGGAGCGCATTTCCTCGGCTTCCTGACGGGCCTCGCGCAGGCCGTCCATGGCTGCCGAAAGCTCTGCCTCGGTCTGGGCCAGCTGGTTGGTCAGCTCGGCCTCGCGCTGTTGCAGGTAGGTGATCGCCTGATCGCGGGTCTCCTCGGCCTCGTGCAGTTCCTGGCTCATGCGTTCGAGCTGATCCATGTCGGCCTGGCTGACGCGCTTGAAGCGGTGGATGAGCCAATGCGCGAACCAGCCGAGGCCGAAGGCCACGAACAGGATGATCGCCGTGGTGATGATGAACTGGGTTCTGTCCATTGTTTTTGTTGTCCCTCAGGCGGTCTTAGCCGTCGTTGCCCGTTTCGGGCTTGAAATCTGGTTCGCGGACCGCGCCATCGGGCACGGCCTTGTCGGCGCCGATGCTGGCGGCGGCCTCGGTCGCGGCTGGGTCCTGAAGCGGGGCGTCGGCCCCGTCGGTGCCTGCCTCCGCGCCTTGTGTGGCCACGACGCCGCCGTCGGTGCCGGTCGCTTCGGGGGCGGCATCGGATGCGGCGCTGCCTGCATCGGTGTCAGCCTCGGGCGCGGCGGGGGCCGCAGCGGGGGCGGGCGCGTTCGGGTCCCGGATGAGCGTGAACTCGATGCGGCGGTTGGCCTCGCGGCCTTCCTCGGTGTCGTTGGTGGCGATGGGGGTTTCCTCGCCGTAGCCTTTGACGGTGTAGCTGGCGACCGGCACGAGGCGTGTGCGCAGCGCGTCCAGAACGGCCTGCGCGCGTTTCTGCGAAAGCTGCTGGTTCATCGTCTCGCGGCCCTGGCTGTCGGTGTGGCCGCCGATTTCCAGCGGGATGTCGCCGCATTTCTTCAGCAGGTCGGCGAGGTCGTCGAGGATCGCGCGGGCCGAGCCGTCGAGCGTGGCGGAGCCGGGTTCGAAGCTGAGTTTGCGCGCGCCGACGGTTTCCACGATCATGCGTTCGCATTGTTCGGGCGAGGGCAGGCCGAGGGTCGGGTCGAGGCGTTCGATATAGGCGACGTCGATCTCGAAGGTGGCTTCTTCGCCGAGTTTCGTGCCGAAGAGGGCGGAGATGCGGGCGCTGGCGTCCTTCATCCCGGTCTGGCCGGTGACGACGACATTGTCCGGGGTCACGGTGATCGCGCCGTTGGCGAGCATCGAGAGCGCTTCGAGCGCGGCGAGGGTGCGGACGGACCAGTCCATCGGCAGACCTTCGACGACGCGGGCGGCGGTGTAGACCTGATCGGAGCCGAAGCGGGCCTTGGCGTAGCTGTCGGCGGTCTGGCGGGCGATTTCGGAGTTCAGGCGGCCGCGCAGTTGCACGCGGCCTTCGGGGGACAGCGTTGCGGTGAAGTCGGGCGGACCTTCGGCGCTGGCCTCGGGGGCCTTGGGCAGGACGGTGTGCAGGGCGAAGACGTCCGGCAGGGTCGATTCGAGTTCGCCGACGACGCGGTCGAAGGTGTTCTGCGCGGTGCCTTCGAGGGCGACGAGGGTCACGTCGGCGTTGGAGAAGGTGACGGAGCCGCCGCCGAGGTCGGTGAGTTTCGAGATCGCCAGTTCGACGGCATCGGCCCAGCGGCGCGAGGGCACGCCGAGGCCGAGGGTGCAGCTGGCCTTGCCCTCGAGCCCCGCGCGGGCGGCGGCGCGCAGGATGCGGGCGCGGGCTTCCTCGGTGTCGGCAGAGCAGGCGTCGAAGCGCGGGCCGTCCTCGTCGATGAGGAAGCGCAGGGTGAAGGGCGTGATGACCGGGCGGGGCGCGGTCAGTTCCAGCGCCAGCCGCAGGTCGGAGGGCTTGCGCCGGGTGAGGGTGGTTTCCAGCCGGGTCCGGGCCTCGGCGCTGTCGGTCATGGCCTTGATGTCGACCATGTCGGCGGCCACCGAGATCTTGGACCGGGGCAGGTCGCGCAGGGCGCCGGTGGCGTAGCGCAGCGCGTCCTCCCAGCCGTCGGGGGCGGGGAAGTCGGCGGCTTCGAGCAGGTCGGAGACCTCGGCGCTGCCCGCGATGGAGCGGAAGCTTTCCATCAGGTCTTCGCGGTCGGTGGAGGCGGGCACGAGGCCGATGACAGAGATGCCGGCGTCGTTGCGCAGGATCTCGATCGAGAAGCGCGGGGGCGCCATGTCCTCGGGTTCCTCGACGAGCATCTGGTCGATGACGCGCGAGGCGTCCACCACGCGACCGGCGGCCGAGAGCGCCTGAAAGCGCGCGGCCTCGTCGGGGGCGGTGCCGATGAGAAAGACCTGAAGGCCGTTGGTGTCGACCTCGGCCCAGGTCAGGCCCTCGTTGTCGAGTTCGCTCAGCACCCCGGTCTGCGATGCGCTTTCCACCATCCCTGCCGAGAAGTAGGCGGCCAGCAGGCTTGCGGCCCCTGCGGCGGCAAAGGTTCCGGCGACGATGAAGAGCGATGAAAGCCGCATGTAAGGCGTAGTTCCCAAGTTCCGGGTTAAGGACTGATACGCAAGCCGGGGGGGCGGCGCAATCAGGCGATTATGGCGGTGGCGAAAAACAGCACGGGCAGAAGGCCGCAATCACGGTTCGCGCGGAAGAGCATTAGCAGGCGTTCGTTGTCATCCAGTTTCACGCGGCGCATCTGCCAGACCATGTGCCAGCCCATCGCCCAAGGACCAAGGAGCAGGAGGACCAGCTTCAGCGGTTCGCCATCGGGCGCGGCGAGGACGGTGGCGATCCCCATGAGCGAGACGGTGATGACGAGGAAGCGGGCGAGCCACTTGGGGGTGTCGTCTCCGAACAGGCGGGCGGTGGATTTGACACCGATGAGGGCGTCGTCTTCCTTGTCCTGATGGGCGTAGATGGTGTCGTAGAACAGGGTCCACGCCATGCCCGATAGATAAAGGAGGACGGCGGGCAGGCCGAGGCTGCCGGTGTGGGCGGTCCAGGCCAGCAGCGCGCCCCAGTTGAAGGCGATGCCGAGGAAGACCTGCGGCCACCAGGTGAAGCGCTTGGCGAAGGGGTAGATCGTGACGGGCAGCAGCGACAGCACACCAAGCGCGATGGCCATGGGCGGGAAGGTCACGAGGATGCAGAAGGCGATCAGGCATTGCGCGACCGCCCAGCCGAGCGCCTGTTTCGTGGTGACCTGACCCGAGGGGATCGGGCGCGAGGCGGTGCGCGCCACCGAGCCGTCGATGTGGCGGTCGGTGATGTCGTTCCAGGTGCAGCCCGCGCCGCGCATCAGCCACGCGCCCAGCCCGCAGCCGACGAAGATCCACGCGTCGAACCAGCTGGCCCGCCCGTCCGAGACCATGGCCAGCACCAGCCCCCACCAGCAGGGCAGGAGCAGGAGCCAGGTGCCGATGGGGCGGTCGGCGCGGCTCAGGCGCAGGTAGGGGCGGCTCCAGGACGGGGCGAGGGTGTCGACCCAGTTGCCCTTGACCGCGTCGGAAACTTGCCCCGCCGTGTCTGGCGCTTGCTGCGTGCCGGTCATATGTTCCGCCCCATGGATCAGGAAAAAGTCAAAGTCCGGCTGTTTGTAGACCAGCCGCTGGCCGAGGAACAGGCCGTCAGCCTCGAGAAGGAACAGGCGCATTACCTGTTCGGCGTGATGCGGCTGACGGAAGGCGCGCATGTGGCGCTGTTCAACGGGCGCGACGGCGAATGGCGCGCCGAGGTGACGCAGGTGGGCAAGCGCGGCGGGGAACTGGTGTGCCGGGCACAATCGGCGCCGCAGGGCGTGCCGCCGGATCTTTGGCTGGTCTTTGCCCCGGTGAAGAAGGCGCGCACCGATTTCATCGTCGAGAAGGCCGTCGAGATGGGCGTGCGCCGGGTGCTGCCGGTGCAGACGGAATACACCAACTCGGAACGCTGGCGGGTGGAAAAGCAGCAGGCGCATGCGGTCGAGGCCGCCGAGCAATGCGGTGGGACGTTTGTGCCCGAGGTGGGCGAGATGGCAAAGCTGGACCGGCTGCTGGCGGACTGGGACCCCGCGCGGCGCATCCTGTTCTGCGACGAGAGCGCCGTGGGGACGGCGGTGTCCTTGGACGGGCTTGAGCCGGGGCCATGGGCCGTGCTGATCGGGCCGGAGGGCGGGTTTTCCGAAGCGGAGCGCGCAAGGTTGCGCGGGATGGACTGCGCCACGGCGATCAGCCTTGGCCCGCGCATCCTGCGGGCGGAGACGGCGGCGGTGGCGGCGCTGACGCTGTGGCAGGTGGCGGTGGGCGACTGGCGGGGGGAGTCGGGGCACAGCCCCGACCTACGCGACATGGAGGGCGGGGCATGATCCGCAAGGCCGGGATGGAGGATGCGGGGGCCATAGCCGCTTTCCTCGAAGGGCATATCGAGACGTCGATGTTCCTGCTGGGCAACCTGGAGGCGCATGGCACCGACGACCGCGACCATGTGCATGGCACGGCGTTTTTCCTGCGCGAGACCGGAGAAGGAATCACCGGCGTGTTCGGCGCGACCAACGGCGGGTTCCTCCTGTGCCAGTTGCCGGGGCTGACCGCGACGGAGGCGCAGACCTATGCGCATTTGCTGAAGGGCTACACGCTGTCGGGCATGAGCGGCGCGGCGGAGCAGGTGCAGACCGTGGTGGAGGCTTTGCCGGTGCGGGCCGAGGCGTGGCAGATGAATGCGGTGCAGCCGCTGTTCCGGCGCGCGGTTGGTCCGGGCGGCGATCATGCGGGCGTGCGCAGGGCCGAGGCCGCCGATGTGCCGGCGCTGGTGCCGTGGTTCCGCGACCTGATGGCAGAGACCGGCGTGCAGGACCCGGGCGATCCCGACGAGGTCGCGCGGGCGCGGGCGGCACGGTCGGTGCTGGCGGGGCGGCTGTGGCTGCTGGAGGATGACGGCGTCCCGGTGGCCATGGCGGGGATCAACGCGCGGGCGGGCTCGGCGGTGCAGCTGGGCAGCGTCTGGACACCGCCCGAAGCGCGGCGGCGTGGCTATGCGCGTCGCGTGATCGCCGGGATGCTGGCGGAACTGGCGGGCGAGGGGGTGACGCGGGCGATGCTGTTCTCGGCCTCGGACGGGGCGTCCGAGATGTACGAGGGGCTGGGATTCGAGCGCTGCGGCGACTACCGCGTGGCGCTGCTGGCGCAGCCCGTCACGTTGGGCAACCCGGCATGATCCGGCCCGAGGTGCGCGCGGCGCTGGCGCGCTGGCAGGAGGTTCTGGCGGGCGTCGCCGTGGTGGCGCTGGGGCTTTACTGGGCGCTGTTCACCGGCGGCGGGCTGTTGCACTGGATCGGCTGGCTGGTCTGCCTCGCGGGTGGTGCCTGGATCGTCGCGGGCGTGCAGCGGGCGCGTTTTCACCAAGGTAACGGCGGCCCCGGCGTGGTGCAGGTGGTGGAACGTCGCGTCAGCTACTTCGGGCCGCTGAACGGTGGGATCGTCGACCTCGAGGCCATGTCCTCGCTGGTGCTGGACCCTTCGGGGAAGCCGCCGCATTGGGTGCTGCGCGCGCCGGGGCAGCAGCCGTTGCATATCCCGCTGACGGCCAAGGGCGCGGACCAGCTGTTCGACGCCTTCGCCAGCCTTCCGGGCATCCAGACGGAGCACATGCTGCGCCACATGGAGGGCACCTCTCCGGGGCCGGTTGTGATCTGGCGCACACAGGGGGCGCAGAACCCAGCCATTCGGTTGCATTGACACTCTGGAATATTGCCCTCAGGACGTTAGGTGCAGACGACACGAAACGCATTTGGGAGCGCTCACATGTCCATTCCTCAGTCCGGCGGCGGGCCGATCGAGCGCCATGAGCAACTGGCAGAATACCTTGCCTCGGGGTGCAAGCCCAAGGACGACTGGCGCATCGGGACCGAGCACGAGAAGTTCGGCTACTGCAAGGACTCGCTGAAACCGCTGCCCTATGACGGTGAGCGGTCCATTCGCGCCGTGCTGGAAGGCCTGCGCGACCGCTGGGGCTGGGCCCCGGTGGAGGAAGGCGGCCACATCATCGGGCTGACCAAGGACGGGGCGAATGTCTCGCTGGAGCCGGGAGGCGCGCTGGAGCTGTCCGGTGCTCCGCTGGAGACCATCCACCAGACCTGCGACGAGGTGAACGAGCACCTGCGCGAGGTGAAGGACATCGCCGACGAGATCGGCGTGGGCTTCATTGGCCTCGGTGCTGCGCCGATCTGGTCGCATGACGAGATGCCGCTGATGCCCAAGGGGCGCTACAAGCTGATGGATGCCTATATGCCGACCGTCGGCACCACGGGGCGCGAGATGATGCGGCGGACCTGCACCGTGCAGGTGAACCTCGATTTCGGGTCCGAGGCGGACATGGTGCAGAAGCTGCGCGTGGCGCTGGCCCTGTCGCCCGTGGCGACGGCTCTGTTCGCGAATTCGCCCTTCTTCGAGGGCAAGCCCGTGGGCGTGAAGTCCAAGCGGATGCAGATCTGGGAGACGCTGGACGATTCGCGGACCGGGATGCTGCCCTTCGTCTTTGAAGAGGGATTCGGGTTCGAGCGCTGGGCGGAATATGCGCTGGATGTGCCGATGTACTTTGTCTACCGCGACGGGAAGTACATTGATGCGCTGGGGATGTCGTTCCGTGACTTCCTGAAGGGTGAACTGCCCGCGCTGCCCGGTGAAAAACCGACGCTGTCGGATTGGGCGGATCACCTGACGACCGCTTTCCCGGATGCGCGGGTGAAGAAGTATATCGAGATGCGCGGGGCCGATGGTGGTCCGTGGCGGCGGCTGTGCGCGCTGCCGGCGCTGTGGGTCGGGCTGATGTACGATCAGGGCGCGCTGGATGCGGCCTGGGATCTGTGCAAGGGCTGGTCTGCCGAGCAGCGCGAGGCGCTGCGGCTGGCGGCGACGCGCGAGGGCTTGCAGGCAGAGGTCGATGGGATCTCGATGCATGCGCTGGCGCGCGAGGTGCTGGAGATCGCCGAGGCGGGTCTGGTGGCGCGCGCACGTCCGGGGGCCGGGGGCCTTGTGCCGAACGAGACGCATTTCCTGAACGCGCTGAAGGAATCGGTCGAAAGCGGGAAGGTGCCGTCGGACGAGTTGCTGGAGCATTACCACGGCGACTGGAACGGCGATCTGACGAAGATCTACGGGGCCTATTCCTACTGATCGTCTGGGCTGATTTTGCGGGGGAGTCGGGGCACAGCCCCGACCTACGCATATCCAGCCGTCACTCTGCCGGAATATCGGCCTGTTTCAACACGTTGCGGCGGTAGTAATCGCTGATCTCGGCCTTGCGCGCCTCGACCACCTGCGGCGGGGGCGGGGCATCGGCGTCGCCGTTGGCGAGGATGGCGTAACTGTCCCAGGCGGAGGGTTTGCGCCCGGCCTTGCCCTTGGCCTTGACCTTGCGCGGGGCTGCGGGGGTGGGGGAGAGTTCTGCCTCTCCGCCCTCGCGCAGGGGGCGGTCGTCAAAGCCCATGGGGCCGTCGGGGCCTGCCCCCCACTTGTTCGACCCGTTTTCGGACGGCATGACATAAAGCACCAGCAGCACCAGCGCGCCGATCAGTGGCACGAAGCTGACCAGCATCCACAGCGAGGAATACCCGGCATCGTGCAGGCGGCGGGCCTGCGCCGTGAAATTTATCAGCGTGAGACCGGCGGACAGGCCGAGCAGGGTCATCACCATGGCGCTGTCGGTGAGCGGCGTCGCCCCGGCGTCGAGGATCGACACCGGCATGGAGAGGACCAGAATGTAGACGGCCGCCACGGCCACGCTGCCCAGCATCGTCTGCCCCCACCAGAATTCCGACCGGCTGGAACGCCCGTTGAAGACAAGCGCCCGGGTGAACAGGCGGGCGAAGGCGGTGTGCGGCAGGACCATTCTGAGACTCCGGTAGTGATACACGCTATGGGTGCAGTCCAACCGGGGCGAGAATGGGGCGCTGTTAGGAATTCTTAACGGCACCCACATTGATTTTTATATACTTTCGGGTTGGACGGAGGGGCCTAGTAACCCAGGGCACAGCCATCCTTGCGCGGGTCGGAGGCGCCTTCGAGGACACCCGAAGGATGGATGAGGATCGCCTGAGCGCCACCGATGGGGGTAACAGGGGTCTCGACCTTGTGGCCCCTCTCGGCCAGATCGGCGGCGACCGTCGCGTCGTAGCCGCGCTCCAGTTGCAGCGTGTTGCCCTCGGCAAAGCTGCGCGGGGCATCCAGCGCCGCCTGCGGGTCCATGCCGAAATCGGTCATGTTCGACAGAACGCGGGCATGGCCGTTGGGCTGGTACTGCCCACCCATCACGCCGAAGGGCATGGTGACGCGGCCACCGTCGCGGACCATGGCGGGGATGATCGTGTGCATCGGGCGCTTGCCGCCGGCCATCTCGTTGGGGTGGCCTTCGGTCAGCGAGAAGCCCGCGCCACGGTTCTGGAACAGCACGCCGAACTTGTCCGACGCCAGCCCGGAGCCAAAGCTGTGGAAGACCGAGTAGATCAGCGAGACGACCATGCGGTCGCGGTCGACGACGGTGAGGTAGATGGTGTCCTTGTGCACCGCCTCGGAGATCGTTGTGGCCGAGGGCATGGCGCGCTTCATGTCGATGAGCGCGGCGAGTTTCGCTGCGGTTTCAGGGCTTTGCAGGTGGTCGAGCCGCGTCATGGTGGACGGATCGGAGACAAAGCGGTTGCGCGCGTCATAGGCGAGCTTGGCGGCCTCGGCCTCCACATGGGCGCGGTCGGCGCCGAAGGGGTCCATGGAGGCCACGTCGAAATGCGACAGGATGTTCAGCATCAGATGCGCGGTGAGGCCCTGACCGTTCGGCGGATGCTCGAGCAGCTCGCGGTCCTTGTAGGTGCCGGTCAGGGGCGCTGCGAAATCGGTGCGGGCGGCGGCGAAATCGTCCAGCGTGTGCGCGCCGCCGAGCGCGTTGAGGCTGGCGACCATGTCCTCGGCCACCTCGCCGGTGTAAAAGCCGTCGCGGCCCTGTTGCGCGATGCGTTTGAGGACCTCGGCATTGCCCGGAAGAGCGAGCTTGTCACCGGGTTTCGGCGCGCGGTTCCACGGCAGGAAATGGGTCTGCGCCGCCCCTTGCAGCCGTCCATGCGCCTGCCCGTAGTCAAAGGCCACGCGCGGCGCGACGGGAATGCCGTTTTCCATGTAGTGAATCGCGGGGGCGAGGCTGTCGGCGAGGCCGAGCTTGCCCCATTTGTCCGACATGGCGCAGAAGGCGTCGATGGCGCCGGGCACGGTGACGGCCAGCGCGCTTTCGGTGGGGACGGTGGCGTGGCCCGCCGCGCGCAGGTCGGCGGCGTTGTGCCCGGCGGGCGCGCGGCCCGAGCCGTTCACGGCGATGACATCCTCGGTCCCGGCGGGCGAGACGAGTGAAAAGCAGTCGCCGCCGATCCCGGTCATGGCCGGTTCGGCACAGCCGAGGATCAGGGCTCCGGCGATGGCGGCATCCATGGCGTTGCCGCCCCGGCGCAGGATGTCGATGGCGGCGCTGGCGGCCAGCGGATGCGATGTGGCGCAAAGGCCGTTTTCAGCCCAGACCGCCGAGCGGCCGGGCATGTGGAAATCGCGCATGAAGTCCTCCCTTGTTGCGGGGAAGATGTCGGTGCGCACCGGCAGCGTCAATGTGGTGATTTAGTTGGGTGGCGCATTGGAACCCCGGCACCGGACACTGGGTGGGGGCTGATAACGCCCGGTGCCGAGGTTGAAGCCTATGCAGCTACAAGACCCGTTATCGTTTCCGAACGGGGCCGGAATATGGAACGCGTGCGGTGATTTGGGGGCAGGTGTCGGGGCGGCGGGCATAAAAAAACGCGCCGTGGGGGGCGCGTTTTTGAGACCTCGGCACCGGGCACTGGGTGGGGGCTGATAACGCCCGGCACCGAGGTGAAGCCTATGCAGCTACAGGAACGATTATCGTTTCCGAACGGGGCGGGAATGTGGAGCGAGTTGGGTGATTTCGGGGCCGACGTGCGGGGGACGTGCGGGGGACGGACTGGAGGTCGACAGGCACAAAAAAACACGCCGTGTGGGGCGTGTTGTCGGGCGTGTCAGGGATTTAGGAACCTCGGCACCGGGTACTGGGTGGGGGCTGATAACACCCGGTGCCGAGGTGAAGCCATATGCAGCTACAGGACCGAATATGTCGTCGGAATCGGGCGCGATTTGGACCGCAGCGCGGTCATTTTCGGGCGCCCCCTCAGCGCAGCGGCATTTCCAGTGCAAGGTGGTTGTGACCGTCGCTGCGGGTGTAATCCAGACGCGAGACGAGGGCGTGGATCAGCGACCAGCCGAATCCGCCCTCTGGCAGGTCCTCGGAGGGGACGTCGAGATTGGCGGGTTTGGGCTGCGGCGGGGCGCCATTGGGCATGGCGCGACCGCAATCGCAGAATTCTGCCTGCAAAAGCGTGGGGGCGACGGTGATCTGAAAGCGGATCTCGCCCTCCGGACAATTGGCATAGGCGTGTTCGACGATGTTGTTGAGCACTTCGGCCAGAACGATTTCCCACGACGGGTCGAGATGGGCGAGGGCGGGGACGGCCGTCATATGCGCGCGCAGGTCGCGCAGGGCCGCGGTCACGGCATCGGGCGTGCTGGGCAAAATTCCCTGGATGGAGAGGCGATCATCCTCCAGCGTTTCCGCGAACATCGGCACGCCCCCGCCGCGTCCTCAGGCCCCGAGGGCCGCCGAGGCCGACGGGTGGATGACAAAGATCGAATCCATGCGGGTCATGCGAAAGACCTTGTCCACGGCGGGGGTCAGGCCGGCAAGCTCCAGCTTCGACCCCTGTGGCATGAGTTTCATCGCGGCGACGATGGCGCCAAGGCCGCTGGAATCGATGAAGTCGACCTTTTCCAGATCGAGCACGAAACGCCCGGACCCGTTGGTCAGCGATTCCCGCATCCGGTCCTTGAAACTGATGGCCACGGCGGCGTCGATCCGGTCGGCATCGACGGTGATGACCTCGACCCCATTTTCGGAACGGGTGTTCAATTGCATGTCAGGTTCCTGCTGCCCGAAGGTTGTCTTTGATCCACAGCCTAGACGGCATTCCTTACCATTCGGTATGCATGGGAAAACGACGGGAGCGAGAGAGATGAAAGACGTGGTGATCACGGGGGCGTCGCGCACGCCCATGGGGGGATTCCAGGGCGTGTTCGAAGGCGTACCGGCGGCAACGCTGGGCGGCGCGGCGATCCGCGCGGCCATGGCAGAGGCGAGCGGACCGCAGGTGGACGAGTTGCTGATGGGCTGCGTGCTGCCCGCGGGTCAGGGGCAGGCCCCGGCGCGGCAGGCGGGATTCGCCGGGGGGCTGGGCGAGGACGTCCCGGCCACCACGCTCAACAAGATGTGCGGATCGGGCATGAAGGCCGCGATGATGGCCTGGGACCGGCTGGCGCTGGGCCATGCCACGACGATGGTCGCGGGCGGCATGGAGTCGATGACCGAATCTCCCTACCTGCTGCCAAAGATGCGCGGCGGCGCGCGGATCGGGCACCAGCAGGTGACCGACCACATGTTCCTCGACGGGCTGGAGGACGCCTATGACAAGGGGCGGCTGATGGGCACCTTCGCCGAGGACTGCGCCGAAGCCTTCCAGTTCACCCGAGAGGCGCAGGACCAATACGCGCTGGCCTCCCTGTCGAACGCTCTGGACGCGGAGCGCTCGGATGCGTTCGACCGCGAGATCACGCCGGTCACGCTGCACAGCCGTCACGGCGAGGAGATCATCACCCGCGACGAGCAGCCCGGCAAGGCGCGCCCGGAAAAGATCCCGCTGTTGAAACCCGCCTTCCGCAAGGACGGCACCGTCACGGCGGCGAATTCCTCGTCGATCAGCGATGGCGCGGCGGCGCTGGTGATGACCACGCTCGACGAGGTCAGGCGCACCGGGGTGGTGCCGCGCGCCCGTATCCTTGGCCACGCCAGCCACGCGCAGGCGCCCAAGGACTTCCCGACTGCGCCGATCCCCGCCGCGCAAAAGCTGCTGGACCGCATCGGCTGGAAGAAGGGCGATGTGGACCTGTGGGAGGTCAACGAGGCCTTTGCCGTGGTGCCCATGGCCTTCATGAAGGAAATGGGCCTGCCGCGTGACATCGTGAACGTGAACGGCGGGGCCTGCGCGCTGGGCCACCCGATCGGCGCAAGCGGCGCGCGCATCATCGTCACCCTGCTGAATGCACTGGAAAAGCGCGGCCTCAGGCGCGGCGTGGCCGCCATCTGCATCGGCGGCGGCGAAGGCACCGCCATCGCCATCGAACGGCTTTGACACAAGCCACCGACGCAGGGGCAAGACACCGCGCCCCTGCTTCATCTTGATCCAAATACCTCGGGGAGCGCGAGGGGCTGGCCCCTCGCATCCGACCGTGCCACATGTGACGCCATGACCGTTGATTACACCGACCTGACCAAGACCATCGCCGCCCTCACCGAAGGCGAGACCGACACCGTTGCCCTGATGGCGACCCTCGCCTGCGAAGTGCACCACGCGGACGACCGCTTTCACTGGACCGGGTTCTACCGCGTCGTGGCCCCGGAACTGCTGAAGATCGGGCCGTATCAGGGCGGACATGGCTGCCTCGTCATCCCGTTTTCCCGTGGGGTCTGTGGCGCCTGTGCCAGAACCGGCGAGGTGCAGCTGGTGCCCGACGTGGATGCCTTTCCGGGCCATATCGCCTGCGCCAGTTCCACGCGGTCGGAGCTGGTCCTGCCGGTGCGCGACGGGGCGGGGCGGTTGCTGGGGGTCTTTGACATCGACAGCGACTTTCCCGACGCCTTTACCGAAGGCGACGCGACGGCGCTTCAGGCGATCCTCGACGAGGTGTTCGCCACGGCCGGGTGAGGCGCGTGAAATTTCATTTTGAAATTTCATGAACCCGTGGCAGCGTGAAATTCTGACATAGAATTTCACGACTCGCGTGCCATGCCTGACGACAGCCCCTCTTTCGAAACCCTTGGCGCGGATATCCGCGCCTTGCGCCGCGCGCGTGGCCTGACGTTGGCGCAGGTGGCCGAGGGGCTTGGGCGGTCCGTCGGCTGGATGAGCCAGGTGGAGCGCGACCTGTCGCAGCCCTCGATCACCGAATTGCGGCACATGGCCGAACTGCTGGGCGTCACCGTCTCCATGCTGGCACGGCATCAGGCCGAGGGGCCGGAGGCCGGGCGCGTGGTCCGGGCGGGCGCGCGCAGGCCCATCGGCAGCCGGGTGTCCGGGCTGGTCGAAGAACTGCTCTCGCCCGATCTGACCGATGATTTCGAGATGGTGCACTGTGTCTTTGAGCCGGGGTCCGAGATCGGCGAGACCGTGACGCGCCCGACGCAGGAGGTGGCTTGGCTGGTCTCTGGCCGATTGGTGGTGACCATTGGGGGCGACCGGTTCGAGATCGGGCCGGGTGACAGCTTTCGCATCCGGGGCGAGCCGATGCGTTGGGAAAATCCGTACGATGTGCCCGCGACCGCGATCTGGGTGATCGCGCCGCCGGTCTATTGAGGGAGCAAAGATGACGCGAGGACGGTGCCTGTGCGGCGCGGTGAGCTTCGAGACGGCGGCAGTCCCGCAGGGGGCCAGCGTCTGCCATTGTGGCCAGTGCCGGCGGCAGTCGGGGCATCTCTGGGCCTCGGCCTACGTGCCCAAGGCAGATCTGACCATCAGCGGAGCGCTGCGCTGGTTCGACAGTTCGGACAAGGCGCAACGCGGGTTCTGCCCCGTCTGCGGGTCTTTCCTGTTCTGGCAGGCGCATGATGAGGACACGATCAGCTTTGCCCTCGGCGCCTTGGACGCGCGCACCGGTCTGCGCCTGACCAAGCACATCTTTACCGCCGACAAGGGCGATTACTACGACATCACGGACGGAGTACCGCAATCATGAGCACCGACAGCAAGCAGGATTTCCCGACCGAGACGCGCGTGGTCATCATCGGTGGCGGTGCGGTGGGGGCGTCGTGTGCCTATCACATCGCCAAGGCCGGGTGGGACGTGGTCCTGCTGGAAAAGAACGAGCTGACGGCGGGCTCGACATGGCACGCGGCGGGGAATTGCCCGTCGTTCTCGACCAGTTGGGCGGTGATGAACATGCAGCGCTATTCGTTGCAGCTCTACCGGCGGCTGGCGGACGAGGTCGATTACCCGATGAACTACCATGTCACCGGCTCGATCCGGCTGGGGCATACGCGCGAACGCATGATGGAGTTCGAGCGCGCCGTGGGCATGGGCCGCGCGCAGGGGATGGACCTGGAGATGATGCAGGTCTCGGACCTGAAAGCGCGGTATCCCTTCCTCGAAACGCATGATCTGGCGGGGGCCTTGTACGACCCCGACGACGGCGACATCGACCCGGCGCAGCTGACGCAGGCGCTGGCGCGGGGGGCGCGCATGGCCGGGGCGCGGATCGAGCGGTTCTGCGGGGCGACCGGGGTGCGGCGCGAGGCGGGCAAGTGGATCGTCGAGACGGAAAAGGGCGAGATCCGCTGCGAGAAGGTGGTAAACGCGGCGGGCTATTACGCGCAGCGGGTGGGCGAGTGGTTCCGTCCCTACGGCGGGCGGCGGGTGCCCATGGCGGTGATGAGCCACCAGTACTTCCTGACGGAGCCGATCCCGGAGCTGGAGGCCTGGACGCAGGAGAACGGCAAGCTGCCGCTGCTGCGCGACGTGGATTCCTCGTACTACCTGCGGCAGGAGAAGCACGGGCTGAACCTTGGCCCCTACGAGCGGAACTGCAAGGCGCATTGGGTGACGCCCGACGATCCGATGCCGGAGGATTTCAGCTTTCAGCTGTATCCGGACGATCTGGACCGGCTGGAATGGTACATCGAAGACGCCATGGCGCGGGTGCCGCTGCTGGGGCAGTCGGGCGTGGGGCGGGTCATCAACGGGCCGATCCCCTATGCGCCGGACGGCCTGCCGCTGATCGGGCCGATGCCCGGTGTGCCGGATGCCTTCGAGGCCTGCGTCTTTACCTTTGGCATCACGCAGGCGGGCGGCGCGGGCAAGGTGCTGGCGGAATGGGTGACCGAGGGCCAGACCGAGTGGGACATGTGGTCCGTCGATCCGCGCCGCTACACGGATTATACCGACGACGCCTATTGCGTGGACAAGGCGATGGAGGTCTACGGCCACGAATACGCGATGCACTTCCCGTATCACAGCTGGCCCGCCGCGCGTGACCGCAAGCTGTCCGGCGCGGACGCGCGGGTGCGCGAGTTGGGCGGCGTCATGGGGGCCTACAATGGCTGGGAGCGGGCGAACTGGTTTGCTCAGCCGGGTGACGACCTGTCCGAAGAGGCGACCCGGACATGGGGCAGGAACGGCTCTTGGCAGCCTCGTATACAACAGGAATGCGAAGCCGTGCGCGATGCGGCGGGGCTTTTGGACCTGCCGGGCTTCTCGCGCTTCCGGCTGGCGGGCGAGGGGGCGGCGGAGTTCCTCGACAGCCTGTGCACCGGGCGCATCCCGAAGGTCGGGCGGATCGGGTTGCTGTATTTCGCCGACACGCGCGGGCGGATCGTGACCGAGATGACGGCCATGCGGATTGCCGAGGACATGTTCTTCCTCATCACCGCCGCCGTGGCGCAATGGCATGATCTGGAATGGCTGCAACGCCATGTGCCGGAGGGTGCCGCTTTCACCCTGACGGATGTGACGCGGGAGTTCGGCTGCCAGATCCTGACGGGACCGAAATCGCGCGAGATCCTCGCCACGCTGACCGAAGCGGACCTGACGCAGCCCTGGCTGACGCACCAGTCGGCGCAGCTGAACGGCACTTGGGTGCAGCTGGTGCGCGTATCGTTTGCGGGCGAACTGGGGTGGGAGGTGCATTCCAAGGCCTCGGACACCGCCGCCGTCTACGACATGCTGCTGGAGGCAGGCCGTCCCTTCGGGCTGAAACCCTTTGGCATGTGGGCGCTGAATTGCCTGCGGGTGGAGAAGGGCTATCGCGCGTGGAAGGGCGACCTGTCCACCGATTACACCCTGCTGGAAGCGGGGCTGGAGCGGTTCGTCCACTTCGACAAACCCGCGTTCCCGGGGCGCGCGGCGCTGATGGCGCAGGCCGAAACGGGCCCGGCGAAACGCTTTGTCACCCTGACCGTCGCGGCGGGCGACGAGGACGCGCCCTATATGGCAAACATCCTGCACGACGGCGCGGTGGTGGGTGAGGTGACCTCTTGCGCATGGGGCTATCGCGTCGGGCAATGCGTGGCGCTGGGCATGCTGCGGAGCGATCTGGCGACGGCGGGCACGGAGGTGGAGATCGACATCTTCGGCCAGCGCCGCCGCGCCACGGTGCAGCCGGACGGCCCGCTGTGGGACCCGACGAACGCGCGACTGAAAGCGTGACCTTGAGCAACAACCAACGACGGGGCGCGCCCCCTTATGCAGGAGACCAGACGTGACCGCGATAACCCTTCTTGATGGTGGCATGGGCCAGGAACTGGTCCACCGCGCGGGCGACAAGCCGACGCCGCTGTGGTCGACGCAGGTGATGATCGAACACCCCGGGCTGGTGCAGCAGGTGCATGGCGATTACTTCGACGCCGGGGCGACGGTGGCGACGACGAACACCTATGCGCTGCACCGCGACCGGCTGGTGAAGGCCGGGATCGAGGACCGGCTGGAGGCGCTGTTCGACGCCGCCCTGTCCGAGGCAGAGGCGGCGCGTGAGGCGGCTGGACGGGGGCGCATCGCCGGCAGCATCGGGCCGCTGGCGGCCTCTTACCGGCCCGACATCCACCCGCCCCATGACGAGGCCGTGCCGCTCTATGCCGAGGTGGCGGGGTTTCTGGCGCCGCGCGTCGACCTGCTGATCTGCGAAACCGTGGCCTCGCTCGCCCACGCCCGCGCCGCGCTGGAGGGCGCGCTGCGCACGGGCAAACCCGTCTGGCTGGCGGTGACGGTCGATGACGAGGACGGAGCGCGGCTGCGCTCGGGCGAGCCGGTGGCAGAGATCGCCGCCATCGCGCGGGACGGGGCGGCGGCGGTGCTGGCCAATTGCTCGGCCCCCGAGGCGATGCCCGCCGCGCTGGAGCAACTGGCCAGGGCCGGTATGCCCTTCGGCGCCTATGGCAACGGCTTTACCATGATTACGAAGGATTTCCTGAAAGACAGCCCGACGGTGGACGCGCTGACCGCCCGCCGCGACATGGGGCCGGAGGTCTATGCCGACCACGCGCTGCGCTGGGTCGAGATGGGGGCCAGCATCGTCGGCGGCTGTTGCGAGACCGGCCCGGCCCATATCGCCGAGATCGCCCGGCGGCTGGGTGCGGCGGGTCACGAGATCGTCTGATGCTTCTTCTTGGTCCAAATACTCACCTTCGCGCCCGCAGGGCGCGGTTTCCGATTTTTCAGCGAAAAATCGTTCCCGCCGTCGAGGTTCTGACATGACCCTTCCCACTTCCGCGCGCGTCGTCATCATCGGCGGCGGCGTCATCGGCTGCTCCGTCGCCTACCACCTGACAAAGCTGGGCTGGACCGACGTGGTGCTGCTGGAGCGCAAGCAGCTGACCTCCGGCACCACGTGGCACGCGGCGGGGCTGATCGCGCAGCTGCGGGCGACGGCCAACATGACGAAGCTGGCGAAGTATTCGCAGGAGCTGTACGGCGCGCTGGAGGTGGAGACCGGCGTGGCGACAGGTTTCAAGCGGGTGGGGTCGATCACCGTGGCCCTCACGGCGGAGCGCCACGAGGAGTTGCGCCGCTCGGCGGCCATGGCGCGGGCCTTTGGTGTCGAGATCGGCGAGATCGACGTGGCCGAGATCGCGGCGAAGTACCCTCATCTGAACACCGACGGCGTCGTCGGCGGCGTCTATCTGCCCAAGGACGGGCAGGGCGATCCGGCCAATATCGCGCTGGCCATGGCCAAGGGCGCACGGATGCGCGGCGCGGTGGTGCAGGAGCGGGTGAAGGCCACCGGTGTGACCGCCGTCAACGACCGCATCACCGCCGTGCAATGGCTGGCGGAGGATGGCACCAGCGGGGAGATCGCCTGCGAGCACGTCGTCAACTGCGCGGGCATGTGGGGCCGCGAGGTGGGGCGGATGCTCGGCACCGATGTCCCGCTTCAGGCCTGCGAGCATTTCTACATCGTCTCGGAACCCATTGCGGGGCTGGGGCCTCTGCCGGTGCTGCGGGTGCCGGACGAATGTGCCTATTACAAGGAAGACGCGGGCAAGCTGATGCTGGGGGCCTTTGAACCCGGCGCGAAGCCTTGGGCGCTGAACGGCATCCCGCAGGATTTCGAGTTCGACCAGCTGCCGGAGGACTTCGACCATTTCGAGCCGATCCTCGAAAAGGCCGTCAACCGGATGCCGATGCTGGGATCGGCGGGCATCCACACGTTCTTTAACGGGCCGGAGAGTTTCACCCCGGACAACGCCTATTACATGGGGCTGTGTCCGGGGCGCGAGAACGTCTGGGTGGCGGCGGGGTTCAATTCCATCGGGATCCAGTCGGCGGGCGGCGCGGGCATGGCCTTGGCGCAATGGATGGTGGACGGGGCGAAGCCCTTCGATCTGGGCGACGTGGACATCGCCCGCGCGCAGGGGTTCCAGACCAACCGCAGCTTTCTGGCGGCGCGGGTGTCCGAGACCTTGGGCCTGCTCTACGCCGACCATTATCCCTATCGCCAGAAAGAGACGGCGCGCGGTGTGCGGCGCTCGCCCTTCCACGCGCAGTTGGAGGCGCGGGGGGCGGTCTTTGGTGAATTGTCCGGCTGGGAGCGGGCCAATTGGTACGCGACCGAGGGGCAGGAAAGGGCCTACCGCTACAGCTGGGGTCGGCAGAACTGGTTCGACAACCAGCGGGCCGAGCACATGGCGATCCGCGAGGGCGTGGGCATGTACGACATGTCCTCCTTCGGCAAGCTGCGGGTGGAGGGGCGCGAGGCTTGCGCGTTTCTCAACCATGTCTGCGGCGCGCAGGTGGATGTGCCCGTGGGGCGGATCGTCTACACGCAGTTCCTGAACGCGCGCGGCGGGATCGAGGCGGACGTGACCGTGACCCGCCTGTCGGAGACGGCCTACCTGGTGGTGACACCGGCGGCGACGCGGCGGGCGGACGAGACCTGGCTCAAGCGGCACATCGGCGACCGTGCCGTGGTCATCACCGACGTGACAGCAGGGGAAGGCGTACTGGCGGTGATGGGACCGCGCGCGCGCGCGGTGCTGGAGGCCTGTTCGGACGGGGATTTCTCGAACGACGTGAACCCCTTCGGCACGGCGCAGCGCATCCATATCGGCATGGGCGAGGCGCGGGTGCATCGGGTGTCCTATGTCGGAGAACTGGGATGGGAGGTCTATGTGTCCTCGGACATGTGCGGCCATGTTTTCGAGACGATCATGGAGGCAGGGGCGCCGCTGGGCCTGCGGCTGTGCGGGATGCATGCGATGGATTCCTGCCGGATCGAGAAGGGCTTCCGCCATTTCGGTCACGACATTACCTGCGAGGATCATGTGCTGGAGGCAGGGCTTGGCTTTGCCGTGGCGAAGGACAAGGCGGCGTTCATTGGCCGCGACGCTGTGCTGCGCAAGCGAGAGGCAGGGCTGGAGCGTCGGCTGGTGCAGTTCCTGCTGAGCGACCCGGAACCCTTGTTGTATCATAACGAGCCGATCCTGCGGGATGGCGTGATCGTTGGTCAGCTGACCTCGGGCGGCTATGGGCATAGCCTTGGGGGCGCGGTTGGTCTGGGATATGTGCCCTGCACCGGCGAGAGCGCCGAAGTGGTGTTGGCGTCGGATTACGAGATCGACGTGGCCGGGCGGCGTGTGGCGGCAAGGGTTTCGCTGAAGCCGATGTATGATCCGACCGGCGGGCGGGTGCGCCTGTAAGGGATTTCGATCCGGCTGCGCCAGATCGACCGGCGCGCCTGCGGCGCGATGGGGGCTCTGCCCCCAACTCCCTTCGGGAGTTCCACCGCGGTATTTCAGTCAAGATGAAGGCAGGGGCGTGGGCTGTCTTCATCTTGATCCAAATACCGCGGGGGAGACGCTCCGAAGGAGCGGCGGGGGCGGAGCCCCCTTTGTCCGGCGTTGTTCAGCGGCGGGGCATCGGGCCTTCGGGGCGGTAGCGGTCCATGACCGTGTCGAGGCTGGCGTTGGTGATCGACGGGTTGGCCTGTTGCAGGCAGGGCAGGAGCCGGGCCTTGTTGGCGCGTTGGGTCGCGCTGTCGGGGGCATGGTTCGGCCCCGGGCGGACGTTGCCGAAACAGGCGATGAATTGTTGTTCCGTGATGCCGAGGTCGGCGGCGATTTTGCCGGTGGGGCGTTGGCCCAATCCTTGGCCCGGTCCCTGGCCCGGCGGGGGGGCGGGCGGGGTCTGGGCCACGGCGGCGAAGGCGCAGCAGAGGACCGCGAGGGTCAGGGTCACGGTCAGGGTGCGGGGGTTGAGGCTGTGGCGGTGTGACATGGAGGCTCCTGTTCGATCTTGTGCCGGTGATACGGCGCGGGCACGGGTCTCCGTCGGCAAAAGGGCTTGCGCCGCGCGGGGGCTGCGGTAGGGAGGGGCCCATGAGCGCGTATAATCCTCCGACCGATCCGATCACCGTGTTGCACGAAGACAGCGACTTGCTGGTCGTGGACAAGCCTGCGGGCCTGTTGTCCGTGCCGGGCAAGGGGGAGGAGCTGGCGGACTGCCTGCTGGCGCGGCTGGAGGCGGGCTTTCCCACGGTGCGGCTGGTGCATCGGCTGGACCGGGATACCTCGGGTGTGATGGTCTTTGCCCTGACGGCCCATGCGCAGCGCGACCTTGGCAACCAGTTCGAGACGCGCAAGACGAAGAAGACCTACGTGGCGCGGGTCGCCGGGCGGCTGGAGCCGAGGACGGGCGAGGTGGACCTGCCCTTGATCGTCGACTGGCCGAACCGGCCGCGGCAGATGGTCTGTCACGAGACGGGCAAGCCTGCTCTGACGGGGTACAAGGTCATGAAGGCCTCGGACGAGGAAAGCCGCGTGCGGCTGTTCCCGCACACCGGGCGGTCGCACCAGTTGCGGGTGCATATGTTGTCGCTGGGCCATCCGATCCTGGGTGATGAGCTTTATGCGCCGGAGACGGCGGATCAGTACCCGCGCATGATGCTGCATGCGGAGGAGCTGCGGGTGAACCATCCGGAGAGCGGGCGGGGCATGAGCTTTCGGGCGCCCGCGCCGTTCTGACGGGGCTTCGGCGGTTCTGACCGCTCAGGCCGAGCCGAGCAGCATCACCCCGACCACCAGCACCGCGCAGCCGCCGAGGCGCCAGGGGCCGACGTGTTCGCGCAGGATCAACAGCCCCATGAGCGCGCCGACCATCATGGACATCTCGCGCATCGGCGCGACGATGCTGAGGGGCGCGCCGTGGCGCAGGGCTTCGAGCACCAGGATGTAGGAGAGCGGTGACAGGAGGCCAACGCCGATGGCCTCGGGCCAGTGGCCGCGCATGGCGTCGCGGAACCGCAATGGGTCGCGCAGGACCATGGGCGCGAGCAGGACAAAGCGCAGCAGGTTGTTGAACCAGTCGAGCAGGACCGGCGCGATGCCGAGGGTCTTGACCGTGATGGCGTCCACCACCGTGTAGCTGGCGATGAAACCGCCGGTGAGGCCTCCCCAGCGCAGGCCGGATTGGCCCTCGGGGCGCAGGAAGGTGGCGAGGCGGCCATTGGTGGCGATCAGGACGATGCCCGCGACGACCAGCAGCAGGCCCGCGATCCCGGCGAGGCGCGGCGTTTCGCCGAGGATCACGAAGGCCCCGATGGTGGACAGCATCGGCCCGGTGCCGCGTGCCACGGGGTAGACCACTGAGAGGTCTGCCACCTGGTAGCCGCGTTGCAGGCAGAGGCTGTAGCCGAGGTGGATCAGGCCGGAGAGCAGCAGGAAGCCCGCGCCGTGCAGGCTCCATGGCACGGCGTCGTGGATCAGCAGCCAGCCGACCCATGGTGTATAGGCGGCGCAGGACACGAGGTTGTAGGCAAAGACGAAACGCGCCCCGACGCTTGCCGCGCGCTTGGCGAGCAGGTTCCAGCTGGCGTGAATGAGCGAGGCGAGGACGACGAGCGTCACGGAGACAAGGGTCATGAGACCTCCTTTGGCGCAAGGCGGCGCGGTTGGGTCTCGACGTCTCCTCCCCCCGGTTTTTGTCCGCTGGGTGCAGCCACGGGATATGGCCCGTGGTTTCCGAAGCGCTCGGTCGCGGCGGCGATTCTTGCCCGGAACCCTAGCTTCCACTCGGTCGATGCGGGCAGGGTAGGTCGGTCGCGCGGCGGGGGGCAAGGGAAATCGGCGGAGGTGTGTCTATGTCTTTGGTCCAGTGGAGGGGGCTGGCCGGTCGAATTGAGCGGATTTCGGCGGGCTGTCGAGAGCGTGCGGAAACGGCCTTGGGGTCCCGAAAGTCGTTGGCAAGTGTCCGAAACGGTTGCCGTTTTTAGAATGTATGACTTTGGTTGAGGCGTCAATCTGCACATAAACCCCGTCCTGACGGACCGGAGTGATGTCCCGTTCCACCTTGGGTTTATTGCGAGGGGTTGGGGCGATGGCCTTAGTTGGCTGCATCGAAAGCGTCAGACACATGAGGAGAACGTCATGACCACCAAGACCACCATCGCAGCCGTCGCACTGGCCATCGCAACCGTCGCAGGCGGTGTTTCGGCACAGCAGGTGTCCGCAAACGTGCAGAGCCAGATCGACGCCCTGGCGGCGCAGGGCTACACCAACTTCACCGTGAAGCGCAGCATGAACCGCACACGTATCGAAGCGCGCAACGCCAATGGCCAGGAGGCCGAGGTGACCGTGCGCAACGGGGATGGTGCCGTGCTGTCGTCGCGCGGTGATGACGGAGAGCGCCACCAGTACCGCGAGCAGAACCGCGAGGAGAACCGTTACGAGGCGCAGCATGAGGGCGAGGGCGATCACGGCTCGGAGGACCGTGGCGGCCGCGATGACCATGGCTCGGACGACCACGGCAGCGATGATAGCCACGACAGCGGCGACAATGACAGCCACGATGGCGAGGACGATTGATCCGGTCTGACCGGATCGCCTGAAACGATCGAAGCCGGCGCATCACGCGCCGGCTTCTACATGTTGCGAGACCCTTGGGGTGGGGATCAGGCGGACCAGCCGGAGATCGCCTTGACCTCGACGAAGTCGTGGATGCCCCATGCGCCGCCTTCGCGACCGTTGCCGGAGGCCTTCATGCCGCCGAAGGGCGCGCCGGGGCCGCGCGACTGGCCGTTCATCTCGACCATGCCGGAGCGGAGCTGGCGCGCCAGACGGTGACGGCGCTCGACGTCAGTGGACTGCACGTAGTTGGTCAGGCCGTAGACGGTGTCATTGGCCAGCGCGACGGCCTCGTCTTCGCCCTCGAACTTGAGGATCGACAGGACCGGGCCAAAGATCTCCTCGCGGGCGATGGTCATGTCCGGGGTCACGTCGGCAAAGACCGTCGGGCGCACGTAAAAACCCTTGTTCAGGTGCTCGGGGCGACCGACGCCGCCGGCGACCAGACGGGCGCCTTCGTCGATGCCCTTCTGGATCAGGTCCTGGATCTTGTTCCACTGGGTCTCGTTCACCACGGGACCGATGTGGCGGCCTTCTTCCGACGCGGGGCCGACGGTGACCTTGGAGGCCACTTCGGCGGCTTCCTCGACGGCGGCATCATAGCGCGAGGCCTCGACGAACATGCGCGAGGGCGCGTTGCAGGACTGGCCCGAGTTGTTCATCATGTGCAGCACGCCGCGCTTCACCGCCTTGTCGTCGGCGTCGGCGAACACGAGGTTCGCGCCCTTGCCGCCCAGTTCGAGGTGCACGCGCTTCAACGTGTCGGCGGCGGCCTTGGAGATCAGGATGCCCGCGCGGGTCGAGCCGGTGAAGCTGACCATGTCCACGTCCTTGTGCGCGCTGAGCTGCGAGCCCACGCCCGCGCCGTCACCGTTCACGAGGTTGAAGACGCCCTTGGGCAGGCCCGCGGCATCCATCACCTCGGCAAAGATCATGGCGTCGATGGGGGACTCTTCCGACGGCTTCAGCACCATGGTGTTGCCCGCGACCAGCGCCGCGCCGACCTTCAGCGTGATCTGGTTCATCGGCCAGTTCCAGGGCGTGATGAGCGCGCAGACGCCCACGGCCTCGTGGCGGATGATGGTGTCTGGGTGGTCTTCACGCAGGGGCTTTTCCCACTCGAAGTCCCTAGCAGCGTTGATGAAGTTCTTCAGGTGGCCGAGGCCCGCGCCGAATTGCGAGGTGCGCGCCAGTTCGATTGGTGCGCCCATCTCCATGGACATGGCCTGCGCCAGGTCCTCGGAGCGCTTCTTGTACTCGGCGTAGACGCGTTCGAGGGCGGCGAGGCGTTCCTCGGGCTGGGTGGCCATCCAGCCGGGCAGGGCGGCCTTGGCGGCGGCGACGGCCTTGTCCGTGTCGGCCTGACCCCCCAGAGAGATCACCGCGCAGGGCTCTTCGGTGGAGGGGTCGATGACGTTGTGGTCGCGGGCTTCGGTGGGGTCGACCCACTCGCCGTTGATGTAGAACTGGCGCTTCTCGAGCATTGCTGATCCTCCCGATCAATGGTTAGGTCCGCCCGCAAGGGGTAGGGCCTGGCTCTTGCCTTTCCCGACCATGCGGTCGGGTTATGGCGACACTCTGTCACTGCATGGATTAGGGTGCAAGCGGGGCCTTTACATCCTAAGTTTGGAATGTATCTAAACTGGGTATATCACATCCGATTGTTTCGGACAGGAAAGGAAGACTGACATGGCATTGCGCATCAACGACGAGTTCCCGAACCTTCACGTCACCACCGACCTCGGCGAGTACGACCTGCACGACTGGATCGGCGACAGCTGGGCGATCTTCTTCTCGCACCCGAAGGATTTCACGCCGGTCTGCACCACCGAGTTCGGCGCGGTTGCCCAGCTGGCTGACGAATGGACCAAGCGCAACACCAAGGTGATGGGCATTTCCGTGGACGGTGTCGAGGAGCACAAGGACTGGAAAGGCGACATCGAGAAGACCGCCGGGGCGAAGGCCGGTTTTCCGATCATCGCGGACGAGGATCTGGCGGTGGCCAAGGCGCTCGACATGCTGCCCGCCGATGCCTACCTGCCCGATGGCCGGACGCCGGCGCATTCCGCCACCGTGCGCTCGGTCTTCATCGTGTCGCCGGACAAGAAGGTCCAGCTGATGATGACCTACCCGATGTCCGTCGGCCGCAACTTTGCCGAGGTGCTGCGCGCGCTCGACGGTCTGCAGCGCACCTGGGGCCAGCCGCTGGCGGTTCCGGCCAACTGGGAAGTTGGCCAGGACGTGATCGTCGCGCTGTCGCTGAAGGACGACGAGGCGGCCGAGAAGTACGGCGAACTGGACATCAAGCTGCCCTACCTGCGCTACGCCAAGAACCCGGCGTAATTTCAGGCATTTGACGGATATGGCGGGCGTCCTTCGGGGCGCCCGTTTGCCTTTCGGGGGCGGCGGGGTATAACCCCGCCCTACGGATGTGGCCGGGGTCGGAGGAACGACGATGCGGGAGCCTTTTGTTCTGGGCGGCGAAGTGATCGCGGCGGGCAGTCGCCGGACGGTGGACCTGCCGGTGTCGGTGCTGTCGGATCACACGCCGGTGACGCTCTCGGCGCATGTGGTGCATGGGCGCAAGGCCGGGCCGGTGATGTTCGTGTCCGCGGCTGTGCATGGCGACGAGGTCATCGGGGTGGAGATCGTGCGGCGTCTGCTGCGCGCGGCGCCGGTAAATCGTCTGGCGGGCACGCTGATCGCGGTGCCGATCGTCAATTCCTTCGGGTTCCTGAACCAGTCGCGGTATCTGCCGGACCGGCGCGACCTGAACCGGGTGTTTCCGGGCCATGGCGCGGGGTCGCTGGCGGCGCGTCTGGCGGACCTTTTCATGACCGAAATCGTTCGGCGCTGCGACGTGGGCATCGACCTGCATTCGGCGGCGGTCGGGCGGGACAACTTTCCGCAGATCCGCCTGACGCCGGGATCCAAGAGGTTGCGCGCACTGGGCGATGCCTTCGGCGCGCCGGTGACGTTGATTTCGAAGGTGCGGGACGGGTCCTTGCGGATGGAGGCGGGCGCGGCGGGGGTCGATGTTCTGCTGTATGAAGCCGGAGAAGGGTTGCGATTTGATGAATTCGCCGCACGGGCCGGCGTGGCAGGCATTCTGCGCGTGATGGAAAAGCTCGAGATGGTGGCGGGGCGGGGGGTGCCGCGGGCGCGGGGGTTGTCGGTGTTCTGCGAGCGCTCGTCGTGGTCGCGCGCGCCTTCGGGCGGCTTGCTGCGCACGTTGAAGGCGAGTGGCGAATACGTCGAGAAGGGCGCGGTGCTGGGGGTCATTTCCGACCCGTTCGGAGAGCGCGAGATCGAGGTGCTGGCCGAGGGGCCGGGCATCGTCATCGGCCGCACCAACCTGCCCGTCGTCAACGAGGGCGACGCGCTGTTCCACATCGCGGAACCGGCGCTGAAGAAACACGCGGAGGCTGCGGCGGAGGAGGGCTTTGAGGGGCATCTCGAGGCGCCGCCGCTCTACGACGAAGACGAAATCATCTGAATTACAGGGGCTTGGCAGCCCGGAAGGAGACGGCATGGCGTTCACGCTGGCGACTTGGAACATCAACTCTGTCCGCCTGCGCAAGGGGCTGGTGGCGAAGCTTCTGACCGAGGAAGCGCCCGATATCCTGTGCCTTCAGGAGTGCAAATCGCCGGTGGAGAAGATCCCGATGGAGGTCTTTTCGGAGCTTGGCTACACTCACATGGTGGGGCGCGGGCAGAAGGGCTACAACGGGGTTGCGATCCTGTCGAAGCTGCCGATCGAGGATGCGGGCGGCGAGGATTACGCGCAGCTGGGCCACGCGCGGCACGTCGCGGGCCGGCTGGCCAACGGTTTGACAATCCACAACTTTTACGTCCCCGCAGGCGGCGATGAGCCGGACCGCGAGATCAACGTGAAGTTCGGGCAGAAGCTGGATTACCTGACCCAGATGCGCGACGCCTTTCACGCCGCGAAGCCCGAGAAATCCATCCTCGTCGGTGACCTGAACATCGCGCCGCGCGAGGATGACGTCTGGGATCACAAGAAGCTGTTGAAGATCGTCAGCCATACGCCCATCGAGGTAGAGCATCTGGCGCAGGCACAAGATGCAGGGGGCTGGGTGGATGTGACCCGCAAGGAATTGGGGGATGGCAAGCTCTATTCCTGGTGGTCGTACAGGGCGAAGGACTGGGAGGGCGCGGACAAGGGGCGGCGTCTGGACCACGTCTGGGCCACGCCGGACATCGCCAACGCGGCGCATTCGAGCCGCATCCTGAAGGCCGCGCGGGGCTGGGAACAGCCCTCGGATCACGCGCCGGTTTTCGCCACGTTCGACCTGTGACACTCGCGTAAAAGGCGATCTGCGCGCGGAGCGTTAAGCCCCCGATTTTCGCAAAATCGGGGGATGCAGAAACCATGCGGAAAGCATGCGGAAACCATGCGCATGATCTGCGGCCGCACGGACCCCGAGTCGGTCGTTAACCTTTGGCCTGCACCCTGTCCGGGAGTTCACCAGAATGGGGCCCCGTATGCGCAGACAAGCCGAAGAGATGACGAAGGCGGAACGCCTTAATTGGATGTATGGTGTGGACGCGGTCGAGATGATCGAACGCGAGATCCTAGACGTGATGTGGGAACGGCGCGGCTGCCCGCGCGAATGGCACGAGATCTGGGAAGACCGCGACCGTCGGGACGTGAAACGGACGCGAGTCACGGCGGCGTTCGATGCGGACGTCGTGAAATTCTTCAAGGCGATGGGACCGGGCTACCAGCACCGGATGAACCGCGTGCTGCGCGCCTTCATGCACATGCGGCTGGCCAAGATCGTCAAAGGTCCGGACACGACCGATTACATCATGCGGCCCGAAGAGGTGGAGAAAAAGGCGCGCGCAGCCAAGACGCAATGGGGCGACGCGGAGGAGGGGATTATAAGGTGAGGGGACACGCGGTTATTCTGAATAACGACGCGCGGTCTCTCGAATGCGGTCAGACAGATCGTATATGTCCGTAAGGGACGAAATGGCCACCCGTTCTTCGGTATCGCCGTCAAACAGTCCGAGATACCACTGCTTTCGATTGAAGTGCATGCGTGCCAGTGGTTTC
The DNA here is from genome assembly GCF_049800975.1 of Sagittula sp. S175. NCBI lineage: Bacteria > Pseudomonadati > Pseudomonadota > Alphaproteobacteria > Rhodobacterales > Roseobacteraceae > Sagittula > Sagittula sp. S175. The sequence goes on from NZ_JBNAGB010000005.1 coordinate 118,083, forward strand.
CGATTGTTGTCGTCCACCAGTATCGCGCAGTAGGTCTTGGCGTCGCGAATGTTCACGCGCGAGGGAGCAACGATGTCTCTGACAATCGAGCGAACCGTAAGCATGCCTTCGATTTCTTCTTGGGTCGTCACGATATCGTTGGACGTATCAGGCTCGATTTCAGGGGCTTCGGGTTCGTCATTCGTGGAACTCTGGAGCGCAGATGAGAGGCGGGCCTGAACGCTTTCCCTGATGAATTCCGTAAAGGCAACTTTGGTGGCGGCTGCCAGATTCTCACGAACGGCCTGCGTCAAACGCCCCTCGTAGACGTTTGATGCGATCAGACGGACGAATTCCTCGGAGGGTTCTTCAAGCTGGGCCGCTATGAGTTTTTTGATGCCTGACACGTACTTCAGTTTCTCGGCTGTGCTCAGGATGCGTTTAACGTCAAACGCTGCCTTGTCAAACTTCGATAGCTCAGAGATCGCCCGGCTGTTCAGGTCGAGAAGGTCCAGAGTGAAAAACGGTTTTATGTCTAGCTTGTTCGGCTCCTCAAGGTCGCTGTAAAATTCGTAGACCCGACCGTTGGTGAGCAGGGCAAAACGCGCTTTGGTAACGGAGAAGTATCGGTACAACTGAGAAAGATGCTTTCGGTCGAGCGTCGTGGCGAGGCCTTTGCATTCAATCAGGATGGCGACTTCGCCGTTAAGCCGAATGGCATAATCGACCTTCTCGCCTTTCTTGCCCACGGCGTCAGCCGTGAATTCGGGGACCACTTCGGAAGGATCGAAAACATCGTAGCCGAGCACCTGCAAAAACGGCAGAACAATCGAAGTTTTTGCGGCTTCCTCGGTGCTGATCGTGTCGGCGTGCTTTCTAATGCGTTCAGCAAGCTGTGACAGGGCTGTTTCAATGCTGCTCATGGTCGAATACTCGTTTTTACTGCATAGCAATATTGCCTGCTACCATGGGGTTAGTCGCGCCAACTTGTCTATCGTTTTCTGTTTAGGCCGGAGTCGGGGTGAAACCCCGACCTACGGGATATTTGGGTGAGGGCATGGTGGGGTGGAAACTCACCCTACGGGGCTTGGGCGTGGTTTGAGGGATGCGGTGAAGGGGCGCGGGGGCTTGCAAGAGGGGGTGGGGTGCTCCATCTAGGCGGGCAAGAGATTTTACCCGGAGGAAGACCGATGGACCTCAACCTGAATGCTGCACCCGCAGGCGCGATCATCAAGGATATCACCGAGGCGGAGTTCATGGCGGAGGTCGTGGACGGCTCGAACGAGGTGCCGGTGATCGTCGACTTCTGGGCGCCGTGGTGTGGCCCGTGCAAGCAGCTTGGCCCGGCGTTGGAAAAGGTGGTCACGGCGGCCAAGGGCGCGGTGAAGATGGTCAAGGTCAACGTCGACGAGGCGCAGATGATCGCGGGCCAGATGCGCATCCAGTCGATCCCGACGGTCTATGCCTTTTACAAGGGGCAGCCGGTGGACGGGTTCCAGGGTGCCTTGCCCGAGAGCGAGTTGAAGGCGTTCGTGGAGCGCGTGGTGCAGGCGGCGGGGGGCGATGCTTCGGGTGGTCTGGATGACGCCTTGGCGGCGGCGGACGAGATGCTGGAGCAGGGCGCGGCGGTGGATGCGGCCGAGATCTACGCGGCGGTGCTGGGCGAGGACCCGGTGAACGCGCGGGCCTATGCGGGCATGGTGCGTTGCGAGATCGCGGCGGGCGACCTGGCGCAGGCGGAGGCGGTTCTCAATGGCGCCCCGGTGGAGATTTCCAAGTCGAAGGAGCTGGAGGCCGCGCACGCGCAGCTGGAGCTGGCGAAACAGGCGGCGAATGCCGGTCCGGTGGCCGAATTGCAGGCGGCGGTGGAGGCTGATCCGGCGGATCACCAGGCGCGGTTCGACCTGGCGCAGGCTTTGCACGCACAGGGCGATGCGGAGGGCGCGGTGGCGCAGCTGCTGGAACTGTTCCGGCGCGATCGGGAGTGGAACGACGGCGCGGCCAAGGCGCAGCTGTTCACCATCTTCGAGGCGCTGAAGCCCAACGACCCGGTGGTGCTGAACGGGCGGCGCAAGCTGTCGAGCATGATTTTCGCGTGACGCGATTGCCTCGGTGGGGAGGTGGTCTAGCTTGCCTTCCATGACACGGATCAGTGACCTCCCCGACGTGATTGCGGTTTTTCCCCTGCCGGGCGCGTTGCTGCTGCCGCGGTCGCGGTTGCCGCTGCATATCTTTGAACCGCGCTACCTGCAGATGCTGGACGATTGCCTGAAGACCGACACGCGGTTGATCGGGATGATCCAGCCGCAGCCGGGGCCGGGGGCGAGTGGGTTGCACCGGATCGGCTGTGCGGGGCGGGTGACCCAGTTTTCCGAGACGGAAGACGGGCGGTACATGATTACGCTGTCGGGGATCTCTCGGTTTCGGCTGGGCGAGGAGGTGGAGGGGTTCCAGCCCTACCGCCGCTTCCGCGTCAGCTGGGAGGGCTTCGACCGCGACAGGGGCGGGCCGGAGCATGACAAGACGTTTGACCGCGAGCGCTTCATGTCGTTGCTCGACCGCTATTTCCACGCGCGCGACCTGTCGGCGGACTGGGAAACGCTGCGCGAGGCGGAGGACGAGTTGCTTGTGAACTCGCTGTCGATGCTGCTGGACTTTACCCCCGAGGACAAGCAGGCGCTGATGGAGGCGCCGAGCCTTGCGACCCGGCGCGAGACGCTGGTGACGCTGATCGAATACGCCCTGCGGGGTGGTGAAGAGGACCTGATGCAATGACCGAGACCGCCGTGACGGAAACCGCCTTTGACCGCCGCATGCTGGAGGCGCTGATCTGCCCGGTGTCGCAGGGCCGTCTGGACTATGACGCCGCGCGGCAGGAACTGGTGAGCAAGGCGGCGGGCCTTGCCTATCCGATCCGCGACGGCATCCCGGTCATGCTGGTGGACGAGGCGCGGCGGCTCGACCCGTAAGGCCACGGGCACGCTTGGGGCTGTCTGTGCCGCGGGGCGTGCCGTCAGCCTGACGGCGTTTCGGCGGCGATCAGCGCGCGGGCCATCTGTTTTGCCAGACGTGCCGCTTCGGGCATGCCGCGCACATGGGCCGTGGCGATGGCGCCTTCTTTGAGCAGGGCGAGTTGTTCGGCCATGTCGGCGGGGGCGGGCAGACCTGCCTCGGTGCAGAGTTTGGTCAGGTAGTCGACGATGCGCGTCTTGTGCTCTGCCGCGAGGCGATGTGCGGGATGGTCATGGTCGGAAAACTCGCTGGCCGCATTGATGAAGGCACAGCCCGAGAAGCCGAGACCGGCGAAGGCCTTGCCGTGAAACCAGGTTTCGAGGGCGTCGAACATCGCCAGAAGCCGCTCGACCGGGTCGGTCGCGGCCTTTTCCATTTCGGTCATCAGCCAGTTGCGGAACCGCTCGTCGCGCAGTTGCAGGGCGGCGAGGATCAGTTCGTCCTTGGACCGGAAATGTTTGTAGAGGGTCATCTTGGCGACCCCTGATTCGGCAAGCACCTTGTCGATCCCGGTGGCGTGGAAGCCGTTTCGGTAAAAAAGTTCCAGCGCGGTTTCGACCAGATGGTCGCGGCGGGACTTGGCCATGAGATCCCCGATATATCAGACAGTTCTGTCTATTTGTGACGCGGTTCGGCCAGTCTGGCAAGGATCAACCGAAGCGCTGTGCAGGTCACATGCCGGTGATGGGGGTTTGACAAATATACAGACCTGTCTGTTCTATAGGGGGCGCAACAGGCGCAGACCTTTATCTCAGGAGAGACCTCATGACCCGCATTCCCCTTCCCAAGACCATCGACGATGCCCCGATTGCAGCCCGCCCGGCGCTGGAGGCCGTCAAGGCGTCGCTTGGGTCTGTGCCGAACCTGTTTCGGCTGACCGCGAACAGCCCCGCCGCGCTGTCGGGCTACCTTGAACTGAGCGGCGCGCTGGGGAAGGGCGAGCTGCCCGCAGCCACGCGCGAGCGCATCGCGCTGGCGGTCGCGGAACGCAACGGCTGTGATTACTGCCTGTCGGCGCACAGCTACATCGGCAAGGCCATGGCCAAGCTGGACGAGGCCGAGATCGCGGCCAACCGCCGGGGCGGGTCGACCGATCCCAAGGCGGACGCGGCGGTGCGCTTTGCGGTCCGGCTGGTCGAGGCCCGTGGCGGCGTGAGCGAGGCGGATGTCGAGGCGGTCCGCCGCGCCGGGTACAGCGATGCGCAACTGGTCGAGATCGTGGCCCATGTCGCGCTGAACACGCTGACCAACTACCTCAACGAAGCCTTTGGCACGCCGATCGACTTCCCCGTCGTGTCGCGCAGCGCCGCGTAAGCCCTCCCCCCGGGGCGTCCCGGTTTCCTCCCGGCCCTTGTGTCGCCGGGGCGCCCGCCTTGCCGCCAGACCTGACCAAGGAACAGTCCATGACCCGTCCGCCGCTTCCTCCCTTTGATGCCGAAAGTGCTGCCCGCAAGGTGCGCCTTGCCGAAGACGCCTGGAACGGGCGCCAGCCCGAACAGGTGGCTGCCGCCTATACGCCCGACAGCCAGTGGCGCAACCGCGCCGAGCGGTTCGCGGGGCGGGTGGAGATTGTCGATTTCCTGACCCGGAAATGGCAGCGCGAACACGATTACCGCCTGATGAAGGAGCTTTGGGCACAGGACGGCAACCGCATCGCCGTGCGCTTTGCCTACGAGTACCGCGACGACAGCGGGCAGTGGTTTCGCGCCTATGGCAACGAGAATTGGGAGTTCGCCGCAGACGGGCGGATGACGCGCCGGATTGCCTCGATCAACGATCTGGCGATTTCGGCGCAGGACCGGCTGTTCCACTGGCCGCAGGGGCCGCGTCCGGCGGATCACCCCGGCCTGACCGACCTTGGTTTGTGAGGAAAGATCATGCCCAACGCATATGCAAAGATCGCCTTTACCGCCGCCGTCCGTGCCGAACAAAGGCGCATGGGGTCGGCCAACCTGTATGAGGGCACGCTGGCGGAGGATCGTCAGGACGGGGCCGAGCTGGGTCCGCGCGAGGCGGCCTTTCTGGCGGCGCGCGATGGCATGTTCCAGGGCACGGTGTCCGAGGACGGCTGGCCCTATGTCCAGTTTCGCGGCGGGGCTCCGGGCTTTTTGCAGGTGCTGGACGCAAAGACCGTGGCCTATGCGGATTACACTGGGAATCGCCAGTACATCAGCACGGGGAACCTGCGTGGAAACGACCGGATGTCGATCCTTGCCATTGATTTCGTGCATGCGCGGCGGCTGAAACTGCTGGGGCGGGCGCGCCTGAGCGAAGACAGCGCGCTGATCGCGCGGTTGCAGGGGGACGGGCCTATGGCCGAGCGTGCGGTGGTGATCCATGTCGAGGGCTTCGACTGGAACTGCCCCAGGCACATCCCGCGCCGCCTGACCGAGGCGGAGTATCGCGCCCTGCTGTGACGCGGGGGTTTGCCGCCTCTGGCTCCCGGAGGCGGTTTTTCTTTATTCCCAATCTATTACGGAGCCTGCCATGCCCACCGTGACTGCTGTTTTCGTTGAGGCCCTGACCAAGACTGTCGGCTTGAGAGTGACCCCGGACGGGACGGTCCTGTCCGATGACATTCCCGTCCTGCGCCTGTCGCCGCAGCCGGACGGGCGGCTGGGGGATCAGGGGTTCTTTGACCTGCTCGACTGGATCGAGGCGCGCCATTGCGACCGCGTGGCCCTTGTCGCGGCCTATGCCGAGACGATCCGGATGGATGATCTGGGCGTGCTGGGGCTGGCGCTGAAGACCGCGCCGACGCTGCGGGCCTCGCTGGTCAGGCTGGCGCGGTACTTTCGCCTGCTGACCGACACGGCGGCCTATGTGCTGGACGAGACGGGGCCGGAGGCTCGGGTCGTGCTGAGGATCTGCACCGGGGCGCATCCCGCCCTGTCGCTGCGCAACGAATGCGCGCTGGCGGGGCTGATCCGCAACGTGCGGGATTTTGTCGACGGGGCCTTTGCGCCCGAGAGGGTGACGTTCCGCCATGCCTGCCGCTGTGATCCGGCGCGGTATGCGGCGCTGTTCGGCTGCCCGGTGGTCTTTGGCGCGGCGGAGGATGCGGTCATCCTGTCCGAACGGGCGCTGGCGCTGCCGAACCGGCTGGGCGACGCGGCGCTGTCGCGGTTCCTCACGCAGCAGCTGGAGGCGGAGATCGGATCGCTGAGCCAGGAGGGCGCCTTGCGCGAGGCGCTTGGCCGTCGGTTGGCGACAGCGCTGAGCACCGGCGTGCCGCAGGCGGGCGTGCTGGCGCGCGAGATGGGGATGAGCGAGCGGACGTTCTTTCGCCGCCTGTCCGAGGAGGGCACGACCTTTCGCGACGTGGTGCGCGAGGTCCAGATCCGGCTGGCGCGCGAGCTGTTGGAGCGGGGCGATTGCAGCATCGCGGAGGTGGCCTTTCTGACCGGGTTTGCCGAGCAGAGCAGCTTTGGCCGGGCGTTCAAGCGCTGGGTCGGGCAGGCCCCGGCGCAGTATCGCAGCGCCGCCGCACAGCCGCCGAGAAGGATGTTGGCAGGGGCGGTCGAAAGGCTGGCAGGCCCTGTCGATACGGGGGCGGAGGCCCTGGCGTAAGTTGGTTTCAACACCACGGGGTTGTCCCCCGCCACCGACACGAAGCCCGGGAGACGCCCGGAGCAAACCCAGACCGGAAAGGACAAAGCCATGGCCAGTGCCGCCGACCCCCTCCGCCCGTTGCCCGCGTCTGCGGGTGTCTGGCGTCACCCGATCCGCAAGCCGCGACGCCTTGAGGCGGCGCGGGAGATGATCCAGCTGCTGGCTGCCGCCATTGCCGGGGCCCTGATCGCAGGCGCGCTGGCCACGGCGATCCTGCTGCCCGGCCCGGTGCGTGCCGAGGGCCTGGGCGACCGTCGCCCGGTGGCGCGGCCTGCGCTGCTGATGATGCCGCCGCCCGTCTGCGCCTGCATCCTGCCGGACGCCGACGAGGACTGACTTTCCCTGACCGAACCGGACCACCGCGACGCGGCGCGCCAGCGCCCGCGCAGGGCGGCGCTGTGCCCTGACGGTGCCGCAACGAAACCCACCCCGCTCGACCACAAAGGAGATAGAGCATGACACACCACGACCACGACACCTGCGGCTGCGATGCCACGCCCGAACGGGTGGACCTTGCCCGGCGTCGCCTGCTGGCCGGGGCCGCCGCGACCGGCTTCACAGCATTGGGCGGCGCGGCCCATGCCGCCACGCCCGAGGCGATGACCGCCTATGCCGACCCGCAAACGCCGGGCCTGCCGCAGGTCGACATGGAGATCACGCCGGGCCGGACCGCTCTGGTGGTCACCGATCCGCAGATCGACTTTCTGTCCGAGGACGGCGTGACCTGGGGTGTCGTCGGCGAAAGCGTCACCGAGCAGGGGACCGTCGACAACATCGAGCGCCTGTTCGCTGCCGCCAAGGCTGCCGGGATGCCGGTCTTCATCTCGCCGCACTATTACTATCCGCATGACCACAAGTGGCACTTCGAAGGCACGCTGGAGAAGACCATGCACAGCATCGGCATGTTCGACCGGCCCGATGCGCTGTCGCTGGACGGTTTCGAAGGCTCGGGCGCCGACTGGATGCCGCAGTACAAGCGTTACATCGAGGATGGCGAGACCATCGTCTGTTCGCCGCACAAGGTCTATGGCCCGGCGCAGAACGACCTGAACCTGCAACTGCGCAAGCGCGGCATCGACAAGGTCATCCTTGCGGGCATGTCCGCCAATCTCTGCACTCAGGCGCATCTCTATGAGCTGCTGGAGCTGGGCTACGAGGTCGCCGTAGTGCGGGACGCCACCGCCGGGGCCAAGGTGCCCGAAGGCGACGGCTACCTCGCAGCCCTCATCAATTTCCGCATGGTTGCCAATGGCTTGTGGTGGACGGACGACGCCGTCACCCGCATCGCCCAGGGCGCCTGAATTCCCCATTACCCCCCCAACCCTGTGAAAGGACCAAGACCATGAAACTGACTGCTTTGCTTGCCGCCACCCTGATCGCTGTTGCGCCCGCCGCCTTTGCCGCCGACGAGGTGAATGTCTCGAACGGGCTGACCCTGACGGGCAACCCGCTGGGGATGCACGGCTTTGACCCGGTGTCGATGTTCAGATCCGACGCGCCGGTGATCGGTGACGCGCAGTTCACCTCGGCGCATGAGGGCGTGGATTACTATTTCGCCACCGCCGAGGCCAAGGCGGCGTTTGATGCTGACCCGGCGGGGCTGCTGCCGCAGTTCGGCGGCTTCTGCGCCTTTGGTGTCTACGTCGGCAAGAAGCTGGACGGGGACGTGCGCTTTGCCGACATCGTGGACGGCAAGCTGTACCTGTTCGTGAACCAGTCGATCTTTGACAAGTACCTGGAGGACAAGCAGACCGTGATCGACGGGGCCTTTGCCAAGTGGCCGGAGATCGAGGCGACGCCGGTCGGCGACCTCTGAGGGCATCGAATGGGCCGCGAGATATGTCGCGGCCCGTTTTTTCGGTTTTGGTGATCCGGTTATCCGGCGTGTTTCGTGGCCCGGATCGCGTAGCGGTGTTCGCATCGCCGCAGCAGGGATTTGCGCCAGCCCAGATCGGCGGCCTGCGCGCGGTGGATCCGGCCAAGGCGGCTGTCGATCCGCAGATCGGAAAACCCTGCGGTCTGGAGCAACCCTGCCACCGCTTCGGCGCGCGCGCCGTTCGAGAAATGCACGCGCGAGAGGATTTCGCGGTGGCGGGCCATGTTGCGGTTGCTGACGGGGCGCGCGAAGGGCTTCAACATGCGGGCGAGCCAGGGCTGGGTGACGAAATCGCCATCGACCAGCAGCAGCACGCCCCCCGGCGCCAGCACGCGGTGCCATTCCGCAAAGGCCGCCGCCGGATCGACCAATGTCCAGACGAGGTGCCGGGTGACGATGACGTCCATGCAGCCCGAGGGCAGCATCGTGCGTTCGGCATCGGCCTGAAGGAAGGTGACGTCGGGCAGCTTGGCCCGGGCGCGTTCCAGCATGGGTTCCGCCCAGTCCAGCCCGGTGACATCAAAGCCCAACCCCTTGCACAGCCTTGAAATTTCCCCGGTGCCCGAGGCGAGGTCAAGCAGGCGTCGCCCGCCAGCGTCCCCCAGATGGCGCGCAAAGAGGTCGCGCCAAGCGGCCAGTTCGGCGCCCTCGGCGATCTTGTGGCCGGGGTCGTCGTCGAAGGTCGCGGCGCGGTCGGACCAGTAGTCGCGGATCTCGTCCCGGATGTCCCGGTTGCTTTGGGCCTGTGCGGGCATGGCTCTCTCGTGGTTGCTTGGGGTCGATTTCTATTAGTCGATAATTTTTGTCAACTTATAACTTGACTAAAATAATAGGTTAAAATTATCCCTGCCGCCAGAGACGAAACGAGGATGCGAACATGACCCTTCGACGACTGCTTGGCGCTACGGCGCTGCTGGCCCTGCCGACGCTTGCGCTGGCCGATCCCATCACCGTCACGGATATTGCCGGGCGCGAGGTGACGCTGGACGGCCCGGCGGATCGCGTGATTCTGGGCGAGGGGCGGCAGATCTTCTTTGCCGCGGTGCTGGATGGCGAGAACCCGTTCGAGCGGGTTGTCGGCTGGCGCGATGACCTGCTTCAGGCGGCCCCGGAAAGCTACGCGCTCTATGCCGAGAAATTCCCGCAGATTGGCGACATTCCGACCTTTGGCGGCTTCAAGGACGGCACCTTTGACATCGAGCAGGCGGTGGCGCTGGACCCGGACGTGATGATCCTCAACCTCGAAGCCAAGGCGGCGACGGATGAGGCCGGGTACGAGGAGAAGCTGGCCAAGGTGGGCATCCCCATCGTCTATGTCGACTTCCGCGAGAAGCCGTTCGAGCATACGGCGCAGTCGATGCAGATCATCGGCGCGATGTTCGGCGAAGACGAGCGCGCCGCCGAGTTCAACGCCTTCTACGAGCAGCAGATCGCCCGCGTCACCGATGTGATCGCGGCGCAGCCGGACCTTGAGCGTCCGCTGGTCTTTGTCGAGCGCGCGGGTGGCTATTCCGAGGATTGCTGCATGTCCTTCGGCAACGGCAACTTCGGCACCTTCGTGGAACTGGCGGGCGGCGAGAACATGGCCAAGCCCTTCATTCCCGGCACCTTCGGCACGATCAACGCCGAGCAGGTGATCGCCTCGGACCCCGATCAGATCGTGGTGACGGGCGGCAACTGGGAGGCCTATGTGCCCGGCGGCGCATGGATCGGTGTTGGGCCGGGGGCTGACGAGGCAGAGGCGCGCGCCAAGCTGGCGGCGCTGATGGAACGCCCCGGCTTCACCGGCGTGAAAGCCGTCGAAGAGGGCAAGGTCCACGCGATCTGGCACCAGTTCTACAACAACCCCTACAGCTTTGTCGCGGTGCAGCAGTTGGCCAAGTGGCTGCATCCCGATCTCTTCGCGGACCTCGACCCCGAGGCGACGCTGCAAGAGCTGCACGCGCGGTTCCTGCCGGTGGTTTACCACCCCGGTTACTGGGTTTCGCTGGACGACGTGGCCACCAACTGACCTGACGGGCGGCCCTTTGGGTCGCCCTCAACACCCGGAGGCCGCATGGCTGTTCTCACCACCAACTCCCCTTCTTCCCACGCCGCAGGGTATCGCGGGATGGTCGCGCGGCGGATCGCGGTCCTGAGCGGGCTGGCGGCGCTGCTTGTGCTGTCGCTGGCGGTCGATGTCTCGCTGGGGCCGGCGCGCTATGCGCTGTCCGATGTGCTGCGCACGATCCTCTTCCCCGGTCAGGCCGATGTGCAGATGCGCGTGGTGATCTGGGACATCCGGATGCCCATGGCGCTTCTGGCGGTCACGGTGGGGGCCAGCCTGTCGCTGGCGGGGGCGCAGATGCAGACGATCCTCGCCAACCCGCTGGCCTCGCCCTTTACGCTGGGGCTGTCCGCCGCCGCCAGCTTTGGTGCGGCGCTGGCCATGGTGCTGGGCGTGGCGCTGTTTCCGGCGGCGATCGGGCTGATGGTGCCGATCAACGCCTTTGCCATGGCGATGGCGGCGTCCTTGCTGATCTTCGGCCTGTCGACCATGCGCGGCGTGACGGTCGAAACCATCGTGCTGCTGGGCATTGCGCTGGTCTTCAGCTTCAACGCGGCGCTGGCGCTGCTGCAATACTTCGCCAGCGAACAGGCGCTGTCGGCGGTGGTCTTCTGGACCATGGGCAGCCTGACAAAGGCGACATGGACCAAGGTGGCCGTCTGCGCAGCGATCCTCGCGATCTGCACGCCGCTGTTCGCGCGGCGCGCCTGGGCGCTGACCGCGATCCGGCTGGGCGAGACGCGCGCCGCGGCCATGGGTGTGCCGGTCAAACGCCTGCGGCTGGAGGCGCTGGTGCTGGTGTCGCTGCTGGCCGCCGTGCCGGTCAGCTTTGTCGGGACCATCGGGTTCATCGGGATCGTCGGGCCGCATGTGGCGCGGCTGCTTCTGGGCGAGGATCAGCGGTTCTTCCTGCCCGGAGCGATGCTGTCGGGGGCGGTGATCCTGTCGGCGACCTCTGTCCTGTCCAAGGCCATCCTGCCCGGCGCGGTGCTGCCCATCGGCATCATCACGGCGCTGGTCGGCGTGCCGTTCTTTGCCGCGCTCATCCTGACGAAGGGACGCAAACCATGGTAAGCCTCGCCCTCGACGGTATCGGCGCGCGTTACGGGCGTCACACGATCCTGACCGATGCCTCGACGCCAGAGATCGCGGGCGGCGTGCTGACCGCGCTGGTGGGCGCCAACGCGGCGGGGAAATCCACGCTGTTCCGCCGGATCGCGGGGCAGCTGCGCGGACCGGGCGCGGTGCGGTTGAACGGTGCCGGAGCAAGCGACCTGCGCTACATGCCGCAGGACACCGGCATGAGTGCCGCGCTGACCGTGTACGAATCCATCATCCTCGCGCTGAAGCAGGATGGCGGCGGATGGCGGCTGTCCGCCGGGGAACTGGCGGCGGTGGACGATGTGCTGCAGAGGTTCGGCGTGGCGCATCTGGCCGAGCGCCAGTTGCCCGAGCTGTCCGGGGGGCAGCGGCAGGCGGTGTCCATCGCCCAGACCCTTGTCACCCGGCCCAAGGTGGTCCTGATGGACGAGCCGACCTCGGCGCTGGACCTCTACCGGCAATACGAGGTGCTGGAGGCGCTGCGTGCATACGCGCAAGAGACCGGCGCGGTGATGATCCTCGCGCTGCATGACCTCAACCAGGTCATGCGGACCTGTACGGCGGTCATGGCGCTGGCGCAGGGGCGTGTCCTTGCGACGGGGCCGACGCTGGAGGTGCTGACGCCTGACATGATCGCGCGGCTTTACGGCATCGACAGCCGCGTCGAACGCTGCTCGCGCGGGTGTCCGATGATGATCGTGGACGGCCCGGCGCGGCTGGCGGCGGAGTAGGGCGTCAGAGCATGTCCAGCGCGCGGGCAAAGACCGCGGCGTCGACATTGCCGCCAGAGATCGTGCAGATCACGGCGTCGCCCCTGAGGTCGTGCCCGTGGAACAGGGCGGCGGCCAGAGCCACGGCGCCACCGGGTTCGGCCACCACCTTGAGATGGCGGAAGGCCATGGCCATGGCGCGCAGGGCGTCTTCTTCGGTCACGACGAGGCCGGGCCCGCAGAGGCGCGACGTGATCGGAAAGGTCAGCACACCCGGTTGCGGCGTGAGGATGGCGTCACACAGCCCGCCTGCCTCCTGCGCGTTGCTCTCGCGCTTGCCGGAGCGCAGCGAGCGGGCCGTGTCGTCGTAGCCTTCGGGCTCGACCGGACGGACGCGCAGGCCGGGGGCATGGGCCTCAAGCGCCAGCGCGATGCCGGCGGTCAGCCCGCCGCCGCCGCAGCAGACGAGGACATCGGCCTCGGCCACGCCTTCGGCGGCGGCCTGTTCGGCGATCTCCAGCCCGCAGGTGCCCTGACCGGCGATGACCTGCGGTTCGTCATAGGGTTTCACGAGGGTCAGGTCGCGGTCCGCGGCGAGGCGGGCGCCGATCTCTTCGCGGCTTTCGGAGGCGCGGTCGTAGGTGATGACCTCTGCGCCAAAGCTGCGGGTGCCCTCGATCTTGGCCTTTGGGGCGTCTGAAGGCATGAGGATGACGGCGGGTGTGCCAAAGAGCTGCGCCGCGCGGGCGACCCCCTGCGCGTGGTTGCCGGAGCTGAAGGCGAGCACGCCCTTTGCGCGGACCTCCGGCGCGAGGGCGGACAGGGCGCTGTAGCCGCCGCGGAACTTGAAGCTGCCGGTGTGTTGCAGGCACTCCGGTTTCACAAGAACGCGGCGGCCTGCGATGGCGTCGAGGGCCGGGGCCGAGAGCAGGGGTGTCCGGCGGGCGATGCCGTTGAGGCGCGCGGCGGCGGCCTCGATCATGTCGATGTTCATGCGTGATGTCCTGTGAGCGTGGCGCGAGGGTGTCGTCGCCACGGGCGGGAGTCAATATACGCTTAGGGGGGAGTCGGGGCACAGCCCCGACCTACGGCTTGTCGGCCGGGTGCCAGGCGGGCAGGGTGGGGGAATGATCGAGAGGGTGACAGAGCAGGACGGCGTGTCGAGTTGGGCGTATTATTCGCCGTGCGAGCGGTATCGCTACGGGTTGCGGCGGGTCTGGGGCGCGGCGCCGGAGGTGCTGTACGTGATGCTCAACCCCTCGACGGCGACGGAGCTGGCGAACGATCCGACGATCGAGCGTTGCCAGCGGCGGGCGGTGGGGCTGGGTTTTGGCGGCATGCGGATCGCCAACCTGTTCGCCTGGCGGGCGACGCGGCCCGAGGATCTGCGGCGGGCAGAGGACCCGGAGGGGCCGGAGAACGCCGCGCTGCTGGCGCGGTGGTGTGGCGAGGCGGAGGTGGTGCTGGCCGCCTGGGGCGTGCATGGTGCGCTGAACGGGCAGGGGGCGCGGGTGGCGCGAGGGATGCGCGGGGATGTGCGGCATCTCGGGCTGACGAAGGCGGGGCATCCGCGTCATCCGCTCTACGTATCTTATGCGGTGCAGCCGGAGCCCTGGCCTGTCGCAGCGCGGTATCCGGGGTGAAAGAGAAGGTTCCTTAACCCGTTTACCGGAAACTCGTTGAAGGGACGCGGGTGATTTGGGATCATCCGGGGCAATAGGTGCAAGGTGCGCAACGATGTTCTTTCTCGCAGGTTTGCTGGGCATGATGGCGCTGGGATCGGTCGTGATTGCCAGCACCGGCGGCGTGGAGGAAGAGGAGGAGTTCGAGGGGATGGTGTCCCCGGACGCGGTGTCCGAGACCGGCGAAACGGCGGTGACGGAGGGGGATCTGCTGGACGGCGCGGCGCTGGCGGATGAGGTGCCCGGCGGGGTGGAGGTTTCGGAAGATCCGGGCGGGATGACTCCGCCGATGAATGTGTCCGAAGTGCCTGACCTGTTGGCCGTGCCGAATGATGATGACCCGATTGATCTGGAAGAGCCCGAGCCGACGTCGCTTTTTGCGCGCATGGGGCTTATCAACCTGATTGGTGATCTCGACGCGGCGGATGCGCAGGTCGGCACCGGGGGGACGGATCTGCTGAACGGGACGGAGGCCGACGACGTGCTGCATGGCGCGGGCGGCGCGGATGTGCTTTGCGGCGGCGAGGGCGATGACTCGGTGTTCGGTGACGCCGGGGACGACACGTTGCATGGCGACGGCGGCGACGACCTGCTGGCAGGCGGCGAAGGGGATGACACGCTGTTTGGCCATCACGGCAATGACAGCCTTGCGGGGGACGACGGTTCCGACGTTCTGATCGGAGGGCTGGGCGACGACCTGATGGACGGCGGGGCGGATGACGATGCGCTGCATGGGCGCGAAGGGGCGGATACGCTGGTCGGCGGCCTGGGCACGGACACCTTGTTCGGGGGCTGGGACAACGACCTGCTGAGCGGTGTGGTGCGTGGTGTCGACGGCGCCGATATGGACGGGCGGGATTTCCTCAACGGCGGCGACGGCGACGACACGATCGGGATCGGTTCGGGCGACGTGGTGCATGGCGGCGAGGGCGCGGATGTGCTGGTGCTGGGCGACTGGATCACCGGGGATGCTTCGGAACTTGTGGATTACGACTCGGGTGAGGATCAGTTGGTCATCGTCTACGACGATGCTGACGGTGCGGGTGAGCCGGAACTGGAAATCCGTGTTTCGGCGACAGACCCGACCGTGACCGAGATCGTGATGGACGGGCAGGTTCTGACCACCATGCCCACAGCGGACGCGCCGGCAATCGAGTCACTGGTGCTGATCGGCGAAAGTGTAGCCGCGCAGATGGCTCTGGCGTGACGTCCCGGCCGGAGTTTCGGTCTGAACCCATGTCTTTCGAGAGTGTTGCTGGACAGCGCCCATGGCTTCGTTCATGCCTTGGAAAGCGCCGCCAATGGCGGGCGGTGATGGTGTCCGGACATCGACGGCGCTGATGAGCCACGGTAGGTCAGCGTGGGTCCACGAAGGAGGACGTTCGAAGCAGCGAGGCTCTACGGGGGCGGGGGCAAAGAGAGGCACGCGGGGAAGTCCGCCGTTACAGGGCGCAAAGACCCTGAACGCGTTGCGCCTGGATTGGTGGCCGCCACGGATGCGGTGCCAGGAAGGCCATCCGTGTCGCCGGGGCGGGCCCTCATTTGCAGGCTGCGACCGTCTGGCCAACCGGGGAAGCGATTTCCGCTTTCCAAACGGGGCGGAATCGCGTATCGGCACCCATCCGTGCGGGGGAGGTCTCTCTCGTGCGCTCCACGGGCCTTGCTGGACGACATCCCGGCTTGTGCCATAACCCTTTGATCTCAAGGAGACCCCGATGTCGATCACCGTAGAAGAAAAGAACCGCCTGATGAAGGAATTCGCAACCAAGGAAGGCGACACCGGTTCGCCGGAAGTCCAGGTTGCCATCCTGACCTCGCGGATCACCACCCTGACCGAGCACTTCAAGACCCACAAGAAGGACAACCACTCCCGTCGTGGTCTTCTGAAGCTCGTTGCTCAGCGCCGCAAGCTGCTGGATTACCTGAAGGGCAAGGACGAGGGCCGTTACCAGGACCTCATCAAGCGCCTCGGCATCCGCCGCTAAGGCAATTCGCGCAGTTATAGCGCGAGGGACAGGAACGCCCGCTCCGAAAGGACGCGGGCGTTTTTCGTTGTGAGAGGGGCGAGGGGGCTCTGCCCCCATCGCTCCTGCGGAGCGATCCCCCCGAGGGTATTTGGAAAACCAAAGAAGGGGGCGGCGGAGTCACTCCACCGTCATGGCGGCCATGGAGGCCTGATCGCGCTGCATGGTGTGTTGCGCGGCGGGACGGGCCTGCATCCGTTGGTGCCAGTCGCGGATGCCCGCGTGGTCGGGCACGAGGTCGGGCATCCAGTTGAAGAGCGAATGCACGATGAGGTCGGCGACGGTGTAGGTCTGGCCGATGAGGTAGGGGTTTTTGTCCAGCGCCTGTGTCAGCCGGGTGACGACCGCCGGCCAGTCGCGGAAGGTGCGGGCGTAGGCGGGGCTGTCGAGCTTGAGATACATGG
The DNA here is from genome assembly GCF_049800975.1 of Sagittula sp. S175. Lineage (NCBI taxonomy): Bacteria > Pseudomonadati > Pseudomonadota > Alphaproteobacteria > Rhodobacterales > Roseobacteraceae > Sagittula > Sagittula sp. S175. Next base: position 134,530 of record NZ_JBNAGB010000005.1, read on the forward strand.
CGACCACGACGGGCTCGATCACGCCAGCGTAATAGGCCAGCCATTCCAGGCATTTGGCGCGTTCGGGTGTACCTGTCGGCGGCAGAAGGCCCGCTTCGGGGAAGAGCTCGCAGAGATGCTGGGCGATGGCGATGCTTTCGACGATGACGGTGCCGTCGTGGTCGAGGGCGGGGACTTTCTTTTCCGGGTGGGGGTTGGAGGGGTCAGGCGCGCCTGCGCCGCCTTCGCGGGTGATCGTGACCTCGCGGATGGTGACTTTGTCCTGTGCGACGAGGTCTTCGACGAGGGTGACGAGGCGCGAGCTGCGCGACATGGGAGCGTGGTAGAGGGTGAGCATGGGTGATCCTTTCGTAGCCATGTCGTCAGGGTAGCGCGGCGTGCTGACAGTTCCTGGCGGCAGGGGGCGCGCGTCGGGGAGGCGCTGAGGCGCCTGCGGGGCTCTGCCCCGGACCCCGAGGGTATTTGGATCAAGATGAAGGGAATGTCAGACGAGGTCGGGTTCGCGGCCGACCTTGTTTGCCAGCTTGCCGATGGTCAGGCCCTGCACGATGATCGAGAAGACGACGATGACGTAAGTCACTGTCAGGATGGTGGGTTTCCATTCGCTTTCGGGGAGCGACAGGGCGAGGGCGACGGAGATGCCGCCCTTGAGCCCGCCCCATGTCATGATGCGGATGACCCCCGGCGCGAAGTCGGTGAAGGGTTTGAGCGCGATGATCGGCAGGGCGACGGCGGCGAAGCGGCCCGCGAGGCCGAGAGCGATGCAGATCACCCCGGTCAGCAGCACGTCCGCGCCCAGTTGCACGGCGAAGATTTCCACGCCGATGAGCATGAAGAGCACAGCGTTGAGGATCTCGTCCACCAGCACCCAGAACTTGTCGACGTATTCGCGGGTTTCTTCGGACATGCCGTGTTTCGCGCCGATGTCGCCGATCAGGAGGCCCGAGCAGACGGCGGCGATGGGGGCGGAGACGTGCAGCCAGATGGCCAGTTCGTAGCCGCCGAAGGCGAGGGCGAGGGTCATGAGGACTTCGAGCGAGTAGTCGTCGATGTGGCGCATGACGCGGAAGGTGAGCCAGCCGAGGAGGAGGCCGAGGGCCGCGCCGCCGAGGGCCTCTTGGGCGAAGAGTTTCAGGGCATCCATGGCCGGAGAGCCGTGGGCGTCGCCGTGCGCCATGGCGGGGAAGGCGAGGCCGACGAGGACGAGGAAGACCACGTAGCCCACGCCGTCGTTGAACAGGCTTTCGCCTGCGACCTGGGTTTCCAATGATTTCCGCAGGTTGGCTTCCTTGAGGACGCCCATGACGGCGACGGGGTCGGTGGGGGAGATCAGTGCGCCGAAGACGAGGGCGACGAGGATCGGCGCGCCGGTCAGCCAGTGGAAGCCCAGGCCGATGACGGCGGTGGAGATGGCGACGCCCGCCGTGGCCATGAGGAGGACAGTGGGCCAGACGGCCTTGAGATCGCTCAGTTTCACATGCAGCGCGCCGGCGAAGAGCAGGAGGCCGAGCATGCCTTCGAGCAGCGCGTCGGAGAAGTCGATGCCTTGCACCAGCGCGCGCAGGTCATCGGCGAGGGTGAAGGTGGGGATCAGCGCGTCGAGGGCCAGCATCCCCATGGAGGTGGCAAGTGCCACGACGAGGATGCCGATGGCGGAGGGCAGTTTCAGGACGAAGTAGTTGATGACGCCGAAGGTGGCGGCGAGAACGATCAGGAAGGAGGCAATTTGCAGCAGATTCATGGCACTGTCCGAAAAGGGTTTTTCCGGTGTTTACCATGGTTTGCGGGAGGGGCCGCGCAAAACTGCATCGGCGCGGCAATTTTGCCGGGATCAGTCCTTGATGGTGAGGATTTCCGACAGGGGCTTCTTCAGCGTGGCGGCGCGGGGGATGGTGGCATCGGCGGCGGGGTGGCCGCAGGCGAGGATGACGAGGGGTTTCTCGGACTCGGGGCGGCCCAGGGTTTGTGTGAGGAATTTCATCGGGTTGGGCGTGTGGGTCAAGCAGCTGAGGCCGGATTGGTGCAGTGCCGCGATGAGGAACCCCATGGCGATGCCGCAACTTTCGGGAACGTAGTAGTTCTTGTACCGGGTGCCGTCCTCGAACTGGCCGTAGCGCTGGGCGAAGACGACGATGAGCCATGGGGCGTCTTCGAGATGCGGTTTGGAGGGGCCGGTGCCGATGGGTTCCAGCGCCTTGAGCCATTCGTCGGAGGCGGCCCCGTCGTAGAAGCGCGCCTCTTCTTCCTCGGCGGCGGCGCGGATGCGGCGTTTAAGCTCCGGATTGGAGATGGCGACGAAGTGCCAGGGCTGGTGGTTGGCGCCGGAGGGGGCGGTTCCGGCGGTGCGGATGCAGCTTTCGATGATCTCGCGCGGGACGGGGCGGGGGGAGAAGTCGCGCACCGTATGCCGGGTCTGCATGGTGGCCAGGAACAGGTCGGCGGCGTGGCGCATCTGCGCGTCGGTCAGGGAGGGGCGCGCGGGCAGGGGGAGGGCTTCGTAGGTGAGGGTGTCCTTGGTGATCATCTGCGCCTCCGTGGATGGTCCGTGGGATTTTGGTGCAGGATTTCGGGCGTTTGATGCGCTGTCAAGTCGGGGGGCGGGGACGATTTTTCCAAGGAAAAATCGGACGCGCGCAGGTTGTCAGACGATCAGGCGGATCGGCGCGTTCGAGCAGACGACGACGTATTGCGGCCCGCATTCCAGCAGGTGGAAACCGCGGCGACGCACTTCCTCGCAGAAGCGTTCGGTGCCCACTTCCTCTGCCACCCAATGCCGGGAGCGGCGCACCACGCCACCCTTCTGCACCGCCTTGGCCGAGAAGACATCGCGCAATCGGTATTCTGCCTGAACCGGATCGATCATGGCTTTTGATCGCGCGATTCTGCCTAATGTCGGCTTGATCCCGCTGCAACGAAAGCGGGTTTCCAAATGGCTGGATTTCGGGTAAGGCAGCCCCCATCTGAGACGTGACGCTCTGACCCCGGCGCATGGAACGATATAGGGGTCGGCGGCAATGGGGCCGCCATGCAAACGGAGGACCCGAGAGGGCTCGGGAGTGCCTCCAGACAGGATACGCTGATGTTCAAAGAAGTGAAAAAATCTCTCCAGTGGGGCGAAGAGACCCTGACGCTGGAGACCGGCAAGGTTGCGCGCCAGGCTGACGGCACCGTGATCGCCACTCTGGGCGAGACCTCGGTCATGGCGAACGTGACCTTTGCCAAGACGCAGAAGGAAGGGCAGGATTTCTTCCCGCTCACCGTGCATTACCAGGAAAAATACTACGCCGCCGGCAAGATCCCGGGCGGTTTCTTCAAGCGCGAGGCGCGCCCGACCGAGAAGGAGACGCTGACCGCGCGCCTGATCGACCGTCCGATCCGCCCGCTGTTCGTCCCCGGCTTCAAGAACGAAGTGCTGGTGATGTGCACCGTGCTGTCCCATGACCTCGTGAACGACCCCGACATCGTGGCGATGATCGCGGCCTCGGCGGCGCTGACCATCTCCGGCGCGCCGTTCCGTGGCCCGATCGCGGGCTGCCGCGTGGGCTTCGAGGATGGCTCCTACGTGCTGAACCCGACCGTCGACGACATGCACGACCTGCGCAACAACCCCGAGCAGCGGCTCGACCTGGTTGTGGCAGGCACCAAGGATGCCGTCATGATGGTGGAATCCGAGGCCTATGAACTGACCGAAGACGAGATGCTGGGCGCGGTGATGTTCGCGCACGAGCAGATCCAGCCGGTCATCGACCTGATCATCGACCTGGCCGAAGACGCGGCGAAAGAGCCGTTCGAATTCGTCGCACCGGATTACTCGGACCTTTCCGCTGCCGTGAAGGCCGCTGGTGAAGAGAAGATGCGCGCCGCCTACGCGATCACCGACAAGCAGCAGCGCGTTGCTGCCGTCGCTGCCGCCAAGGAAGAGATCAAGGCATCCCTGACCGAGGAGCAGCTGGCAGATTCGAACCTTGGTTCGGCGCTGAAGAAGCTGGAATCGAACGTGATGCGGTCCGACGTGGTCAAGAACTCGCGCCGCATCGACGGCCGTGCGCTGGACCAGGTCCGCGCCATCGTGTCGGAAACCGGCGTCCTGCCGCGCACCCATGGCTCGGCCCTGTTCACTCGTGGCGAGACGCAGGCGCTGGTCGTGACCACGCTGGGCACCGGCGATGACGAGCAGTTCATCGACGCGCTGCACGGCAACTTCAAGTCCAACTTCCTGCTGCACTACAACTTCCCGCCGTACTCGGTTGGCGAGGTTGGCCGCGTGGGTTCGCCGGGTCGCCGTGAAATCGGCCATGGCAAGCTGGCATGGCGCGCGCTTCAGGCGGTTCTGCCGGCGGCGACGGATTTCCCGTACACCATCCGCGTGGTGTCGGAGATCACGGAATCCAACGGCTCGTCCTCGATGGCGTCGGTCTGCGGCGGCTCCCTGTCCATGATGGACGCGGGCGTTCCGCTGAAGGCACCGGTGGCAGGCGTGGCCATGGGTCTCGTGCTGGAAGATGACGGCTCCTACGGCATCCTGACCGACATCCTCGGCGACGAGGATCACCTCGGCGACATGGACTTCAAGGTCGCAGGCACCGAGAACGGCATCACCTCGCTGCAGATGGACATCAAGGTCGCGGGCATCACCCCCGAGATCATGAAGACCGCGCTGGCGCAGGCCAAGGAAGGCCGTCTGCACATCCTCGGCGAGATGTCGAAAGCCATCTCCGAGGCGGGCGCGTTCTCTGAACATGCACCGCGCATCGAGACCATGCAGATCCCGACCGACAAGATCCGTGAAGTCATCGGGTCCGGCGGCAAGGTCATCCGCGAGATCGTCGAGGTCTCCGGTGCCAAGGTCGACATCAACGACGACGGCATCATCAAGATCGCCTCGCCGAACGGTGAAGCCATCCAGAAGGCGTATGACATGATCTACTCGATCGTGGCAGAGCCGGAAGAGGGCCACATCTACAAGGGCAAGGTCGTGAAGATCGTCGATTTCGGCGCCTTCGTGAACTTCTTCGGCAAGCGCGACGGCCTGGTGCACGTGTCCCAGATCGAGAACCGCCGCCTGAACCATCCGTCGGATGTGCTGAAAGAAGGCCAGGAAGTCTACGTGAAGCTTCTGGGCTTCGACGACCGCGGCAAGGTGCGCCTGGCGATGAAGATGGTCGATCAGTCCACCGGCGAAGAGCTGGCCAAGGAAGAGGCCGAGGCAGAGGAATAATCCTCCCTCAAAATGTAACGAACGGGCGGGCCGCAGGGCTCGCCCGTTTCGCGTTTCAGCCCCGGATGGCGGCCTCGATGGTGGCGTGGTCGATCTTGCGCATCTCCATCACGGCGGCAAAGGCACGGGCGGCCACGTCGCCCCCCGCCGCCAGCGCGTCGGTCAGAACGCGCGGTGTGATCTGCCAGTTGATCCCCCAGCGGTCCTTGCACCAGCCACAGGCGCTCTCCTGCCCGCCATGGCCGACGATCCCGTCCCAGTAGCGGTCCGTCTCCTCCTGGGTGTCCGTGGCCACCTGGAAGGAAAAGGATTCATTGTGCGAAAACGGCACCTTGCCGCCGTTCAGCCCGATGCAGGGGATGCCCATGACGGTAAACCCGACCACCAGTTCCTGTCCCGCCGTTCCGCCTGGGAAATCGCCCGGAGCGTAAGAGACTTCGCCCACCGAACTGTCGGGAAAAAGCCCGGCATAGAACCGCGCGGCCTCCAGCGCCTGAGAGTCATACCACAGGCAGACGGTATTTTTGGGTGTCATGAGGTTCCCCGTCAACCACGATAGCGCGATCCTGACGCATCTGCCTGTCTCGGTCAACTTATGTTGATATGCACGTATGTCTGGCTGTGTCGCCACGCCACGCGGGGAAGTTAACCTGGTGTTTACCCGTTATCCGTGACAGTGGACCTGTCAAATACCGCGCATGGGTGCAGCCCCTTGTTGACACTCACGGAACGCTGCGCGGGCCTCGGCGTAATTGCCGGGGCCCGGTTTCAACGTCCCGCATTTGCAACCACGGCAATGCTGCGCTAGGCGGACGGCATGCTCGTGCTGGAAAACATCATCTCCGATCGCGGATCGCGCTACGCGGTGTCCGGTGGCCCCTGCGCCTCCGACGCCGAGGCGCAGGCTTTCCTCAAGGAACTGAAGCGCCGCAAGAAATTCGCCAAGGCCACGCACAACACATGGGCCTGCCTCACGGAGTCCGCGCCACTGAAGAACGATGATGGCGAAAGCGGCGCGGGCATGGTGATCCTGCGCATGCTGGAGCGTGAGGACCTCCGCAACGAGATCGTCGTGGTCACCCGCTGGTACGGCGGCAAGCACCTTGGCGGAGATCGTTTCCGCCACGTGCAGGACGCTGTGCGCCAGTACATCGAGGCGCGTGGTCACTGAACGCGGGCTTGTCTTCATCTTGATGAAAATACCGCGGGGGTGCGGGGGCAGAGCCCCCGTCGGGGGGGGGGCGGCCGGGGCCCGCCCGGGGGCCCGCGGCGCCGCACGCGCGCAACA
>NZ_JBNAGB010000005.1:141045-145670 GCF_049800975.1 Sagittula sp. S175
CGGCGGGGGGGCGGGGGGGCGGGGGGCGCCCCCCCCCCCCCGGGGGGGGCGGGTCCGCGGGCCCGCCGCCGGTCGCCTGAGCGAAGCGAAGGCGAAATACCTCGACCAGATCCGGAAAAGAAAAAAGCCCGGGCAAAAGCCCGGGCCAAGTCCAACAGGGAGGTGCATATGATGACCCGCATATGCGACGGGAACCCTTGGGATCAGTCTGAAGATATGCGCCCGATGCCGCTTTGATCTGCGTCAAGGCTTATCCATCAATCCCTAAACTTCGATATATGTTCCCGGCACCTATCCGGGAAGACCGACCTAGGTATCGTGACGTTACGACACCAGGCGGTAGCCACCCGACTCCGTCACCAGCAAACGCGCGTTCGAGGGATCGGGTTCGATCTTTTGGCGCAGGCGGTAGATGTGCGTCTCGAGCGTATGGGTCGTCACACCCGCGTTGTAGCCCCAGACCTCGTGCAGCAGCGTGTCGCGCGGCACCACGCCGTCGGTCGAGCGGTAGAGGAACTTGAGGATGTTCGTCTCCTTCTCGGTCAGGCGGATCTTCTTGTTGTCCTCTGTTTCCAGCATCTTCATCGCCGGTTTGAAGGTGTAGGGGCCAACGTTGAAGACCGCGTCCTCGGACTGTTCATGCTGGCGCAGCTGGGCGCGGATACGGGCCAGCAGGACGGGAAACTTGAACGGTTTCGTCACGTAGTCGTTCGCCCCGGCATCGAGGCCAAGGATCGTGTCGGCATCGGAATCGTGCCCGGTCAGCATGATGATCGGCGACTTGATCCCCTGCTTGCGCATCAGGCGGCACAGCTCGCGCCCGTCCGTGTCGGGCAGTCCGACGTCGAGGATGATAAGATCGTAGATCTGCTCCTTGGCCCGCACCATGGCGGTGGCGGCGCTGTCGGCTTCGAAAACCTCGAAGTCCTCGGTCATCACCAGTTGTTCGGCCAGCGCCTCGCGCAGGTCCTCGTCGTCGTCCACCAGCAGGATGTTCCGCAGTTGCGCCATCGTGATGCTCCCGTGAAGTATGGTTGCCTTTCCGGGCAGATGGCGGCAAGCAGGGGCGCTGACAAGGAATGTGGCAGAGCTTTCACGGTCTCGTGTCCTGCGGGGGCTTTTGTTACAGAAATTGCAGGAATTTGTAACGGGGCGGCGCGGGGACGGCGGCATGAAACCGGATCTGAACGAGACTTTGGCACGCGCACGCGGCGATCTGAGGATGGGCGTGCCGGTGGTGCTGACGGGGGCGGCGGGCGCCGTGCTCGTGGCCTCGGCCGAGACCCTGTCGCGGGCGCGGCTGGCCGAGATCCTGACGCTGGGGCCGGTCGATCTGGCGCTGACGGATCGGCGGGCCGAGACGCTGAAGGCGCGCGCCTATGACGGCGATGTGGCCCGGGTGGTGGTGCCCGAGGACGCGCGGCTCGACTGGGTGCATGGTCTGGCGGACCCGTCCGAAGACCTGTCGAATCCAATGAAAGGCCCCTTGCAGACCCGGCGTGGCGGCGATGCGGCCCTGCACCGTCTGGGCATCGCCCTGTGCAAGGCCGCGCGCCTGCTGCCTGCCGCGCTGGTGGCGCCCGTGGGCATGACGTTTGCCGCGCAGAACGGGCTGGTGGTGGTGGATGCGGGCAGCGCTGCCCCGTTGATGGCCGAATTGCCGGCGCTGGAGCATGTGGTTTCGGCGCGTGTCCCGTTGCGCGCCGCTGAAAATGCGCGCCTGCACATCTTTCGCCCCGCCGACGGATCGGACGAGCATTACGCCATCGAGGTCGGCCGCCCGGATCGTGCCAGGCCGGTGCTGGCACGGCTGCACTCGGCCTGTTTCACCGGCGACCTGCTGGGCTCGTTGAAATGCGACTGCGGGCCACAGCTGAACGCGGCGCTGGGGCAGATGGGGCAGGAGGGCGAGGGTGTGCTGCTCTACCTCCAGCAGGAGGGGCGCGGCATCGGTCTGGCCAACAAGATGCGGGCCTACGCGCTTCAGGATCAGGGGTTCGATACCGTCGAGGCCAACCACCGCCTGGGCTTCGAGGATGACGAACGCGATTTTCGGCTTGGCGCGCAGATCCTTGGAAAGCTGGGATTTTCCAGCGTGCGCCTTATGACCAACAACCCGGCCAAAATCGCCATGATGGGAGCCTGCGGCGTGCAGGTGACGGAGCGGGTGCCGCTGAAGGTCGGCCTGTCGGAACACAACGCGCGCTACCTGGCGGTGAAGGCCGAGAAATCCGGCCACTTGTTCTGAGGCGCGCGGCGCGGCAGGCTGCGCCATGACCTTGCAGAACCGATGTGATCCCTGGGGCCGCTTTCATGCCGTTCCCGCCCGTGGCGGCCTGATGGGCAATCGCGGCATCCTGCATGATGCCTCCCGGCAGGTGGTGCGCAGCCATGCGGGCGATCTCTGGATCCACTGCGTGTTGTCCTTCAAGGGGCGCCGCCGTGTGCCGATGTCGCCGGGGACCTACACGGAGCTGTTCTTTCTCGACGAAGTGACGGCCCTGTCCGCCGGGCATCGGCCCTGCGGGGAATGCCAGAGAGCGCGGTATGGCGACTTTGTCGCGGCCTGGACGGCGGCGCTTGGCGGCCCGCGGGATGGGCGCACCATGTCCAAAACCATGGACCGCGCGCTGCATCGGTCACGGGTGAACCGGCAGGGCAAGATCATCTTTGAGGCTGAGGCCGGGACCCTGCCGGAGGGGACCATGGTGCAGATCGGTCGGGATGCGGTGGCGCTGTGGCGGGGCCGCGCGTGGTGCTGGTCCTTCGAGGGCTATTCCGAAACGCGGCCGCCAACCGGCCGCGTGGCGGTGTTGACGCCCGAACCTATTGTTGCGGTCCTGCGCGCGGGATACGTGCCGCAGACATGCATTCCGACTTGAACTGACCGGTTCGGATGCCCATCCTCGGTGCAAAGGAGTCGCACCGATGCACTATTCCCTGCTCGACCTCGCCCCCGTGCCGGAGGGGTCTTCCACCGCTGACGCGCTGCGCAACAGTGGCGATCTGGCGCAACATGCCGAGCGCTGGGGCTACCACCGTTACTGGCTTGCGGAACATCACAACATGCCCGGCATCGCCTCGGCGGCGACCGCCGTCCTGATCGGTCACGTGGCCGGGCTGACAAAGACCATGCGCGTGGGCGCGGGGGGGATCATGTTGCCGAACCATGCGCCGCTGGCGGTGGCAGAGGCCTTCGGCACTTTGGCGACGCTGTATCCCGGTCGGATCGACCTTGGCCTCGGACGCGCGCCGGGCGGCGATCATGCGGTGATGCGGGCGCTTGGCGTGCATCCGGAGCGGTCCGAGAATTTCCCGCAGGAGGTACAGGAACTGCAGGCGCTGTTCGGTCCGCGCATCGAGGGCCGATCCGTGCGTGCCCATCCGGGAGAGGCAACAGAGGTGCCTTTGTGGATCCTTGGGTCGTCGCTGTACGGCGCACAGGTGGCGGCGGCTCTGGGGTTGCCCTATGCCTTTGCCTCGCATTTCGCGCCGGCGGCGCTGGAGCAGGCCTTCGAGGTCTATCGGCGCTACTTCCAGCCCTCCGACAGGATGGCGAAACCCTATGCCATGCTGGCGATCAACGTCTTCGCTGCCGAGACCGAAGCTGGAGCGCGCCGCCTGCGCACCTCCATGCAGCAGGCGTTCTACAGGCTGCGGACGGGCACGCCGGGCAAGCTGCCCGCGCCGGTGGATGACCTGTCGTCGGTGGTCCCGGCGGGCGCGATGCCGGCCCTGAATGAAGCGCTGCGGGTGACGGCGGTCGGCGATCCGGGGCAGGTGGAAACACAGCTGTGCGCGCTGATCGAGGCGCATCGCCCCGACGAGGTCATCCTCACCGGCAACATCCACGATCACGCCGCGCGGCTGCGCTCCTTCGAAATCGCGGCACAGGCCATGCAGCGGATCACCCGCGCAAAGGCTGCATGATGTCCCCGGACGACATGGTGCTGACGCCTACGGGCCTGCGGTTCCGTGGCCGGATGTGGCCCTGCACGATCGGGCGGGGCGGCGTCTCGGGCCGCAAGCGCGAGGGCGATGGTGCCACGCCTGCCGGGGTCCATGCCATCACGGGAATGCTCTACCGCCCCGACCGTGTCGCGCGCCCCGTGCCCTGGGCCGTGCCGATCCGTCCGGGCGACCTGTGGTCCGACGATGCGAACCATGAGGATTACAACCTCATGGTCCGCGCGCCCTATCCCCACAGCCACGAAAAGCTGCGCCGCGCCGACCGGCTGTATGATCTGGTGCTTTTGACCGACTGGAACTGGCCGCAAGTCACGCGCGGCCATGGCTCGGCCATCTTCCTGCACCGCTGGCGCCGCCCCGGCTTCCCGACCGAAGGCTGCGTCGCTTTCCGTCCCGACCACCTGCTGCGGATCGCCCGCGCTCTTACGCCGCAAACGCGCCTCATCGTACCGGAGGCCCTGGCCGGATAGGGCAAAAGGGGGGGGCGCTGCCCCCCGTCCTGCGGACTCCCCCCGGAGGTATTTTGACCAAGAAGAAGCACAAGAGCGCGCGCTCCTGCTTCTTTGGTTTCACAAATACCTCGGAGGGGTCCGGGGAGGCAGAGCCTCCCCGGGCGCGCGCCCAAGGCGCGCCCGTGGATCGACGCGCGCACCGCG
>NZ_JBNAGB010000005.1:145680-287479 GCF_049800975.1 Sagittula sp. S175
CCGTCCGTGTGCTGTTTCTTTTCCGCTGGCGCCGGGCGCGCGGCGCGCCCCCCCCCCCCCCCCCCCCCCCCCCGGCGCGCGCCGAAGGCGCGCGCGTGGATCGACGCGCGCAGCGCGGCGAAACTATTTCACGAACAGCTTGCGGGGCCGGTCACACAGGCATTCCGCCGCGCCGTCTTCGCGGATCAGGATGGTTTCGGTGATCTCCAGCCCCCAGTCGTCCATCCACAGGCCGGGCATGAAGTGGAAGGTCATGCCGGGTTCGAGGACGCTTTCGTCCTCGGGGCGAATCGATATGGTGCGCTCGCCCCAATCCGGGGGATAGCTGAGGCCGATGGGGTAGCCGCAGCGTCCCGTCCGGTCGATGCCGTGCTTCTTCAGCGTCTCTCCCAGCGCATTGGCGATGTCGCAGGCACGGTTCCCGGCGCGGGCCGCCTGCAGGCCGGCCTCGATACCTTCGGCCACCGCGGTTTCCGCGCGCAGGATGTCGTCGGGCGGCGTGCCGAGGTAGATCGTCCGGCAGAAGGGCGCATGGTAGCGACGCACGCAGCCGGAGATCTCGAAGAACGTTGCCTCGCCGGACACGAAGGGCCGCCCGTCCCAGGTCAGGTGCGAGGCGGAGGCATCCGCGCCTGAGGGCAGAAGCGGCACGATGGCGGGGTAGTCGCCCCATTGGCCTTCGGTGCCGCGGATGGCGTCGCGATAGGCCTCGGCCACCACTTCGTTTTTGGGGATGCCCGGTTCGACGCGCTCCAGAAGGCCGTCGATGATCTTCTCGGAGATGCGGGCGGCGGCGCGGATGTAGGCCAGTTCCTCGTCGCTTTTCACCGTGCGCTGCCAGTTCACCAATGCGGTGGCGTCTTCGAAATGCGCGGCGGGCAGGGCGTTGCGCAGGGTCAGCCAGGCCTTGGCGGAGAAGTAGTAGTTTTCAAGTTCGACGCCGATGTGCGCGTGATCGAGCCCGAGGTCGGACAGGCGTGCGGCGAGGTCCTGCATGGGATGGCGTTCGGTCGACTGGATGTAACTGTCGTCGTAGCGGGCGATGCGGTCATCGTCCATCCAGACGGTGCGCAGCGCGCCCGCGCCGTCCATGTGGCGGCCCCACCAGATCGGATCGGCATCCGGGAAGACCAGCACGCCCTGATGGACGTAGAAGGACCAGCCGTCGTAGCCGGTCAGCCAGGCCATGTTCGATGGGTCAGTGACCAGCAGAACGTCGAGGTCGCGTGCGGACATGGCGGCGCGGACCTTGGTCAAACGACGGCTGTATTCGGCGCGGCTGAAGGGCAGGGCCTTGGGCATGGAGGTCTCCTTTGGCGGTAGACCCCCAGCAAAGCGTTTTCAGCGCGCCGGGGCTGTCCGAAAGCGACATGGGATGACGTTCGTCGCCAGCCCTGCCGCTTTTTTCGCCAGGGCCATGTGCGCAAGGGCGGGGGGCAAGCGTGGCGCGGCATCCGGTCCAAGGAGCTCCGAGGTCGCCGCAGGGCGCGCGACCGAGGGGCCAGCGACAGGCAAAGCGGCGTGGTTTGGAGGGGCTGAGGGGGCGTGACGCGCGTCAGATCGACCGGATCCGACGCCGGATCAGGCTGGTCTCGCGGCGAATCGGTGTTGCCGGATGTTACCCGGTGAGTCGCTGACGAGGGCTGGTAACGCTACCGCAGAGGTCTGCGCCCAAAAGTGGCGTGTTGACCCGCGGCTTTATTCTGAACGGGCGAAATCTGATCGCCGAGGCGAGGGTTTTGCGTGATTTCAAGGCACTGGCTGCACCGAAGGTGCAACCTTTGCGGCGGCTTTTGAGCGACCGGTCAACGGAACGCCTGCGATTGACGCGAAATGTCCGCAGGCAATTCGCCTGCCGCGTCGGATTTCGCGCGCCGAATGCCGCGATGAATGCCGTTTTCCTGATCGAAAGTGCCGGATTTGCGCAGCGTTTGAGCAGCTTCCGGGGAGATGCTTGCAGTCGCGGCCCCGGTGCGGTTTAGTCTGAGGCCAAGTACAGCGGCAAAAGCCGCGGGATAACAACACGGGGAGCCAACCTTTGGCTGATGGATCGAACGGCGATGCGTTCGTCGCCTTTGAGCGCGTTCAAAAGAGTTACGACGGCGAGACGCTGGTCGTAAAAGACCTCAACCTCTCCATGCCGAAGGGCGAGTTTCTGACGATGCTCGGACCGTCCGGGTCTGGCAAGACGACCTGCCTGATGATGCTGGCGGGCTTCGAGACAGCCACTTACGGCGAGATCAAGCTGGACGGCGTGTCGATCAACAACATCCCCCCGCACAAGCGCGGCATCGGCATGGTGTTCCAGAACTACGCGCTGTTCCCGCATATGACCGTCGCCGAGAACCTGTCCTTCCCGCTGGAAGTGCGCAAGATGGGCAAGTCCGACCGCGAGGCCAAGGTCAAGCGCGCGCTGGACATGGTGCAGATGGGGGCCTTTGGTGGGCGTCGTCCGGCGCAGCTCTCGGGTGGTCAGCAGCAGCGGATTGCGCTGGCGCGTGCGCTGGTGTTCGAACCGGAGCTGGTGCTGATGGACGAACCGCTCGGCGCGCTGGACAAGCAGCTGCGCGAGCACATGCAGTTCGAGATCACGCGTCTGGCACATGAGCTGGGCATCACCACGGTCTACGTGACCCACGACCAGACCGAGGCGCTGACCATGTCGGACCGCGTCGCGGTGTTCAACGATGGCCGCATCCAGCAGCTGGCTCCGCCGGACGAGCTGTACGAAGAACCGCAGAACTCCTTCGTTGCGCAGTTTATCGGCGAGAACAACACGCTGGAAGGTGTGGTGCAGGAGATCCAGGGCGACAAATGCGTCGTCAAGCTGGACGGCGGCGAGGTGATCGACGCGACCCCTGTGAACGTGTCCAAGGTCGGTGAACGCACCAAGGTGTCCATTCGCCCCGAGCGTGTCGAGATCGACAAGGGCCGCCTGCAACCGGGCGCGCATACGCTTAAGGCCGAGGTGCTGGAATTCGTCTACATGGGTGACATCTTCCGCACGCGCCTGCGGGTGGCGGGCAACGACGATTTCGTCATCAAGACGCGCAACGCGCCGGATCAGGTCAAGCTGCAACCGGGCACGATGATCGACATCGGCTGGCTGCCGCGCGACTGCCGCGCGCTGGACGCGACCTGACCTTTCAAATGCCTCCGCGTGCGCCGCAGAGGCGCACCCGCGAGGACACCAACGGGACCGGGAGTGCAACCCGGACGCCGGTCCTTTGTGTAACGGGTGTTATCAGGGAGATACGAATGACACTCACGAAAACCCTTCTGGCGACGACCTGCCTGACCCTCGCGGCAGGTGTGGCTGTGGCGGAATCCCACGGCCCGATGGCCGACAGCCTGACCATCGTCAGCTGGGGCGGTGCCTACCAGAACAGCCAGATCAAGGCCTATGCCGAGCCTTACATGGCGGCGAACCCGGGTGTGACCATCACGTGGGACGAATCGTCCAACGAAGCGGTGGCCAAGCTGCGCGCGCAGGCCGAGGCCGGCAACGTGACCTGGGACCTCGTCGACGTGGAAGGCCCCGACAGCCAGCGTCTGTGCGACGAAGGCCTGGCGATGGAAATCGACTTCGACGAGCAGCTGGCGGCAGGTAACGACGGCTCGACCGCGACCGACGACTTTGGCCCGTCGATGATCAACGACTGCTTCATCCCGCAGATCGTGTTCTCGACCACCTTTGGTTACCGCAACGACGTGGCAGAGTGGAACGGCGCGACGCCGGACTCCGTCTGCGCGATCTTCGACACCGAGACCTTCCCGGGCAAGCGTTCGCTGGAAAAGCGCCCCAAGAAGAACCTCGAGTGGGCGCTGCTGTGTGACGGCGTTGCCAAGGAAGACCTCTATGAAGTGCTCGACGGCGAAGGCGGCGTGGACCGCGCGCTGGCCAAGCTCGACACCATCAAGGACCAGGTGGTCTGGTGGTCGGCTGGTGCCGACACGCCGCAGCTGCTGGCCGACGGCGAAGTCGTGATGGGCTCGACCTACAACGGCCGCCTGTTCTCGGTCATCGAAGAGCAGAAGCAGCCGGTGTCGATGCTGTGGGATTACGAAGTGTTCGACTTTGACGGCTGGATCATCCCCGCCGACCTGCCCGAGGATCGCCTGAACCGCGTGCTGGACTTCGTCAAGTTCGCCACCGACACCCAGCGCCTGGCCGATCAGGCCAAGTACATCTCTTACGGCCCGGCCCGCGCCTCCTCGCAGCCGCTGGTGGGTCAGCATGCCGAGCTGGGCATCGACATGGCACCGCACATGCCGACCAACCCCGAGAACCAGAAGAACTTCTTGGTCAACAACATCGAGTGGTGGTCGGACAACCAGGACGACGTGGAAGCCAAGTTCCAGTCCTGGCTGGTGAAGTGATGTGACATCGCGGGGCGGTTTCGACTGCCCCGCGACACGTCCCGGATCGCGGCATGAGGCCGTGTATCCGACAGGGGGGTGCCGGAGCCAACCGGGCCGCCGTGAACAGCGAGGGGGGTGACCAACCCGCCCCGCGCAAAGGGAGAAGACGATGAAACTGACCAAGACACTG
Organism: Sagittula sp. S175; assembly: GCF_049800975.1. NCBI lineage: Bacteria > Pseudomonadati > Pseudomonadota > Alphaproteobacteria > Rhodobacterales > Roseobacteraceae > Sagittula > Sagittula sp. S175. The sequence goes on from NZ_JBNAGB010000005.1 coordinate 150,233, forward strand.
CTGGCCTCGACCGCACTGACTGTCGCCGCAGCCGGTGCCTTTGCCGAGAGCCACGGCAACATGAACAATGACATGACCCTCGTCAGCTGGGGCGGTGCCTATCAGGCGTCGCAGCAGAAGGCCTATGTCGAGCCCTATCTCGAGGCGAACCCCGGCGTGACCGCGACCTGGGACGAATCCTCGAACGAGGCCGTGGCCAAGCTGCGCGCGATGAACGAAGCCGGCAACGTGACCTGGGATCTGGTCGACGTGGTGGCCTCGGACGCCATCCGCCTGTGCGACGAAGGTCTGGCGATGGAAATCGACCACGACGCGATGCTGGCCGCCGCGCCGGATGGCACGTCGGCCTCGGATGATTTCGGCGACCTGATCGTGTCCGACTGCTACATCCCGCAGATCGTCTATTCGACGACCTTCGGCTATCGCACCGACCTCGTGCCCGAGGGCACCGAGCCGCCGAGCCAGATCTGCGACGTCTTCGACCTGGAGAAATACCCGGGCAAGCGCGCGCTGGAAAAGCGCCCAATCAACAACATGGAATGGGCGCTGCTCTGTGACGGCGTGGCCAAGGCCGACGTCTACGACGTGCTGGAGACCGAAGACGGCCAGAACCAGGCGCTGGCAAAGCTCGACACCATCAAGGACCAGGTGGTCTGGTGGTCGGCGGGTGCCGACACGCCGCAGCTGCTGGCCGACGGCGAGGTATTCATGGGCTCGACCTACAACGGTCGCCTGTTCTCGGTCATCGAAGAGCAGAAGCAGCCGGTGGCGATGATGTGGGACGCGCAGGTCTTTGACCTTGACGGCTGGATCATCCCGGCGGGTCTGCCCGAGGATCGCCTGGCGCGCGTGATGGACTTCGTCAAGTTCGCCACCGACACCCAGCGTCTGGCCGATCAGGCCAAGTACATCTCCTACGGTCCGGCACGCCAGTCCTCGGCGCCGATGGTTGGCCAGCACGCCGATCTGGGCATCGACATGGGTCCGCACATGCCGACCGATCCGGCCAACGCGCAGAACACGTTCCTCTACAACTACGAGTTCTGGGCCGACTACCGCGACGACATCGACGCGAAGTTCCAGGCCTGGCTGGCGCAATAAGCCGGGTGGGTCGGGGTTGACCCCGACCTGCGCATGAACATGCCCGTGGCGCACGACAGCGGTGCCACGGGTCAACAAGAACCCCAAAACAGGGTGGGACACATGCCCAAGGGCTATATCATCGGCCATATCACAGTGAAGGACCCGGACGCGTACCGGGAATATGTCGAACGCGACACGCCGATCCTGCATCGGCTGGGCGGGCGCTTCATCGTGCGTGGCGGGCAGTCGCAGGTCGTCGAGGGCACCACCCATGACCGTCACGTGGTCATCGAATTTCCAAGCTACGAGGCCGCTCTGGCCGCTTACAACGATCCGGAGTACCAGGAGGTCGCCCAGATCCGCCACAACACGGCGGACAGCGTGATCCTCGTGGTCGAGGGGGCAGAATGACCGATACATCCGTAGAAAAGAAGGGCCCGATGCTGGCGGCCGATGGCACGCCGCTGAAGCGGTCGCTGGCCCGCGCGCTGCGGGCGCAGAAGCTGCGCGCGCTGGCGCTGATCGCACCGCTGCTGATCTTTGTGCTGCTCACCTTCATCGCGCCGATCGTGGACATGCTGTTCCGCTCGGTCGAGAACCAGATCGTGTCCGAGACCCTGCCGCGCACCGTCGTGGCACTGGAGGACTGGGACGGCACATCGGGCGAATTGCCCGGTGACGACGTGTTCTTTGCCGCCTATGAGGACATTTTCATCGCAGCAGAAAAAAAGCTGCACACCCGTCTGGGCACCCGCCTGAACTACGAATTGACCGGCGTCTCGTCGCTGTTCCGCAAGTCGGGCAGGGGACTGGATGACATCGGCGAGGTCTATCAGGACGAATTCAAGGGTCTCGACAAGGATTGGGACAAGGGCGAGCCCTGGGTCGAGTTGATGGGATCGGACGCATTCCTTGAAAAGGCGCGCGCCTGGAAGAAGGGCGATGCTCTGCCCCGTTTCGAACTGCGCGAGGGGATGGCAGACCTGCTGCCGCTGACCTCCGAGGCTTATCAGGACTTCGCACGCTTCCAGCGGGTCGAAGAGGAAAAGAGCCTGCTGAAGGAAGAGCCTTGGACGCTGGTGCACACCATGCTCTACGAGGACCTGAAGGCAGGCGACATGTCCGGCTACACCGGCCCGCGCGCCGAGATGCTGAAGGCCGCCGATGCACTGGTCGACACGCCCGATTTCCCGACCGTGGATTTCAAGGCGGCGTTCCAGGACATCGACAAGGACTGGCTGGATGTCGAGGTCTGGCAGACGATCAAGACCTACTCGCCGAATTACACCGACGGCTACTTCCTGAATGCCATTGATATGCAGAAGTCGCCCGAGGGTCCGGTGATGCGCCCCGAAAGCGAGCAGATCTACGGCCTGCTGTTCAAGCGCACCATGTTCATGTCGCTGGTCATCACCTTCAGCTGCATCGCGCTGGCCTACCCGGTGGCCTTCCTGCTGTCGAACCTGCCTGCGCGCACGGCGAATCTGCTGATGATCCTCGTGCTGCTGCCGTTCTGGACCTCGCTGCTGGTGCGGACCTCGGCCTGGAAGGTCATGCTGCAACAGCAGGGCGTCATCAACGACGTGCTGGTCTGGATCGGGCTGGTGGACGATGCCAACCGGCTTGTGATGATCAACAACCAGCTGGGCACGATCATCGCCATGACGCACATCCTGCTGCCCTTCATGATCCTGCCGATGTATTCGGTGATGTCGACCATCCCGCCCTATTACGTCCGCGCGGCGAAATCGCTGGGTGCGACGAACTGGACGTCCTTCTGGCGGGTCTACTTCCCGCAGTCGGTTCCGGGCATCGGGGCGGGGTCGATCCTCGTGTTCATCCTCGCCATCGGCTATTACATCACGCCGGAGATTGTCGGCGGCACCACCGGCACGTTCATCTCGAACCGTATCGCCTACCACATCTCGTCTTCGCTGAACTGGGGCCTCGCGGCCGCGCTGGGGACGATCCTGCTGGCGGTCGTGCTCATCCTCTACTGGGCCTACGACAAGATCGTCGGCATCGACAACGTGAAGCTGGGGGGCTGATCCATGGCTGTTGAATCACAAGCCATCAAGAAACCGCTGGGCTTCACCGCCGCCGTCATGGGAGGCTTCGGCGCGCTGGCCGGGGTGTTCGTCGGGGCTGCCCATGGCTCGGTGCTGACCGGGATCGTCGTGGGCTTCATCCTGCTCGCGGTCCTGGCCGCTGGGGCGATGTCGGTCGATGCAAAGCTCGAAACGGCTGTGAAATGGGCCATCGTGGTCGGTTTTGCCGTGCTGGGCTGGGTGCTGAGCGAAGTGCCAGGAGCCGTGATGGGTGCCATCTTTGGCTACATCTTCGGCGTGCTGATCTACTGGGTCGGCATGGGGCGCTACCGCGTGCCGCTGCCGCCCTATCTGACGTCCGGGCAGGTGCTGTGGCACTACAGCTTCCGGACGATCTGCGGGGCGATCTTCATCTTCCTCATCACGCCGATCCTTGTCGTGATGCCGCTGTCCTTCAACGCCGAGAACTTCTTTACCTTCACGCCGGAGATGCTGCACTTTGACCCGGCGGGCTATTCGCTGAAGCACTACCGCGAGTTCTTCAACTCGTCGGATTGGCAGGCTGCGGTCAGGAATTCGCTCATCATCGCACCGCTGGCGACGCTGTTGTCGGTGAGTTTCGGGACACTGGCCGCAATCGGGCTTTCGTCTGAGCATGTGCCGTTCCGTCGGGCGATCATGGCGATCCTGATTTCGCCGATGATCGTGCCGCTGATCATCTCGGCGGCGGGCATGTACTTCTTCTACTCGCGGATCGGTCTGCAGGGGACACTGGCGGGGGTGGTGCTGGCGCATGCGGCTCTGGGGATTCCCTTTGTCATCATCACCGTGACGGCGACGCTGGTGGGCTTTGACCGCTCTTTGACGCGGGCGGCGGCGAACATGGGCGCGAACCCGGTGACGACCTTCTTCCGCGTGCAGATGCCGCTGATCCTGCCGGGGGTGGTGTCGGGCGGGCTGTTCGCCTTCATCACGTCGTTCGACGAAGTGGTGGTGGTCCTGTTCGTCGGGTCGGCGCAACAACAAACCCTGCCATGGCAGATGTTTACCGGCCTGCGCGAGCAGATCAGCCCCGTCATTCTCGCCGTGGCGACGATCCTCGTGGCGATTTCGATCTGCCTTCTGGCGGCCGTCGAGATGCTGCGTCGCCGCTCCGAGCGGTTGCGGGGCATGAGCCCGACGTGATGGAGGTGATTGCCTAACAGGCGATTAACTCGGCAATTTTATGCAGAGAAAGATGGGCGGGGCCGCGATGGTCCCGCCCTTTTTCATACTCCGCAAAGGATTGCGACGGATGCTGGCGCAAACCGTCCGAGGATTCCGGCATGAGCCTGCATGACACGTCACTGAACACCCAAACGCGCACAAGTCTTGGCGGCGAGGTGCCTTTCGAACCCGGTGAAATCTTTTACTCCCGTACGGACAAGCGCGGGGTCATCATCGAGGGGAACAGCGTTTTCCGGCGAATATCCGGGTATGGCTGGTCAGAACTGAAGGGCGCGCCGCACAAACTGGTCCGGCATCCGGATATGCCAAAGGGTGTGTTCTACCTGATGTGGGAGCGTATCCAGCGTGGCGAAAAGATCGTGGCCTACGTCAAGAACAAGGCGAAGGACGGTCGGTATTACTGGGTGATCGCGCTCAGTTGGCCAATCCCCGAAGGGTATCTGTCGGTCCGCGTCAAACCGACGTCCGAACTGCGTGACCAGATCGAGGCGCTTTACAAGACGCTGCTGAAGGCAGAGCAGGAGGACGGTCTGACACCGGCCCAGAGCAGCGAGCGCTTGTTGAAGGCCGTGCAGGACATGGGCTTTCGCGATTACGATGCTTTCATGGGGCACGCCTTGCGTCAGGAGTTGGAGCAGGCGGCAAAGCTGTCGCACACGCCTTTGACCAACGCTCAGCAGCGATTTTTCGCGATGTACGACACCATTCGTGACCTGGGCGAAGAGGTGGAGGGGCTGGTGGAGGTCATTCGCGCCATTCGGACGGTTCCGATGAACATGCGCATCCTTGCCTCGCGGCTTGAAAACGTGGGCGGACCGATCAGCGCGATTTCCGTGAACTACAGCCAGATGCTCGAAGAGATGTCGACCTGGATCAAGGACTTCGCACACGGTCCGGATTGCACCTTTGCGCGGATCAAGGCGGCCATTCTGGAAGGCCAGTTCCTGGTCTGTGCCTCATCGCTGCAAAGCAACATGTCCAAGATGTTCGCGAAAGACATTGCCGGTGCGACGGACAAGACCGCCTTGATGGAAGACAAGGAAACCTTGGAGCGCGAGGCGAGAAAGTTCGACCAGGAGGCCCATGATTCCCTGAAAATGATCGAATCCGAGGTCCGGCGACTGAGCCGCAGCGTTCTGGACATGAAACGCTATGTGACGGGACTGAGCAGCACCCGGATGATGTGCAAGATCGAGAGTGCGTCTTTGGGCAATTCCGATACCGCATTGAACGGCATCGTCGAGCAATTGGATGAGCGCCAGGACGAGATCGAGCGACGTCTGGCGCGCGTGGTGGAACTGAACACCAACATCCAAGGGCACAGCGCGATGCTGCGCTCGATCATCTGAGCGCATGGACGTGAACCGCAGAAAATGCGCTGTCGAAAAAAGGTGGCGCGCAGGAACCTGTTCTTCCGGAGGTTTTTCGAATGTCTGAACTGCCCTCGCGCTTCACAGCCGACAGTACCTATTCAGGGTCTGAGGCGCAGTTCCATCTGACAGAGCTGTTTTATTCCCGCACCGACGAACGCGGTATCATCAAGGCCGGAAACACCGTTTTCCAGCGTATAGCCGGCTACGAATGGGACGAAATGCTTGGCGCTCCGCACAAGATCATTCGCCACCCTGACATGCCGAAAGCAGCCTTTGAACTGGTTTGGAACCGGATCAAGGCCGGGAAGCCAACGGGCGCCTACGTCAAGAACCGCTGCAAGAATGGGCGCTACTACTGGGTCTTCGCACTGATTGCGCCTGTAGAAGGGGGCTTTATCTCCACTCGATTGAAGCCGGCGTCTCCGCTCAAGGACAGCGTGGAGCAGATCTACAAGGCCATCCTGAAACGCGAGCAGGAAGATGGGCTGAAGCCAGCGGCCAGCGCGGAGGAACTGCTGAAGGCAGTGAAGGACGCCGGGTTCAACAGCTACGATGCGTTTCAAAGTCATGCACTGGCGACGGAGGCGGAAGCGCGTGCGCAGCAATTGGGGCGCCAACTCAACCCGCTCCAACGCCGTTTCCACGACATGGCGCGCGCGATTGCACAGGTTCACGCCGAGACGACCGAGATGACAGAGGCATTCAAGGCCATCCGGACGGTTCCCATGAACATGCGCATCATCGCCTCCAGGCTCGAGAGCGCGGGTGGGCCGATAAGCGCGATCTCCGTCAATTACAGCCAGATGCTGGAAGAGATGTCGACCTGGGTCGATACCTTTGTAGACGGCGAAGCCTGTGTCTTTGCCCGGATCAGGGACGCGATTCTCAAGGGCCAGTTCCTGGGTTTTGCGACAGCGTTCGAGGATGAGATGATCGACATCTTCGAGCAGGAAATGACGACAACCCCTGACGCTTATCCGCAGGGAGTCGAGCCGTCCAAGGAGGTCCTGGCCTGCACGGAAATGCGTGGGCACTTCATGAAGGAAACGGCGGACTCGCTGGGCGCAGTCGAGGCCGAGGCGAAGCGCTTTGCCCGCAGTGTCCTCGACATGAAGCGCTATGTGACGGGACTGAGCAGCACCCGGATGATGTGCAAGATCGAAAGCGCAACATTGAACAACTCAGGGACGGCGCTGGCCGGAATCGTCGAACAACTGGACGAGTGCCAGGACGAAATCGAGGCGCGGTTGGCGCGTGTCGTGGAATTGAACTCTGTCATTCAAGGGAACACGGCAATGCTGCGTAGTCTGTTGTAGCAAGGTGTTTCCCGGCGTTCGCGAGGGTCGGGCTGTTCCTCGCCCAAGACGGGGTCTGGATAGAAAAGGATCTGCTGACGACGCGAGGCATGGGTGATCGTATAAAGTTCTTCCTGAATTCAAGAATCGTGACCCCATCGGACCCGCCACGTAAAAAGCCCGGTCAAAGCGACCGGGCTCTGGAAATACGGGACCCGCGTTACCGGGTCTCTGCGATACTCAGGCGCGGACCAGCTTTTCGTAGTCCTCGGCGATCTCACGGGTGATTGCGCCCACCTCGAAGGTGTAGTCGCCGATCTGGCCCACGGGCGTGACCTCGGCGGCGGTGCCGGTCAGCCAGCACTGCTCGAAGCCTTCCATTTCCTCGGGCATGATGTGGCGTTCATGCACGGTCAGGCCCTTCTTCTTGAGCATTTCGATGACGGTCTGGCGGGTCAGGCCGTTCAGGAAGCAATCGGGCAGCGGCGTGTGGATCTCGCCGTCCTTGACGAAGAAGATGTTCGCGCCGGTCGCCTCGGCCACGTAGCCACGATAATCCATGAACAGCGCGTCCGAGCAGCCTTTGGCCTCGGCCGCGTGCTTGGAGGTGGTGCAGATCATGTACAGGCCGGCCGCCTTGGCATGCACGGGAATGGTCTCGGGCGAGGGGCGCTTCCACTTGGAAATGTCCAGCTTCGCGCCTTTCATCTTGGCGTCGCCATAGTAGTTGCCCCAGGCCCAGGCCGCGATGGCCAGCCGCACCGGGTTACGCGCCGACGAAACGCCCATGTCCGGACCCGCCCCACGCCACGCCACCGCACGCACATAGGCGTCGGTGAAGCCGTTGGCCTTCAGCACTTCTTCCTTGGCGGCCTCGATCTGGTCGACCGTGAAGGGGATTTCGAAATCGAGGCAGGAGGCGGAAAAATGCAGCCGTTCCGAGTGCTTGCGCGAGAGGAAGATCTTGCCGTTGTAGGCGCGCTCGCCTTCGAAAACCGACGACGCATAGTGCAGCCCGTGCGTCAGGACGTGGACCTGCGCCGAGCGCCACTCCACCAGTTTGCCGTCCAGCCAGATCTTGCCGTCGCGGTCGTCATAGGCTCCGTCTGCCATCGCGTCTCTCCTCGTTTGCACTCAGGCGTTTTCGTGAATGTTGCGCAAACCGCGTCCGGTGCGGACATAAAGTTGCGTCAAAGTCGCGCGTGGCTACCAATTCAGACTTGGAATGTCAACAAGGCTGACTTAAAATGCCTGCAAAGACGGAGGCAAGAATGTCCGAAGGACGATCGGGGCAGGGCGAAACCCTGCTGTACCTGACCGATGAGCAGTTGCGGCAGGGCCAGGAGGCCATGTTCTTTGCCTATCGCGGCTTTACCGCTGACCCGGACCGCATTCTGGCCGGGCTGCACTACGGGCGCGCGCACCACCGGGCGCTGCACTTTATCCACGGCGCGCCGGGGACGACGGTGAACAACCTGTTGAATATTCTCGGTGTCACGAAACAATCGCTCAACCGGGTGTTGCGTACGCTGGTCGAAGACGGGCTGGTCGAAAGCCGCGTGGGGCGCACCGACAAGCGCGAGCGTCACCTTTACCTAACCGAAGAAGGCGAGCGGCTGGAGCGCGAGTTGACCGACGCGCAGAGGCTGCGGATGCGCGCGGCCTTTCGCGATGCCGGACCCGAGGCCGTCGCGGGCTTTCGTCGTGTGCTTGAAGCAATGATGGACCCGGAGCAGCGTCTTCAGTATCAAAGGCTCAGGGAAGGCCGTGGATGAGTGAGACATGAGTGAGACGGACGCCCATCTGCTGATCGTCGACGATGACGAGCGGATCCGCGGGCTGTTGCAGAAGTTCCTGATCCGGAACGGATTCCTGGTCAGTGCCGCGCGCGACGCGGCCCATGCGCGACGACTGCTGTCGGGCCTGGATTTCGACATGATCGTCTGTGACGTGATGATGCCGGGCGAGGACGGCGTCAGCCTGACGGCTGGCATCCGCGAGACTTCGACCGTGCCGATCCTGCTGCTGACCGCCCGGTCCGAGATCGAGGACCGCATCAAGGGGTTGGAGGCCGGGGCCGACGACTATCTGGCAAAACCCTTTGAACCCAAGGAGTTGCTGCTGCGGATCAATGCGATCCTGCGGCGCATGCCCGAGGTCGGTTCGCAGGAATCCGCGCCCAAGCTGCTGACACTGGGCGAGATCCGCTATGACATCGAGCGCGGCGAGATGTGGCGCGGCGAGGACCTCGTGCGGCTGACCGCCACCGAGGCGCAGCTGATGCGCATCTTCTCGGCCCGCCCGGGCGAGGCGCTGAGTCGCACGAACCTCGTCGAGGAATTGGGCCGCGACAAGGGGCAGGCGCAGGAACGCGCGGTGGACGTGCAGATCACAAGGTTGCGGCGCAAGCTGGAGAACGACCCGAAACAGCCGCGCTACCTGCAGACGGTGCGCGGGGCCGGATATATGTTGGCGCCCGACTGATTGGTGGGCCTCTGGCCCCGGCGTCGGAATTTGGATATTTTTACCAAGAAAAAGCACAAGGGAGGGGCGTCCATGGCGACGGCATTGATCACCCACGCGGATGGGCTGGAGCACGTGACACCGGACGGCCACCCGGAACGCGTCGCGCGGCTGGAGCACCTGCTGCACGCGCTTGAAGGGCTGGATCTGGTGCGCCACACGGCACGCGAAGCCAGCGACGAGGAATTGCTCCGCTGCCACCCTCAGCGCTACATTGACCGGATTCGCGCGGCCATTCCGGCCAGCGGCCAGCACCAGCTGGACGCCGATACCTGGGTGTCGCCGGGGTCCTTCCGGGCGGCCATGCGCGCGGCGGGCGGCGCCTGTCAGGCGGTGGACATGGTGGTGGACGGCGACGTGGCCAATGCCTTTGTCGCCATGCGCCCGCCGGGCCACCATGCCGAGACCGAGACGCCCATGGGGTTCTGCCTGTTCGGCAACGCGGCGATCGCGGCGAAACATGCGCTTGAGGCGCACGGGTTGAGCCGCGTCGCGGTGGTGGATTTCGATGTGCATCACGGCAACGGCACGCAGGACCTGTTGTGGAACGAGGCGCGTGCGCTGCTGGTGACCTCGCAGCAGATGCCGCTGTGGCCCGGCACCGGTGCGCCCGACGAGCGCGGCGCCCATGACAACGTGCTGAACCTGCCCTTGCCGCCGGAATCGGGCGGGGCCGAGATGCGCCAGCGCTACGAGGCCGAGGCCTTTCCCCGCCTGCGCGCCTTCCAGCCCGAGCTGTTGATCATCTCGGCCGGCTTCGATGCGCATCAGGACGACCCGCTGGCGAACCTGAACTGGACGGTGGATGACTTCCGCTGGATCACCCGCGAGCTTTGCAAGATCGCCGCGCAGACAGCCGGGGGCCGGGTGGTATCGGTCCTCGAAGGCGGCTATGATCTGGCCGGATTGAGCGCCTCGGCGAAGGCGCATGTCGAGGCACTGATGGAGGCGGGCGCATGAGCGAGATGGCCGTGGAAGAAATGTCGTTCGAGCAGGCCATGGCCGAGTTGGAGCGCGTCGTGGGCGCGCTGGAACGCGGCGACGTGGCGCTTGAGGATTCGATCAAGCTGTATGAACGCGGCGCGGCGCTGAAGAAGCGTTGCGACCAGAAACTGAAGGAAGCCGAAGAGAAGGTCGCCGCGATCACGCTCGACGGCGAGGGCAACCCGGTGGGCACGAAGGCTGTCGAGGGGCTGTAAGTGTCTGACGCGCCCCATTTTACCGAGGCCCTGCCGCGCGCCGGGGAAATGGCGTTCGGCCAGATCCGCCATGCCACGGCGGGCGTGCCCGGCACCGTGGCAGAGGCGATGCGCTATGCCGTCGAGGGCGGCAAGGGGCTGCGCGCCTTCCTCGTGATCGAGAGCGCGCGGGTGTTCGGCATCGACCCTGACCACGCGGCTCCGGCGGCGGGCGGGATCGAGGCGCTGCACGCCTACAGTCTGGTGCATGACGACTTGCCCTGCATGGACGATGACGACCTGCGGCGCGGCAAACCCACGGTGCACCGCCAGTGGGACGAGACCACCGCCGTTCTGGCGGGCGATGCCTTGCAGGCGCTGGCCTTTCAACTGGTGGCGGAAACCGCCTGCACCGCCGCGCGGCGGCTGGACCTGGTGCTTGGCCTTGCCCATGCGGCGGGGTTGCGCGGCATGGTGGGCGGGCAGGCGCTGGACATCGCCGCAGAGACCGCGTCGGAACCGCTGACCCTGGCCGACATCACCGCGCTTCAGGCGGGCAAGACGGGGGCGCTGATTTCGTGGTCCTGCACCGCCGGTGCGGTCATGGCGGGCGAAAGCCCGCAACCGCTGCGGCGCTATGGCGACGCCCTTGGCCTTGCCTTCCAGATCTGGGACGATGTGCTGGACGTCGAGGGCGACGCCGAGACCGTGGGCAAGGCCGTTGGCAAGGACGACGCGCGCGGCAAGGCGACCTTTGTTAGCCTCCTCGGCCTCGACGGCGCAAAACGTCGCGCTGCAGAACTTGTGCACGAAGCCTGCACATCATTGGATGTATACGGGGAGCGGGCCGAGTGCTTGCGGGAGGCCGCCCGCTTCGTTATCTCGCGCCGAAACTGATCCTTTCCCGCACTGGCCTGCGCGCAGCAAAGGCTTACATGGGGACAGGAGTGACCGAGCGGAGGACCGAATGTCCCAGCGACCCGAAACGCCCCTTCTGGACCGCGTCCAGTACCCGTCCGACCTGAAAGGGTTCACCGACGCCCAGCTGAAGCAGGTGGCGCAGGAACTGCGGGCCGAGACCATCTCCGCCGTCTCCGAGACCGGCGGCCACCTTGGCGCGGGGCTGGGCGTGGTGGAACTGACGGTTGCCCTGCACGCCGTGTTCGATGCGCCCAAGGACAAGATCATCTGGGACGTCTCGCACCAGTGTTACCCGCACAAGATCCTGACCGGGCGGCGCGACCGCATTCGCACCCTGCGGACGAAGGGCGGGCTGTCGGGTTTCACCAAGCGGTCCGAGTCGCCCTACGATCCCTTTGGCGCGGCGCATAGCTCCACATCGATCAGCGCGGCGCTGGGCTTTGCCGTGGCGCGCGATCTGGGCGGGGCCTGCGAGACCGGGCTTGGCGATGCCATCGCGGTGATCGGCGACGGGTCGATGAGCGCGGGCATGGCGTTTGAAGCGATGAACAACGCGGGCCATCTGAAAAAGCGCCTGATCGTCATCCTCAACGACAACGAAATGTCCATCGCACCGCCCACCGGCGCGCTGTCGTCCTACCTGACGCGGCTCTACGCCGAACAACCTTTCCAGGACCTCAAGGCCGTGGCCAAGGGGGCCATCGGCTTTTTGCCGCCGCCCTTCCAAGAGGGCGCGAAGCGCGCCAAGGAGATGCTCAAGGGCATGACCGTGGGCGGGACGCTCTTCGAGGAACTGGGGTTCTCTTACGTGGGGCCGATCGACGGGCACGACCTCGACCAGCTTCTGCCGCTGCTGCGCACGGTCAAGGCGCGCGCCACCGGGCCGATCCTGATCCACGCCCTGACGAAGAAGGGCAAGGGCTACAGCCACGCCGAACACGCCGCCGACAAGGGCCACGCCCGGGCGAAATTCGACGTCATCACCGGCAAGCAGCACAAGGCGCCGTCGAACGCGCCCTCTTACACCCGCGTCTTTGCCGATGCGCTGATCCAGGAGGCGGGCTTTGACCCGCGCATCGTGGCAGTGACCGCCGCCATGCCGGATGGCACCGGGCTGGACCTCTTCGCCGAACGCTTTCCCACGCGCACCTTCGACGTGGGCATTGCCGAGCAGCACGGCGTGACCTTCTGCGCCGGGCTCGCGGCGGGGGGGATGAAGCCCTTCTGCGCGATGTATTCGACCTTCCTGCAACGCGGGTATGACCAAGTGGTGCATGACGTGGCGATCCAGCGCCTGCCGGTGCGCTTTGCCATCGACCGCGCCGGGCTGGTGGGGGCCGATGGGGCGACGCACGCCGGGTCGTTTGACACGGCGTTCCTTGCCAATCTGCCGGGGATCGTGGTCATGGCCGCCGCCGACGAGGCCGAGCTGAAGCACATGGTTGCCACCGCCGCCGCCCATGACGACGGCCCCATCGCCTTCCGCTACCCGCGCGGCGAGGGCGTGGGCGTCGAGATGCCCGAACGCGGTCGGGTGCTGGAGATCGGCAAGGGCCGTGTGATGAAGGAAGGCGCGCGCGTGGCGCTCTTGTCCTTCGGCACGCGTCTGGCGGAATGCCTGAGCGCCGCCGAAGCGCTGGAGGCACGCGGCGTCTCCGTCACCGTGGCGGATGCGCGCTTTGCCAAACCGCTGGACGAGGCATTGGTCCTGCAACTGGCCCGCAACCACGAGGCGCTCATCACGGTCGAGGAGGGCGCGATTGGCGGCTTCGGCAGCCACGTGGCGCAATGCCTGGCGGAAAACGCGGTGTTCGACCGGGGGCTGAAGTACCGCTCCATGGTCCTGCCCGACATCTTCATCGACCAGGCCAGCCCCCGCGACATGTACGCCGTGGCCAAGCTGAACGCCTCGGATATCGAGGCGAAGGTGCTGACCACGCTAGGCGTTGAAGTGATGGACAAGCGGGCCTGAGGCGAGTCGGGGCACAGCCCCGACCTACGCCCTCACACGATCCCCACCCAGACCATCAGCACCGCGCCGTAGAGAAGCGCGCCCTGCACGTAGCCCCAGAGCGTGTAGAACCCGTCGCGCACCATCAGGCCGTACATGATCATCGACACCGCCCCGGCGGCAAAGCTGGTGACGAAGGGCAGGATCTCCAGCAGGGGCCAGCCTGCCGCCAGTACCGCCGTGGCGATATAGGCGAAGACTCGCGTCGGGCCACGCACCAGAAAGCGCAGCCGATCGTGGCTGTGCCGGTCCATGAAGGCGGCGGGCCGCGCCAGCCAGTCCAGCGCGCGGGTCATCTTGGACGCCGATATCGAGCGGCGCGTGATGAACCCCGGCAGCCACAGGTGTTTGCGCCCCAACAGCACCTGCAAAGTGATGAACAGCACCAGCAGACCGCTGAGGCTCGGCATCGTCGGGATGCCCGACAGGGGCGAGACCACCAGCACCGCCGGCACGAGGATCACGGCAGGAAAGGACCGGCTGCCCACCCGCGCCAGCGCGTCCTCGACCGAAATGCGGTCGTCCTCGGGTCCGGGGCGCAGCACGGCCAGCAGATCGGTCAGGCTTTCGGGGGAGGGGCGGTCCACCGCCGGGATCGCGGGCATGGCTCAGCCCTCGGCCGCCAGCACCGCCCGCAAGCCGCTGCGATAGTCGGGATATTTCAGCGCGACACCCAGTTCCTCGCGGATGCGCGTGTTGTCGACGCGCTTGTTGTCGGCGTAAAAGCTGCGCGCCATGGGCGACATCTCGGCCTCTTCGAAACAGACCTCGGGGGGCGGCGGCATGCCCAGCAGTTCGGCGGCGTAGCTCAGCACGTCCTGCGGCGGGGCGGGGTCGTTGTCGCAGACGTTGTAGGCGGCACCGGGGTTCGGCCGCGCCATGGAGGCCCGCAAGACCTGCGCGATATCCTCGCCATGGATGCGCGAAAAGACCTGGTCCTCCTTGATGATCCGCCGCGCCGTGCCGTTGCGGACCTTCTCGAAAGGGCCGCGTCCGGGGCCGTAGATGCCCGCAAGGCGAAAGCTGTGCAGCGGCAGGCCGGGGATGGCGCGCCAGTCGGCCTCGGCCTTGATCCGGGCGCGGGCGCGTCTGGAATGGCCGTTCAGCGGCGCGCTCTCGTCCACCCAGGCCCCATCGGCATTGCCGTAGACGCCGGTGGTGGACAGGTAGCCGACCCAGTCGAGCCGATCCGCCGCTGCCGCCAGTTCCGGCCCGATCAGCTGCAAGGCCGGGTCGCCGTCGGCATCGGGCGCGGCGCTCATCAGCACATGCGTGGCCTGCGCCAAGGCACCCGCCACGGCGTCATGTTCCCAGAGAATCGCGTCGATCCCCGTGGCGCGCAGGGCGTCCAGCTTGTCCGGCGAGCGGGTGGTGCCGATCACGCGCCAGCCGCCTTCGGCCAGCAAGTCCGAGGCGAGGAAACGGGCAGAGAAGCCGTGGCCCAGCGAAAGCAATGTCTTGTCCATGCCGCATAGGTGGCCCCGTGGCGGCGATTTGGCAAGGGTGGCGGGTTCCCCCCAACCCCTGAGCGGGTGATTGCCGATGCGTCATCCCCGGACTCCCCGGATCGTGGTTTCCAGAGTATCAAGCCGGTCGTGAGAAATGTTGCATGAGGGAAACATGCTGCGAGTGACGGGACGGGTGGGCGCGGTGGCCCTTGGGGTGGCGCTGGCCACGATGCTGGCGGGCTGCGCCACGAAACCGGTTTCAGAGACCGTGGTGGAACAGGCGGTGCCCGACGCGCTGCCGCTGTTCCCCAACGAGACGCCGGAGCTCAGGGCTGCCATCAACCACTGGTCCGACCACTACGAACTGCCCCGTGGCCTTGTCCACCGCCTCGCGATCCGCGAAAGCACCCACAACCCCGCCGCCCGCAACGGGCCGTACTGGGGTCTGTTCCAGATCCTGCCGGAGACGGCGCGCGGCATGGGATTCAAGGGCACGAACCAGGAGTTGCTGGATGCGAACATCAACCTGAAATACGCGCTGAAGTACCTCAAGGGCGCCTATATCGTCTCGGACGGCGATTGGGACGACGCCATCAAGTGGTACGCGCGCGGCTATTACTACGAGGCCAAGCGCAAGGGCCTGCTGGTCGAGACCGGCCTGCGCAAGGGCTGAGCGGCGTCGTGTGGCCGCGGGGTAGGGGGCTGCCCCCGTCTGCGCCTTGCTGGGGCTCTGCCCCGTTCGGCCCTTGGAAGGTCCCCCGGACCTTTCACCGCGCTCGCGCGGACCGGGGCAGGTGGGGGCTCCGCCCCGTTCGGCCCTTGAAGGGTCCCCCGGACCCTTCACCGCGCAAGCGCGGACCGGGCCTCACCCCCCGAGGTATTTGGAAAACCAAAGAAGCAGGGGCGGGGCTTGCCTGAACGCTGGTTCGCGGGCAGGCTGGCGGGCATGGCACAGGATCTGGATGCGGCCTACGGGCTGGAGACCCCCGACGATAATTTGCGGCTCTACCGCGACTGGGCAGAGACCTATGACACGTCCTTTGCGCGCGACATGGATTACGTCCTGCCGCTGCGCGTGGCCGAATTGTTTCGCGCGCTGGGTGGCACCGGGCCGGTGCTGGACATGGGAGCGGGGACGGGCCTGTGTGGCGAGGCGCTCGTCGCGCTGGGTCTGGGGCCAGTCGAGGCCACCGATCTGTCTCAGGAAATGTTGGACGTGTCGGCGCGCAAGGGCGTTTACGCGCGGCTGTTCACGGGCAACCTGGTGGAACGTCTGCCGGTGGAGAATGGCGCGTACAGTGGCGTGACCTGTTCCGGCACCTTCACCCATGGCCATGTCGGGCCGGAGGCCTTGCCCGAGGTGCTGCGCGTGCTGGCCCCCGGCGGGCTGGCGGTGATCTCGGTCAATGCCGAGCACTGGCACGCCAAAGGGTATGCGTTGGCGGTCGATGCGTTGGAGGTGTCCGAGATGGGCTGGCGCGAGGTGCGCATCTACGGCCAAGACTCACAAGGCGGCCATGCCGGGGACATGAGCCGCCTTCTGTGGTTGCGCAAGCGCGGGTCTCAGGTCGCGTAATTCGAGCCTTCCTCGTCGAGGATGGCCTTGAGTTCCGCGAGGTGGCGGATGTCCTGCTCGGGGTAGTCCTCGATCTCCGAGGCGGTCTTTTCCGCCACTTCGTCCGACAGCACGTGCAGCTCGCGCCCCGTTTGCAGAGCCATGATGTAGGTCTGCGCCGCGCGCTCGAAATAATACAGCCGGTTGAAGGTCTCGGCCACGGTATTGCCGATGACCATGACGCCGTGGTTGCCCATGATGAGCGTCTTGACCTTCGGGTCGGACAGCAGCTGGGCGCAGCGTTCGCCCTCTTCCTCGAAGGCCAGACCGCCGTAATTGTCGTCGATGGCGATGCGGTTGAAGAAGGTGGCGCAGTTCTGGTCGATCGGCGGCAGGCGCTTGTCCTTCAGGCTCGCCAGCACCGTGGCATAGGCGGAATGCACATGCATGGCGCAGCGCGCGTGCGGGCAGTGGCGGTGCAGCCCGCCGTGCAGTCCCCAGGCCGTGGGATCTGGCGCGCCGGGGCGGTTCAGCGTCTCGGGGTCGTTGGCGTCGATCACCAGCAGGTCGGATGCCTTGATGCGCTGGAAATGCACCTGGTTGGGGTTCATCAGGAACTTCGTGCCCTCGTCGTTGATGGCGAGGCTGAAGTGGTTCGCCACCGCCTCGTGCATGTTCAGCCGGACGGTCCAGCGAAAGGCGGCGGCGAGGTCGACGCGCTCTTGCCAGTGATCGAGGTTCGCGCGGGTGCTGGGTGCGTTCATGGGGGGCCTCCTTTGGTTGCGCTATCGAACGCGCCACGCCGGGGGATGTCAACGCAACAGGTGCAGCAGTTGCGCCTCCGCCCGCCGCAGACCGCGCACCGAGGGCGCATCGGCCAATGCGACAGGCGTCAGGGCCAGCGCGATGACCTGCGGGTGGATGTAGGAATTGCGCGCGATGGTCGGCGTGTTGTGCAGCCGCTCCGACGCGGCTTCGGCCATGCCCTTGATCGTCGGTTTCTCCGCGCGCAGGGCTGCCTCCAGCGCCGCGACCGACCCGTTCCACGTGCGGAAGGTCTTGGCCGTCACGCCGTCGCCCGCAGAGTCCGCCAGCCAGGCGTTTACCTCGTCCGAGGTCACGGCGCGCGGGGTGTCGCCGTCCAGCCAGCTCACCAGCTGCGGCCCCGGCAGATCGCCCAACCTCGTCAGCACCCGGTTCAGAGTGGCGTCCCCCAGCTCCTTGCGGATCAGCTTGTTGCCCTTGCCGCGAAAGGTCAGCCGCAAGGCATCCCCGTCCAGCCGCAGGTGCCGCCGCCGCAGGGTCGTAGCGCCGAAGGTCTTGTTCTCGCGCGCGTAATCCGCGTGACCCACGCGCAGGGACGCCCGGTCCAGCAGCGCGAGGATCGCCGCCACCGCGAAATCATGGTCGCCTGCCTCGGACTGTCGCAGGACCGACCGGATGCGCCGCCGCAATCCCGGCAAGCAGTCCCCGAAGGCCGCCAGTTGGTCATACTTTTGCGCATCGCGCCACGCCCGCCAGTCCGGGTGATAGCGGTACTGCTTGCGTTCCCGCGCATCGCGGCCCGTCGCCTGCAAGTGCCCCTTCGGCAGGGGGCAGATCCACACGTCCTCGTAGGCAGGCGGCACGGCCAGCGCCTCGATCCGCCGTCGTTCCTTGGCCGCGTCGATCCGCGTGCCATCCGGCGCGATGTAGGAAAAGCCGCGCCCGCGCCGTTCCCGCCGGATGCCGGGGCGCGAGTCGGGGTAATATGTCAACGAGGGGCTCATATGCGCCAAACCCCGCAAGGGGCCATGCGGTTCCCGCGCGTCGTGTCCCCGCGTTGCGGTTGCACAGCCTGCGACAAGCTGTCAACGTCAGCGGCAAAACAAGAGAAAGATCAGACCATGCAGGACACCGTCGAACAGCTGGACCTCGAGACCCCCGCCGCCCCCGAGCCGGAGCTTTTCGACGACCCCCGTGCGGCAGTTGACCGGCTGTGCGAGCTGTATGAACAGGCGGCGACCTTCCTGCGCGACCGCTTCCTGCAAGCCATGAACGAAGGCCACCCGGGCAAGCGCCTGCGCGCCTACTACCCCGAGGTGCGGTTCTCGGTGGCAAGTTTCGCCAAGACCGACTCGCGGCTCTCCTTCGGCCATGTCACCGGGCCGGGCACCTATGCCACCACCGTCACGCGCCCGCGCATGTTCCGCCACTACCTGCGCCAGCAGATCGGCCTTTTGCTGTCAAACCATGGCGGGCGGGTGCAGATCGGCCTGTCCTCGACGCCCATGCCGGTGCATTTCGCCGTGGCGAACTTCCCCGACGTGACCGTCCCGCAGGAGGGCGCGGCCGATTTCGTCCTGCGGGACGTGTTCGACGTGCCGGACCTTGGCACCACCAACGATGACATCGTCAACGGCGTGGTGGTGACGCTGCCCGGCGACCCGGTGCCGCTTGCGCCCTTCACGGCGCAGCGGGTGGATTACTCGCTGGCGCGGCTGGCGCATTATACTGCCACCGACCCCGAGCACTTCCAGAACCACGTCCTGTTTACCAACTACCAGTTCTACGTGTCCGAGTTCGAGGCCTACGCGCGCGAGGCGCTGGGCGATCCCGACAGTGGCTACACCGGCTTCGTGTCTACCGGCAATGTCGAGATCACCACCCCCGACGGCGACCTCGGCCAGCCCGCGCGGCTGCCGCAGATGCCGACCTACCACCTGAAACGCGCCGATGGCTCGGGCATCACGCTGGTCAACATCGGCGTCGGACCGTCCAACGCCAAGACCGCCACCGACCACATCGCCGTGCTGCGCCCGCACGCCTGGCTGATGGTCGGGCACTGCGCGGGGCTGCGCAATTCGCAATCTCTGGGCGACTTCGTGCTGGCCCACGCCTACCTGCGCGAGGACAAGGTGCTGGACGACGACCTGCCGGTCTGGGTGCCGATCCCGGCGCTGGCGGAAATCCAGATCGCGTTGGAGCGTGCCGTGGCGCATGAAACCCAGCTGGACGGCTACGACCTGAAACGCATCATGCGCACCGGCACCGTGGCCACGGTGGACAACCGCAACTGGGAGTTGCGCGATACCTCCGGCCCCGTGCAGCGCCTGTCGCAGTCGCGCGCCGTGGCGCTGGACATGGAATCCGCGACCATCGCGGCGAACGGCTTTCGCTTCCGGGTGCCTTACGGCACGCTGCTTTGTGTCTCGGACAAGCCGCTGCATGGCGAGCTGAAGCTGCCCGGCATGGCCTCGGACTTCTACAAGACGCAGGTCTCGCGGCATTTGAGAATCGGGATTCGCGCCATGGAATCACTGCGCGACATGCCGCTGGAACGCATCCACAGCCGCAAATTGCGGTCGTTCGAGGAAACCGCGTTCCTTTGACGCGGGGGAAACCGCTACAAAATGCACAATATCCGGCGCTAGGAACCCACGAATTATTGTGTTCGGCGTCCATATCCGGTTTTAATGCGCGCCATAGGCCCAAGGGAAATGGGCGGTGAACAGGCGCTAAAGCATAGAGCAGATGCGCGCGTAAAGGAGACCATGAAATGGCGAAGCCGATGACCAAGACTCAGCTGGTGGCAGCACTGGCCGAGAAGATGGATGCCGACAAGAAGACCGCAGGCGCGGCTCTGGACGCACTGACCGATCTGATCACCGCCGAAGTGTCCGGTGGTGGCGCCGTGACCCTGCCGGGCGTTGGCAAGATCTACTGCCGCGAGCGCCCCGAGCGCATGGTGCGCAACCCCGCCACCGGCGAGCAGTTCAAGAAAGAGGCCGACAAGCAGGTCAAGATGACCATCGCGAAGGCCCTGAAGGACAGCGTCAACGCGTAAGGCGTGTATCGGGGGAGTGTCCCCGAACCTCGCGCAGGGTGCCACGGCACTGCGCCGAAATGAATTGAGGGGTCGCCAGAGGCGGCCCTTTTTCGTTGGAACTGCCGTCAATAGCCGCCGATTGCGGGCCGTTCCTTCCACTCGTACTTGTCGCCGCCACCGTCCGGCTGCGTCAGGTCCAGCATCGAGGCGCGCTCATAGACCACCTGCGTCGGCACGTTCAGAACGTCCGCAACGGCGCCGCCGCGACCCTCGTACCAGAGGTTCTTGAAATCATCCGCTGGCAACAGGAGCGCGTAGGCAAAGCGGCGTGCTTCCTTTTGCGCGGCCATGTCGGTGGGGCGATGCAGGGCCTGAATGCCGCATCCGGGGTGTTTTTCGCGCGTGACAGGCACGTGCATGATCCAATGGCCGATCCCGATGGCGGCGGCGATGCGGTCATGTTTCGGCCGTCCGTTCTTTGGCAGCCAGATCACCGCACGTTTTTCCAGAGGGACATCCAGCATCATTTCGTGTGGGGGGGTGGAATACTCGATATCCACATTCAGGGCGCGGCAAAGCCCGTCCAGCGGACCCTGCCGCAGGCAGACCCCGGGATTGTTCGCAAGCAGATCGGCGATGGTGGAGTCGATCTCATCCTGCGTCACTTTGGCGGCGACGGGTTCCACATATGGGTAACTGGGGTAACGGGCTGGCATACGAGGACCCTCCGGGCTGATCACGGTTCGCGGTGAATTGCCCGGATTTGTGGCACGCAAGAGGTTGACCGATCCTGAACGACTTGCGCCAACGCGACGCGAAATACCTTCAATCCGCCGGAAACGGTGCGTTTGCGCGGCTCAGAGGTCGTTGAGCCGCGCCTTTTGCCGTCCGTCCGCGTCGAAATTCGCCGGGTCAAGCCAGCGCTCGAACCGGGCGCGCAACGCGGGCCACTCGCCGTCGATGACCGAGAACCACGCCGTGTCCCGGTTGCGTCCCTTGTAGACCAGCGCCTGCCGGAAAATCCCCTCGAAGGTGAAGCCCAGACGCAGCGCCGCGCTGCGCGAGGGCGCATTCAGCGCGTCGCATTTCCACTCGTAGCGGCGATAGCCCAGGTCGTCGAAGACGTGCCGCATCAACAGGTACTGCGCTTCGGTCGCGGCAACGGTGCCTTGCAGCGCGGGCGACAGGTGGATGAACCCCACCTCGATCGAGGCCGCGCCAGGGTTGATCCGCAACAGCGACAGGAAGCCCACCGCGCGGCCTTCCACCAGTGCCGTGTAGAACAGCGGGTCGCGGCTGGGCACGAAAGCCGCCACACGCGCCCGCGCGTCGTTCAGGTCCGCGAAGGGCTGTTCATCCCCGAGGTAGGTCCACCCCGCCGGATCGTCGAAAACCTCGTAAAAATCCTCGGCATGATCCTCGGCCATGGGGACGAGGGTCACGTGGCGACCGTTCAGCACCGCATGCGTCGGGAAGGGGCGGGGCAGGGGCAGGTCGACGGGCAACCCGATGGGCTGCCCGAAGTCGTTCACACGATAGTCCATGAGTACTCCGGTATCACTCAGCCAAAGACGCGGCCCAATGCCCCGTCCACGGCCGAGACGATCTGGTCGATATCGTCCTTCGTGGCAATCAACGCAGGCGAGAAACAGAGCGTGTTGTTGCGCCCCGGCACCGAGCGGTTGGTCGCGCCGATGATGACACCCTGGCCCATGCAGTCGGACACGACCGCCTGCACCTGCGCCTCGGGGGCGACCTCCTTGGTCTCGCGATCCGTCACCAGTTCCGCGCCCAGGAACAGCCCCTTGCCGCGCACGTCACCGATGATGGCGTGACGGTCCTGCAACGCGCGCAACTGGTCCATCATGTAGTCACCCATGGCCACGGTGTTGCCCAGCAGGTCCTCGTCCTCGATGATCGCCATGTTCTCGATCGCCGCCGCAGGCCCCGCCGTGCAGCCCCCGAAGGTCGAGATGTCGCGGAAATAGTTCAGCGGGTCCGACGCGTCGTCCTTGAACAGGTCGAACACCCGCTCCGACGTGACACAGCAGGCAATCGCCGCGTAGCCCGAGGCCACGCCCTTGGCCATGGTCACGAAATCCGGCTCGATGCCGTAATGCTGGTAACCGAACCACGTCCCCGTGCGGCCCACGCCGCAGACCACCTCGTCGATGTGCAGAAGGATTTCGTACTTGCGGCAGATATCCTGCACCTTTTGCCAGTAGCCCTCGGGCGCGGGGATCACGCCGCCGCCCGCCGTCACCGGTTCAAGGCACAGGCCGCCGATGGTGTCCGGCCCCTCGCGCAGGATCACCGCCTCGATCTGCTCCGCCGCCCAGAGGCCGTAGTTGTCGACCGGCGCACCGTCCTGCTCGTGCTTGCGGTATTCCAGGCAATGCGGCACGCGCACGAAATCCGGCGTGAACGGACCGTATTGCGCGTTGCGCTCGTCCTGACCGCCCGCCGACAGGCAGGCAATCGTCGTGCCGTGGTAATCGCGGTCGCGGTAGAGGATTTTGGACTTCTTGCCACCATACCGCTTGTGCGCGATCTGGCGGATCATCTTGAAGGCCTTCTCGTTCGCCTCGGACCCCGAGTTGGTGTAATAGACCCGCGTCAGCCCCGGCATCTTCTCGATCAGCTTTTCCGCGAACAGCGCGCCCGGCACGGACCCGGCCGCGCCTGCGAAATAGTTCATCCGCAGGAGCTGGTCATAGACCGCCTTGGCGATGCGCTCGCGCCCGTAGCCCACGTTCACCGTCCAGACCCCGCCGGACACGGCGTCCAGATGCTCCTTGCCCGCCTGGTTCCAGACGCGCATGCCCTTGCCCTCGATGATGATGTTCGGGTCCTTGGTCTCGAACCCCTTGTGCTGCACGAGGTGATGCCAGACATGCGCCTTGTCGGCGGCGACAACGTGGCTGAGATCGTTCTGTGAGTAGGTGCCGTCCATGGCGAAGGACTCCTTAAGGGGCTGTTTGCCTCCAGTTGGCGCGAAAATTGGGCGGCTTATAGGGCCAGTTGGTGCGCGCTTGTAGTGCCAGATTTCCGCCCTGTCATGCCACCCGATGATGATTTTACCACGAAATCCTAGGGTTGTCGCTTTCCTGCCGCCCAAGTTACCCCGACAATCCGCCGCGTTCAGCCGCATGTGCCGGAAAAATCGTTGATCCATTGCCTGTTTACTGGTCGGATCAACCATAGCGTCCGGCACGAGGCGCACCGAACACAGGGAGACTTTCGACATGAAAAAGATGCTTCTCAGCGCCGTGGCCGCCTCGGCCATGTTGGCGGGAGCCGCTCAGGCGGAGACCATCACCGTGGGCTACTTCCTCGAATGGCCGATGCCTTTTGAGTACGCCAAGGCCGAAGGCATGTATGACGAGGCCATGGGCGTGGACATCAACTGGGTCAGCTTCGACACCGGCACCGCCATGAGCGCCGCCATGGCCTCGGGCGATGTGCACCTGTCCGTGAGCCAAGGCGTGCCGCCGTTTGTGGTGGCGACCTCCGCCGGGCAGGACCTTCAGGTGCTCGACGTGGCCGTCAGCTACGCCGACAACGACAACTGCGTCGTGGCCGAAGCGCTGGAGATCGACAAAGACTCCGCCGGGGAACTCGCCGGCAAGAAGGTTGCCGTGCCGCTGGGCACCGCCGCGCATTACGGCTTCCTCAAGCAGATGGACCACTTCGGCGTCGCCCTCGACAGCCTCGAAATCGTCGACATGGCGCCGCCGGATGGCGCGGCGGCTCTGGCACAGGGCTCCGTCGACATGGCCTGCGGCTGGGGCGGCTCGCTGCGCCGCATGAAGGAGCACGGCAACGTCCTGCTGACCGGGGCGGAAAAGGAAGACCTCGGCATCCTCGTCTTCGACGTGACCTCTGGCCCGGCGGGCTGGGTGGCCGAGAACTCCGACCTCGTGGCGAAATTCCTCAAGGTGACGGCAGACGCCAACGCCATGTGGGCGGACGAGGCCAACCACGCCAAGATGCTCCCTGTCATCGCCAAGGACGCAGGCATGGACGAAGCGGCCACCGCCGAGACCATGGCCACCTTCGTCTTCCCGACGGTCGAGGACCAGCTCGGCGCGAAATGGCTGGGCGGCGGCGCGCAGGACTTCATGAAGGGCGTGGCGGACGTCTTCGTGAACGCGGGCTCCATCGACGCGGCGCTCGACAGCTATGCCGAGAACGTCAACA
Organism: Sagittula sp. S175; assembly: GCF_049800975.1. Lineage (NCBI taxonomy): Bacteria > Pseudomonadati > Pseudomonadota > Alphaproteobacteria > Rhodobacterales > Roseobacteraceae > Sagittula > Sagittula sp. S175. Next base: position 174,903 of record NZ_JBNAGB010000005.1, read on the forward strand.
CCGGCCCGCTGTCCGCCGCGAACGGCATGTGAACGGCAGGCATGATCTTCGACCGAAGATCATGCCCCCCCCACCGACCCGGTCGCATGGTCTTTGTCAAAGATCATGCGCCCCCACGACAACGCCCACCAAGAGGCACCCCATGAGCGGTCTCAGCATCGAAAACATCTCCATGCGCTTCGACCTGCCGAACGGGAAATCCGTTCAGGCGCTGAAAGACGTCTCGCTCCACCTCGACAAGGGCGAGTTGCTCTCGGTCCTCGGCCCCTCCGGCTGCGGCAAGACCACGCTCCTGAACATCGTCGCGGGCTTCCTCGCGCCGACCTCCGGCCAGATCACTCTGAACGGCCACCGCGTCACCGGACCGGACGCCGAACGCGGCATGGTGTTCCAGCAGGGCGCGCTCTTCGAATGGATGAGCGTGCGCGAGAACGTCTCCTTCGGTCCGCGCATGGCCGGGCAGCGCGAAAAGCAGTGGGCGGGCACCGTCGATCACCTGCTCGACGTGGTCGGCCTCAAGGATTTCCACGACAAGGCGGTTTATGAGCTGTCTGGCGGCATGCAGCAGCGCGTGGCCTTGGCCCGCTGCCTCGCCAATGATCCCGACGTCATCCTGATGGACGAACCGCTCGGCGCGCTCGACGCGCTGACCCGCGAAAAGATGCAAGGCCTCGTGCTGAAGCTCTGGAAGGAGACCGGCAAGACCATCATCCTCATCACCCACTCCGTCGAAGAGGCGCTTTTGCTGGGTGAACGCCTGCTGGTCATGGCCCCGCGCCCGGGCCGCATCCACACCGAATACCGTCTGCCGTTTGCAGACATGGGCGTGAACGCCGACCTGCGCGAGGTCAAGAAACACCCCGATTTCGGGTCGAAACGCGAGGAGATCCTCAGCATGATCTGGGACATGGAAGAGGAAATCATGGGCCGCACCGAGGCCGCGGAGTAAGCCATGATCGTCTTCCTCATCTACGCCCTCGTCTTCGTCGCCTCCTTCGCGCTGGTGAAATTCATCGTCCGCAAGACGACCACCGATTACACCTCGCTCAAGACCGTGACCTTTGGCGACGAAAGCGCGGTGAAGCCCGACCGCATCGCCAGCGTGGTTTCCGTCCTCGTCATCTTCCTGCTCTGGGGCGCCTTCACCGGCTCCGCATGGCTGCCCGGTTTCCTGCACGCGCCCGGCCCCTTCATGGGTGACGCGACCTTCACCTACACCGCCGAGGCCGATGGCGTGGCCCCCGACGACGCCACCGTCACGGTCCGTGTCTTCGAGGTCGGCACCGATGTCGACACGCCGCAGGTCGACCCGGGCGAGGGCTGGGCCAAAAACGATGCCGACACCGTGGGCGCATGGCGCTCCGGCCTGATCCGGGTGGACCGCAACGACGAGGCGACCGAGGGCCACCGCGTCACCGCCGTCAACGGCCAACCCATCGCGCCCGGCGGCTCCGTCCAGACCGAGTTCGGCCGCGTCGGCATGTCCCCAAAGGGCACGCTGAATTTCGAACCCGCCAAGGGCTGGCAGATGGAACCGATCTGGCTGCCGGCCCCCGAGGCGGTGCTGGCCCGGCTCAAGGACATCGCCTCCGAGGGCTACCGGGGCTCGACCCTCTGGGAACACCTCGGTTATTCGCTCTTCCGCGTCATCGTCGGCTTCTTCTTCGGCGCTCTGATCGGCATCCCGCTGGGCTACGCCATGGGCCTGTCCAACTGGTTCCGCGGCTGGTTCGACCCGATCGTCGAATTCATGCGCCCCGTGCCGCCCCTCGCCCTGATCCCGCTGGTCATCATCTGGGCCGGCATCGGCGAGCTGGGCAAGATCATCCTGCTGTTCCTCGCCGCGCTCTGGATCATGGCCATCGCCGCGCGGGCCGGGGTCTCGGGCGTGGCCATCTCCAAGGTCCACGCCGCCTATTCGCTGGGCGCGTCCAAGTGGCAGATCATGCGCCACGTCATTGTGCCGAACTCCCTGCCGGAGATCTTCACCGGCGCGCGTGTCGCCATGGGCGTCTGCTGGGGCACCGTGGTCGCCGCCGAACTGGTGGCGGCAGAGAAGGGCGCGGGCATGATGATCATGGTCGCCTCGAAATTCCAGCTCACCGACATCGTCATCATGGGCATCATCCTGATCGGCGTGATCGGCTTTGGCATCGACATCCTGATGCGCTGGGCGGAAAAGCTGCTGGTGCCATGGAAGGGCCGCGTCTGACCTGAGCCGGTTCTCCCGACCTGTCACGAGACCTTCACCAAACCTTCAGCCGACCATCAGACGCCCGTTACACTTCTCTCCGACCGTCGCGGCACTTCACCACACCGCGAACGACGGAGATCCCCCATGTCTCGCCTGACCTTTACGCGCCGCCGCTTCCTGGCCGCCGGTACTGCCCTCACGACCTTGGCCGCCCCGGCCATCCTGCGCGCGGCGCAGGCGCCCGTCTTTACCCATGGCGTGCAGTCCGGCGATGTCACCGGCACCTCCGGCATGATCTGGACCCGCACCGACCGCCCCGCCAAGGTCATGATGGAGGTCGCCACCACCGAAAGCTTCTCCGACGCCCGCCGCCTCGCGCCGCTTTATGCTCAGCCCGGCAATGACCTCGCCATCAAGCGCCTGGTCGACGGCCTCGCCCCCGGCCAGCAGGTGTTCTACCGCTTCAGCGCGCAGGACCTGTCCGACGTCAACGCCGTCTCCGAGCCGATCACCGGCAGCTTCCGCAGCGCCCCCGCCGCCGGTCAGCCGGTGCGCTTCGCATGGTCTGGCGACACTGCCGGCCAGGGCTGGGGCATCGACGACGAGGGCATGCTGACCTACGCCATCATGGCGCAGCACAATCCCGATTTCTTCATCCACTCCGGCGACACCATCTACGCCGACGGCCCGATGAAGGACGAGGTCACCAACGACGCGGGCGCGGTGATCTGGAAGAACACCACCCTCATCGACGAAAAGCGCAAGGTCGCCGAAACCCTCGACGAATTCCGCGGCCAGTGGAAATACAACCTGATGGACCGCCACGTGCAGGCGATGAACGCCTCCGTCCCGACCTTCTTCCAGTGGGACGACCACGAGGTCGTGAACAACTGGTCCGACAGCAAGGACCTCAGCGCCGACGATCGCTACACCGAGAAATCCGTGCATGTGCTGGCGTCCCGCGCCGCCAAGGCCTTCCACGAGATGACGCCGATCGCCTACGCCCCGACCGAGCCGGGCCGCGTCTACCGCAAGGTCTCTTACGGCCCGATGCTGGACGTCTTCTTCCTCGACCTGCGGTCTTATCGCGGCGCGAATTCCGACAACCTCCAGAGCGACCTGACCGACGCCTCCCGCATCCTGGGTCAGGACCAGCTGGCCTGGATCCAGCAGGCGCTGAAGGCATCGACAGCCACCTGGAAGGTCATCGCCTGCGACATGCCCATCGGCCTGGTGGTGCGGGACGGTGAAAAGTTCGAGGCCGTCGCCAATGCCGAGGACGGGCCTGCCAAGGGCCGCGAGTTGGAAATCGCCGATCTCCTGCGCTTCATCCGCGACAATGGCATCCGCAACACCGTCTGGTTCACCGCCGACGTGCATTACACCGCCGCGCATTACTACAACCCGGAAAAGGCCGCCTTCCAGGACTTCGAGCCCTTCTGGGAATTCGTCTCCGGCCCGCTGCACGCCGGGACCTTCGGCCCGAACGCGCTGGACATGACCTTCGGCCCCGAGGTCAGATACGTGAAGGCCCCGACCGAGGAACAGGGCGCCAACCTGCCGCCCTCCATGGGGTTGCAGTTCTTCGGCCTCGTGGACCTCGACCCCGCGACCGAGCAGATGACCGTCCGCCTCATGGACCGTGCCGACACCGAGCTGTGGAAAATCACCCTCGACCCGGTCAAGAGCTGACAGGATCAAGCAACCCGGCGGGCCAAACCAATGGGCCAAGCGAACGGGCAGGAGGGCCAAACGCCCTTCTGCTTCTTCTTGGTCCAAATATCTCCGGGGGAGCCCGGAACGGGCGGGGGCAGAGCCCCCATCCGCGCGCCGAAGGCGCTACTCAAAAGATTTGCGCGCCGAAGGCGCCCCTCGATCATATTTGCGCGCCGAAGGCCCCCCGAAAAGATTTGCGCGCCAAAGGCGCGCGGGTCGCCTCGCGTCAGCGAGGCGAAACCTCCCAGCCACCAGTTCTGCGGATCAATTGCCGGTTTCGGGTTGTACCGGGTCGGCACCTTCGGCGGGTGCCGGGTCTTCCGCCGGGGCCTCTTGTGCCGCCTCCGAACTCATGCCGTCCAGCATCTGCATCAGGGCCGTCACCTGGCCATCCAGCCAAGCACGCCCCTTGTCCACCGAGGCAACATAGCCGTCGAGTAGCGGTGCCGCCTGCGGCAACGCCTCGCTCAGCTTGCCGGCTTGGGAATATGTGCCGACGCCCAGTGCGGCGAGAACGACGACCAGCAAGAACCCCTTGCCGAAACCGCTCTTTTCCTCCGGCTGTTGCACCTGGCGGCGCTCGGCGGTGTCGATCATGCGCGGCTCGGCGGTGGAGCGCAGCGTCTGGTTGATCTCATCCACGTTGGGCAACAGGTCCCGGCGCGAGCTGGCCGCCGCCGCCGCCGCCGTCGCCTCGGAAATGGCGCGGTCGGGTTGCGTCTCCTGGGACACCGCTGTCTCTGCCTCGTTCGCGCGCGGCACGACGGGCGGAGCCGGGCGGCGCGGGGCAGGGCGTGCGGTGATCTCTGGTTCAGCGCCGCGCAGCTTGGCCATGCGCTCGCGCGCCTGTCGCGAGCGGCGGGCCTGCTCGTCTTCGTCCGGTTCGTTCAGACCCAGTTCGGGCTGGCTTTCCAAGGTGTCGGCGGCACGGCGGCGCGCTTCGTACTCGCGTTCCTCGCGGAAGATCTCGGCCACATCGGGATCGATCCCGCGCGGCTTGGCAGGCTCCTCCACGCGCGGGGTCTCGGTGACTTCGACGGTCTCGGGCATCGCGGCGGCTTCGGGCTCCGACGCTGCAGCCTCGCGCCGTTCCGTGCGCGGGATCGGCCGCTGCGCCTCGGGCAACGGGGCCTGCTGCGTGGTGTCGTCGTCCTCTGCCTCGGGCGTCCATTCGGGATCGGGCACCGGAAGATTCAGGTCTTCGGCCAGTTCGGCGTCCTGATCGGGGTGGCGCTGATACCACGTGTGCCCGCAGTTCGAACATTGCACGTCGCGGCCCCCTTCCGGGATGACCTCGGTCGGGACGTCGTATTGCGCTCCGCAATTCGGGCAAATCAACCGCATACTGCTCGGGTCCTGTCTCTCTGTCGCCCCCTCAAAAGGCGTTAGCCTCACAATAGGAGGCTTCCCGCATGGGGAAAAGTCCAATGTTCACACCACGCGCGCGTTGCACTAAAGGTCTGGCACTGGCACAACAGGGCCAACAAGAGGGTGAGGGCATCAACCCGTGATCGAGCTGGACAATGTGGCGTATTCCTACAGCGGAGAAGCGCTGCTGACTGACATGTCGCTGACGCTTGCGCCGGGGACCTTCCACTTCCTGACCGGGCCGTCCGGCTCGGGCAAGACCACCTTCCTGAAACTCTGTTACGGCGCGCTGACCGCCTCCGAGGGGCAGGTGCGGATCTTCGGCGATGACGTGGCTGCCATGGGGCGAGATCAGGTCGCCTACATGCGCCGTCGCGTCGGCGTCGTGCACCAGGATTGCCAGTTCCTCGACCACCTGCCCATTGCCGAAAACGTTGCGCTTCCGCTGACGGTCTCCGGGCAGGCCACGCCGGATCAGGCCGCCAACCTCAACGAACTCATGGGCTGGGTCGGCCTGCAAGGCAAGTTCGACGCCCTGCCACCCTCGCTGTCCGGCGGCGAGCGCCAGCGCGCGGCGCTGGCCCGTGCGCTCATCCTGTCGCCCGATGTCATCCTTGCGGACGAGCCCACCGGCAACGTCGACTGGGAGATGTCGCAACGCCTCCTGCGCCTGCTGATCGAACTCAACCGCATGGGCAAGACGGTGATGATCGCGACCCACGACCTCGGGCTGATCCGCGCCGCCAAGGCCCACGTACAGGCCCGCGTCCTGCGCATCGCCAACCGAACCCTGACAGCCGCGGGGGCCGACCTGTGAACGCCCGTATCGAAGCCCTCACCAGCCTGTTGCGCGGCGACCGTGGCGCGGACCGCGTGGTTCCGCCCTCGGGTTTTACTGTCCGCCTGACGCTGTTTACCTCCGCTGCGATGGCGTTCCTGACGATCTTTGCGCTCGCCTTGTCGCTGGCTGCTGGCAGGCTCGCAGCCAACTGGGGCGAAGAACTGGCCCGGTCGTCGACGATCCGCATCTCGGCCCCCGCCGACCAGATGGCCCAACAGGTCACCAACGTCCTCGTGGTGCTTGAACAGACCCCCGGCGTCGCCTCCTCCCGCGCGCTCAGCGCCGACGAACAGCGCGCCCTGCTGGAACCCTGGTTCGGTCCCTCGCTGCCGGTCGAGGACCTGCCTGTTCCGCAACTCATCGACGTGGTTGAGACCGCCGAGGGGTACGACGCCGATGGCCTGCGCCTGCGCCTTCAGGCCGAGGCCCCCGGCGCGGTGCTCGACGAACACACCCGCTGGCGCAAGCCACTGGTGACCGCGGCTTCGCGCCTGCGCCTGCTGGGCTGGGCGTCGATCCTGCTGATCGGCGCGGCGACCGGCGCCATGGTCACGCTCGCCGCCCATGCGGCGCTGGCCGCCAACGCGCAGGTCATCGCCGTGCTGCGGCTGGTGGGCGCGACCGACACCTATATCGCGCAGGCCTTCGTGCGGCGCTTCACCCTGCGCACCCTCGCGGGGGCCGCTGCCGGAACGCTTGCGGGCATGCTGGTCCTGCTCTTCATGCCGACCTCCGGCGATGTCGAAGGCTTGCTCACCGGGCTGCGCTTCGAGGGGTTGCAATGGCTCTGGCCGCTGCTGGTGCCGCCGCTGGCCGCCGCCGTGGCCTATGTGACAACGACTGCCGCCGCGCGGCGCGTGCTTGGAGATCTGGCATGACCCGCCCCATCGAAGCCCCCATTTCCCCCCTGCAATGGGTCCGCTCGGCGATCTTCGTCTTCCAGATGTACCTGATGATGCTCATCATGGGCATCGTCTACCTCCCTTGGGCGCTCGTCTCGCGCCACGGCGCGCGCACCACCTGCCGCCACTACTGCTACTGGGTGCGCTGGACCGCGCGCTGGATGGTCGGCCTGAGGACCGAGGTCCGCGGCCCCATCCCCACGGGCGAAGTCATCATCGCCTCGAAACACCAGTCCTTCCTCGATATCATGATGATCTTCTCCGAGATCCCGGCGGGCAAGTTCATCATGAAGCGTGAACTCATGTGGGCGCCCATCCTCGGCCTTTACGCCTGGCGCATCGGCTGCGTCCCGGTCGAACGGGGCAAGCGGGGCGCGGCGATTGCCAAGATGCTCAAGGACGTCGAGCAGGGGCAGGCCGATCCCGGCCAGCTCATCATCTACCCGCAGGGCACGCGCGTCACCCCCGGCGTGGAGAAACCCTACAAGGTCGGTGCGGCGCTTCTGTCGGAACAGACCGGCCAGACCTGCGTCCCCGCCGCCACCAACGTCGGGCTGTTCTGGCCGCGCAAGGGCACATGGCGCAAGCCGGGCCTTGCCGTCGTCGAATTTCTACCGCAGATTGAACCGGGGCTGGGTCGCGAAACCTTCATGATCCGGCTGGAATCCGAGGTCGAAGAGGCCTCCAACCGGCTGATGCGGGAGGCAGGCTTTGAACCGGATCACGAGTATCGCGGCGCTTGAGGCGCTTTACCCGTCGGACATCGTCCCGGCGGCGCTGCGCAAGGAAGCGGACCACCTGACACCGCTCTACCGGAAATGGATCGAGGCCGCGCGCTTCTGCATCCTCTCCACTGCCGGTGACCGCGTCCACGGCACCCCGCGTGGCGACGATGGCCCGGTCGTGCGGGTTCAGGACGACCACACGCTGCTGCTGCCTGACTGGAGGGGGAACTACCGGCTCGAAGCGCTGCGCGACATCGTCACAGACGGGCGCGTGGCGCTGTTGTTCATGGTGCCGGGCAACCCCACGACGATCCGTGTCAACGGTCAGGCGTTCCTGACGGACGACGCGGCGCTGCGCGCCAGCTTTGCCAAGGGCACGCGCCAGCCCGCAACCGTCATCGTCATTCAGATCGAACAGGTCTACACGCAATGCGCCAAGGCGCTGCTGCGCTCGGGCCTCTGGACCCGCGACGACCGCGCCAGCGTCCCGCGCACCGGGGACATTCTGGCCGAGGCCTCGGGCGGCATCGACGGCGGCGCGGACTACGACGAAACCTACGCCGAAAAGGCCGCGCCGCGCATGTGGTGAGGTCCCCGCGCCTCCGTCGCCTCAGTACACCTTTTCCCGCCCCAGCAGCACGCTGCGCTTGTCCAGCTTCATCTGGTCGGCCAGCACCCCCGCGTCCGAGCGGCTTAGCGGCGACCCGGTGCGCACCCGGTACAGCGTGCTTTCCGCGTCCGGCGCGGCAATGTCGAAGTCGATCGCCCCCTTGTCCGCGCCCAGTTGCAGGCCGTAGGTGGTCTCGAAATACCCCTTGGCCTCCTCTGCCGTGTCCATGGTGCGATAGGCTCCGACCTGTACCCACCAGACCGGGCTTTCGATCCGGCCCAGGCACCGGTCGAACGCCTGAAAGGCCTCCCGCGACCCGTAGGGATCGTCGCTGGCAAGGCAGGCCAGCGTGCCCCTTGCCAGATCCGCCGTCTCGATGGACTGCTTGCGGTTCAGACGGCAATCGGCCTCCGCATCGCGCTGCGCGCCGGGGAACAGGCGCAGGACATGCACCGGATCGACATAGCCCGGGGCTGACGCCGCGATCTCGGCCCGGACCCAGGGCTCCATGGCCCCGGCCAGCCGCGCGTCCTCCACCGCCGGGGGCAGGGCGGTCAGCGCCTGCAACTGCGCCACCGTCTCCGCCCGCTCGGGGCTGTCCGGCGCCGTATCCACCAGCGCATAAAGCGCGCCGAAATAGGTCAGGTCGTTCAGGTTGCGCCAGCCATTGCGCGCCTGCACAGTCCCCGCATCCGCCGTTCGCTCCAGCAGGGCCGCGCCCGCCGCGCCGATGCGCGCCCGCTGCGTCTCCCACTCCGCCGCACCGGCCATGGCCCGCGCCACCTCGACCGTCGCCGCGAAATAGGCCGAGCGCAGCGTGTAGTAACTGCGCCCCGCGCCATCCGCCGCAGTGATGGCCCCCAAGTCCTCCGCCAGCCGCGCCAGCTCCGGCTCCCGCAGCGCCCGCGCGCTGTCGCATTGCTGGAAGGGCATCAGCCCGTCCAGCGCACCGCTGACCGAGAAATACCCGGGCGCGATATTGTGCGCCGCGCAATCGAGGTAGCGCGCCAGCCCCGCGTCGCGCTGGTCCATATCCTCCACGCTGCCCCGCATCACCCGGTCAAAGGCCCCGAACAGTGCCGCTTGCGCCGCCCTGGCGTCCTCGGCCGGCAGGTCGATGGGGGCCACCTTGCACAACACCGTGGCCAGCGGCAGGGTATCGCCTCGATCCGCCTCCATGCGGTCCCATTCGGCCAGCACCTGTCGCACCGCATCGGTGCGCGTATTGCCGGACAACGCGTCGAGATGCGCAATCAGCCGTGACGACGCATCACTGCCACCGCCCGCCAGATCAGCCAAGAGCACGGGCAGCACCTCTTCTTCGGCTGCGGCAGCCTGAGACACCACCACCGCGCCAGCCGTCATCGCGGCCACCACCGTTGCCCGCCACTTGGCGGCCATGCCCGCCCGTTTCATTCCAAGACCTCCTTGCCGCCGACGCTGCCGCCGCCGGACTGGCGTTGCGCGCGTTCCTCCTTTTCCAGCACCGTCCGGATCGTCTTGCCCGACAACACGAAGAACAGGTTCAGCTCCATCGTGGCCGGGTCGAGCTCGGCATAGGCGATGCCCGACCGCAGGTCCGCATCCTCCTCCGGTGCCTGGTCGAAGACGAAATACGCCTCCTGCAACACATCCTGATGCCGGACCGGGCGCAGCACCTGCGGCGTATCCCCCGCGACGAATCCACTGGCGTCCTGCGTCAGCCGCGCCACGATCCCCGGTCCCTTCTGCGCGTTCACCACCTTGCGAAAGTTGCTGTCCACCGACAGCGACTCCGGCGAGATATAGACATGCGTCTGCAACTTCAGCGGGCTGTCCTTGTCCGTCAGCATGTCCGTCAGCAGCCGGTCGTATTCCACCACCTTCTTGTCCGACCCCAGGGCCGAGATCAGGTTCTGCGGCCCGCGCTCGTCGATCTTCGCCAGAAGCGCCGCCTGGTTCTGCTCCAGCAGCGTGGCGATACCGGCAAGCGGGTCGGGCTTTGCCCGCTCCGCCTGCAACGCCGGAAGCACCTTGTACAGGGCAAAGCCCAGCACCGACACCGCGAGGATCGCACCCACCGCCTTGACCGAACTGTCTTTCAGTCCCGGTATCGGCAGGGACCCCTCGAGATCGAGATGGAAGAACGCGCTGAACGTCAGCAGCGCGCCAAAGGAAAACAGCAGCACCACCGCCACGCGCAGGTACTCGGACTGGGTCGCGAAATAGGCGCTGTCCTGGCCCAGAAGCGGCGGCACCACGATCACGATGGCCGCGCCGATCACCAGCAGCGCCAACCCAAGAGCCGCGCGGGCAGGGCGGTCCTTCTGCACCTCGGGCGGTGCGTCTGCGGATTCGTCCGCCATCTCAAATCTCCTTTAACTATAAAATTGACGCAAGGGTACCCAATCCAAGGTTGCAAATCAAACTTCCCGATCCGGCCGCACGCGCGCAGTTCACCTCTGCATCCGCGCACAGACGGTTCTCCTGTCGCCATACGTTCCACCCGTGAACAATCCCGAAAGGAAACGTCATGCGTTCCACACTCGACCGCCGCGCCTTGCTGGCAGGTTTCGCCGCCTCCCCCTTCGTCGCCACCGGCATCGGTGCCTTCCCCACCGCCGCACGCGCACAGGCCAGCGCCATGGGACTGCTGACCCCGAACGTCTGCATGGTCTCCACCGAAGTCACCGAAGGCCCCTATTACATCGACCCCGACCTCGTCCGCGCCGACATCACCGAGGACCGCGAGGGCATTCCCATGCGGCTCCAGATGCAGGTGGTCACCGCCGATTGCACGCCCGTCGAAGGCGCCCGCGTGGACGTCTGGCACTGCGATGCACGCGGGTTATATTCCGGTGTGAACAGCCTTGGCGGTAGTGCGGACACCTCCGGGCAAACCTTCCTGCGCGGCACGCAGATGACCGACGCGCGCGGCATCACGACCTTCCAGACGATCTATCCCGGCTGGTATCGCGGGCGCACCACGCACATCCACTACAAGGTCTTCCTCGACGAGACGACCGTCCTGACCTCGCAGATCTTCTTCCCTGACACGCTGTCGGAATACCTCTTCCGCAACGTCGCGCCCTACAACGAACGCGGCGCGACGCGGGACACGATGAACGGCACAGACAGCATCGCCGAGCAGGCGGGCGAGGGCGCCTTTGCCGCCATCCGCGAGCAGAAGGCGTATTACGACGCAGCGCTGGTGGTGGGCATCAACCCGCAGGCGGTTTCCGAGGATGTCGGCATGCCCGGTGGTCCAGCAGGCGGCCCCGCCGGTGGCCCGCCGCCCGAGGGCCAGCCCCCGGCGGATCAATCCTCCGGAGGCAATGCCGCCGTTTACCTGCCCGGCGCATCCTGACCCGCGACAAGGGCAAAGTCATTGGCCTCCCTGACCATGGCGCGCGCCTGGTCCAGCGCGGTGTGCGCCGCTTTCAGGATCGCCTCGCCCTGATCCACGGCGCCCCCGGCCTGCCGCTCCACGGCGATGGCAAAGGCGCTCTCGGCCAGCACCTGCATCCGCCGCAGGTGCGCCACCGCATCCTGCAAGGCCAGCGTATGCGCGACGGATCGCGCCGACGCCTCGGCCACCTCCGACAGGGCCCGGGCCTCGGCGGGGGCGTCGTTGCGTAGCCGTTCGAGCGTGTGCACGATCTGGTCGTTGAGCGCGGTAATCCGGTCCTCGGCGCAGGCGGTTTCGCCCCCGGCCTGCTGGGTCAGACCCTCGGCGGGAGTCGTGGCTTCAGTCGTGCTTTCAGTCGTCATGGCGGGTCCCTCCGGTCATGCGGGTCAGGGCGGCACTCAGCGCGGCATCCGCCATGACCTGCGTGGCCTCGGCCTGTGCGCGGGCGCCTTCCGACGCAAGCGCCAGCGTGTCGGCCAGCGATTGCGCCAGCATCGCCCGTGCGGTGCTGCCAGCGGCCCCGAGGGTCATCAGGCTGGTCTGGCTCACCGTGTCGGTGATGACGCCGTTGACTGGTGTTGGAATGGCCATTGCGTCCTCCTCAATCCATCAGCCGCGCGGCGGCGCGCGCCGCCACGGCTTGCCGCAGCATGTCCAGCCGCCCCGAAGCGGCCTGTGCCCCCTGCATCCGCAGGCCCGCCGACTGGCTGGCCGCCTGTTGCACTGCCGCCACCGCCGTCGCGCCCGAGGTGCCCAGCACCGTCAGGGTCGACTGGCTGACCGCGTCGGTGATCTGTCCGTTGACCAATGTCGGGATCGCCATCAGTTGCCCCCTTTCAGAACGCTGGCCGTCGCCACCCCGGTCGAGGCGGTGTCGATCTTGTACAGCGTTGCCACGCCCATGACCGTCGCCGCCTGCGCCGTGATGTTGGCCTGTTGCTGCTGGTTGGTCGCGTTATGCGCCGCGTTGGACATGGCCTGCGCGGTGGCGACATAGAGGTTGCCCACCGCCATCGCGGGTGCGGTGCCCAGCACCGAGACATTCGCCTGCGTGATGCTGTCGGTGATCTGGTCGTTCACTGCCGTCGGAAAGGCCATCAGCTTGCCTCCTCTTTGCGGGCATTCACCGCCCGTCTCGTCAGGACCTCGACCAACTGCGTCGTGGCCGCTTCGACAACGGCAAAGCCGTTGTTCTGCGCGCTCGCGGCGTTCTCCGCCGCCATCCCCAGCGCATGGCCCGAGGTCTGGAACAGGCTGGCCATGGCCATGGCGGGCGCATCGCCCAGCACGCGGGTATTGGGCGCGGTGATGGCGTCCGTATCGGGGTCTGTGGTCTCCTTGGTCGGCATGAGTGTCCTTTCTCAGTGCTGCGGGGTCAGCAGTCGGGCAACGATCTCGGCAGTTTCCTGCATGTGGCGGTGCTGGCGCTCCTGCTGCTGCGCAACGGAGTCCAGCAGCATCTTCGAGATGTTCTCGGAGGTCCTGAGGCTGGCAAGCGCCACCGCCTCGGCGCTTTTGGCAATGTCATCGGTCATGCGAAATCCTTCCGCGCCCAGCCTATGGGGCGAGTTGCCGTAGGTGCAAGAATCTTTTTGATTGTTCGCCGAGTGCAACGAAAAAAGCCGCGCCCGGGGAAGGGCGCGGCTTCGATCTGTCCCTATAGGACAGGGTCAGGCGTGAATCGCCCCATCGCCGCAAGCCAGCGCCGCCTCGCGCACGGCCTCCGAGAAGGTCGGGTGCGCGTGGCACGTCAGCGCGATGTCCTCGGCGGTCGCTCCGAACTCCATGCCGACGCAGATCTCGTGGATCAGGTCGCCCGCCGCCGGGCCGATGATGTGGCAGCCGAGGATGCGGTCGGTTTCCTTGTCCACCAGCATCTTGACGAAGCCCTCGCCCTGGAACACCGCCTTCGCCCGGCCATTGCCCATGAACGAGAACTTGCCCACCTTGTAGGACGCGCCCTCGGCCTTCAGCTGGTCCTCGGTCTTGCCCACGGCGGCCACTTCGGGCGCGGTGTAGATCACGCCCGGGATCACGTCGTAGTTCACGTGCCCATGCTTGCCCGCGATCACCTCGGCGCAGGCCATGCCTTCGTCCTCGGCCTTGTGCGCCAGCATCGGGCCCTCGACCACGTCGCCGATGGCATAGATGCCCGCCACGTTGGTCTTCCAATGACCATCCACCGCGATCTGGCCGCGCTTGGTCATCTCGACGCCGAGGGCATCCAGCCCCAGACCGTCCACGAAGGGCTTGCGGCCCGTCGCCACCAGCACGCAATCCGCGTCCACGGTGTGTTCGCTGTCATCCTTGCGCAGCTTGTAAGTGACCTTGGCTTTGTTCTTGTTGGCCTCGACCTTGGACACGGCGGCGCCCATGGTGAACTCCAGCCCCTGCTTGGACAGGATGCGCTGGAAGGTCTTCTGCACCTCGGCATCCATGCCCGGGGTGATGTGGTCGAGATACTCGATCACCTGCACATCCGCGCCGAGCCGCTTGTAAACCGAACCCATCTCCAGCCCGATCACACCCGCGCCGATGACGACCATCTTCTTGGGGATCTTCGGCAGGGCCAGCGCGCCGGTGCTGTCCACCACGACGCCCGCGTCATTGTCCACCGTCACGTCCGCACCCGGCACCGACGCGACCTCCGACCCCGAGGCGATGATGATGTTCTTGGTCTCGTAGACCTCGTCGCCCACCTTGACCTTGCCCGCTTCGGGGATCGACGCCCAGCCCTTCAGCCAGTCGACCTTGTTCTTCTTGAACAGGAACTCGATGCCCTTGGTGTTCTGGCCGATCACGTCGTCCTTGTAGGCCAGCATCTGCTTCCAGTCGACGGAGGGCGCCTTGCCCTTGAGCCCCATCTTGGCAAAGTTGTGCTCGGCCTCGTGCAGGGAATGCGACGCGTGCAGCAGCGCCTTGGACGGGATGCAGCCCACGTTCAGGCAGGTGCCGCCGAGCGTTTCGCGGCCCTCGACGCAAGCGGTCTTCAGGCCCAGCTGCGCGGCGCGGATCGCGGCCACGTAACCGCCGGGGCCTGCGCCGATGACGATGAGATCGTATTGGGACATGGGGTGTTCCTTTCTGTCAGAGGGGGGAGGGGGCGCTGCCCCCGTCGCCTAGCGGCGACTCCCCCGAGGTATTTTCAAAACCAAAGAAGATGCGGGCGTGGGTCCGGGTCACAGGAGGCTCCAGACCAGAAGGAAGACGGTGGCGAGGAAGCCCACGAACCAGATCAGCGAGCGCCATGGCGTCCAGCCAAAGAGGTAGGCGGGCACGTAAAGCACGCGCGCGGCGAGGTAGAGGAGGGCGGCGAGCGCGGTTTCCTTGCTGCCCCGGTCGGCGTAGGTGACGACCATCACGGCGATGCCAAACAGGATCAGCCCCTCGAAATGGTTGTTCAACGCGCGCTGCGCGCGGCCGGCGATGCCGGTCAGCTGGCGCGGTTCATCCCGCGCGGATGCCGCGTATTTCGAGCCGACCTGTTTCTGGGCCAGCACGGAATACAGCGCGAATTGCAGGCATTGCAGCAGGGCGGCGAGGGTGAGGGCGGTCAGTTCCGGGGTCATTTGGCCTCGCAATCGGGGATGGTGGTGAACAGGCCTTCGGTCAGTTCAAAGGGCGGCGCGTCGGGATGGGCCTCGAGGTAGGCGTCCGAGTTGCCGATCCATGCGTCGGAGAACCCGATATCCTTTGGTGCGTCGGACCACCATGGGTGGTAGGCGCCCGCCCGCAGCACCATGGCGATTTCCGCCTCGGTGCGGGCGGTAACTTCCCAGCAGGAGGTCGCGACCTTTGGATCGGCCAGATCCCAGGTGTCGGTTTCGTGGTTCCAGTCATGCGACATTATGACGAAGTCACCGGGTAGCAGCCGGGCGGGGTGGTCGGCCATGGCCGGGGTGGCGGCGAGGGTGAACAGCAGGGCGCGGATCATGCCATGGCCTTTCGTGTCCAGGCGCGGCGGTTTTCATCCGTCAGCACCGCGTCGCGGCGGGTTTCGAACCAGTCTTGGCAGGCGCGTTCCAGCCGCCGCGTTTCCGGATCGGCGCGCCATTCGGCCAGCTGCGCGTTGACGCGCGCGAGGTGGGCGCGCATCTGCGGCGCGTGGGTGTCGTTGCGGTTGGCCATGCGGTGCCAATGGCTGTTCAGGTGGTATTTCGTGTCGCCTTCCTTGCCCTGTCCGTCGCCGCGGTCGTTCTTCATCAGGAACACGTCCTCGGAGCGCACGGCGTAGTGGTAGACCTGCGCGCTGCGGGCGCGGGCGGCCACGTCATGCGGGCGGAAACGGCTCGATTTCTTCTGGTAGAGCGAGGCGTTGGACAGCGGGTCGCCGTCCGGGGTCAGCACCACGGGGTCGGCCACTTGCGGGTCCAGCGGGTTGTGATCCGTGGCGCGGGCAAAGCTCGCGAGTTTGAAGAGGCATTTGAACTTGGCCTCGCCGGGGGCGGGGGCCTCCTCGGCCATGGTGTTGCGGTCGAGGACCAGATCGCCGGGCGTCCAGTCCATCACGCCGCTGTCGCCGAACAGCCGCCAGGGCAGGGGGACGACGTCGGCCTTTTGGGTGCGTTCCAGCAGGTCGTGTAGCGTGCCGTCCAGCAGCACGAGGAACTCGTCGCTGTCGATGTGCAGCAGGTGGGTGATGAGGGTGTCACGCGCCCATTCCAGCACACGGTCCATGGCGGCGTCCTGCGGCGGGCGGCCCTGCGGGTCGTGGTCGATATGGTGCAGGATGCCTCGCGCGGCCAGATGCGCCAGCAGCGCGTCCGAGCCATCGGTACAGCCGTTGGTTGCCACGACGATGCGGTCGAACCCCAGCCCGGCGTGATAGGCCAGCCATTCGAGGACGAAGATGCCTTCGTCCTTCATGCAGGCGACCAGCGCTGTCCGGGCCGGGGCGGTCATGTCAGGCGGTCTCCAGCATGTGGGCGGCGGCGGGCGGGTGGCCCAGACCGCGTTCCTTGTCCAGCCAGGCCTGCGCCCGCGCCTTGTCGCTGACCTGCAGCAGGACCCAGCGCGTCTGCGCGCCTTCGGACCACAGTTGCAGGACCGTCAGCCCCGCCTGACCGCGCGCCTCGGCGTCGGTGTCAAAGGCGGATTGGTCGAATTGATCATATTTCATCAGTAGTTGCGTGCTCATGCGGCCTCCAGTGCCTTGGCGATCCGGGCGGCGCGGGCGTCGAAGGTGAGGCCGCGCGCCGACGGGTGGATGGTTTCGATATGGTCGATACCGAACCAACGTAGGACGGAGGCGGCGTCTGTCCCGAGGGCAATGGGACGGCGGTTCAGGATTTCATACTGACCGACCGCCTCGAAAGAGGCCTTGCGGTCCTTCATCGGGATGACAGAGGAGCGTTTCGCCGTGAGCAGCGCAAAGATCGGCGTGATGTAGATATCGGCGCGTTGGAGGCCGACCAGCGCCAGCACCTTGTCGATCACGCGGTTGTAGGGGTTGGTGGGCAGGTAGCCGCGTTCGCTCAGGACAGAGCGGTTCAGCCGCGCGGAGGGCGCATCCAGCCAGTCCTTCGAGATCAGCATGGGGCCGGTCAGGTTGCCGGAGGTCATCTGGATGGGCGAGACATAGTCGCCGTCGAACCCTTCCTCCGCCAAGGTACGGTAACCGGGGAGGGAGAAGGCGCGGCGGCGGCGGATGGCGTCGGCATGAGCACGCTTCCCTTCGGAATTTTCGTGACGGGCGACGGCCATTCGGAACCTTCTACGCTGCCGGGTATGGGCGCCGAAATGCGCCGGGGGGAGGCAGGCGCGCCGTGACGCGCCTGCCGTAGAGGTTTCGACCTTGATTACAGGTCCATCAACAACCGGCGCGGGTCTTCCAGCGCTTCTTTGACGCGCACAAGGAAGGTCACGGCGCCCTTGCCGTCGACGATGCGGTGATCGTAGGACAGGGCGAGGTACATCATCGGGCGGATGACGATCTGGCCGTTCACCACCATCGGGCGGTCCTGGATCTTGTGCATGCCGAGGATACCCGACTGCGGGGGGTTCAGGATCGGCGAGGACATCAGCGAGCCATACACACCGCCGTTCGAAATCGTGAAGGTGCCGCCCTGCATCTCCGCCATGGACAGCTTGCCGTCACGGGCGCGCTTGCCCTTTTCGGCGATGGCCTTCTCGATCTCGGCAAAGGACATCTGGTCAGCGTCGCGGATGACCGGAACGACCAGACCCTGCGGCGTGCCAGCAGCGACACCCATGTGCACGAAGTTCTTGTACACGATGTCGGTGCCGTCGATCTCGGCGTTGACCTCGGGGACCTCTTTCAGAGCATGGCAGCAGGCCTTGGTGAAGAAGGACATGAAGCCCATGCGCACGCCGTGCTTCTTCTCGAAGGCATCCTTGTAGGTGTTGCGCAGGGCCATGACCTCGGTCATGTCCACCTCGTTGTAGGTGGTCAGGATCGCGGCGGTGTTCTGCGCGTCCTTCAGACGCTTGGCGATGGTCTGGCGCAGGCGGGTCATCTTCACCCGCTCTTCGCGCGCCGCGTCATCGGCATGCACCGGCGCACGCGGGGCAGACGCCGGGGCCGCCGTCGCCTTCGGCGCAGCCGAGGCCGCCGCAACAGCCGCTGCCACGTCGGACTTGGTCGCGCGACCGTCACGGCCCGTGCCCTGCACCTGGTCACGGGAAATCCCGGCCTCTGCCATGGCCTTTTCGGCTGCCGGACCGTCCTTGATATCTTTACCGGGGCCAGCATTCCCTGCCGGAGGCGTGGAATACTGCGTATCCGCCGGAGCCGAAGCAGCCGAAGCCGAAGCCCCTGCGCCACCGGAAATCACCGCCAGCTTGCCGTTGGCCTGCACCGTCGCGCCCTCGGCGGCGACGATCTCGGCCAGCACGCCCGCTGCGGGGGACGGCACCTCGACCGACACCTTGTCGGTCTCCAGCTCGCAGAGCATCTCGTCCTGCGCCACGCTGTCGCCGACCTTCTTGAACCAGGTCGACACGGTCGCCTCGGACACCGATTCACCCAAGGTCGGCACCATAACGTCCACCGACGACGACGCCTCGCCACCAGACGCCTTGGGGGCATCGGCTGCGGCTTCCTTGGCCTTCGGCGCAGATGCGGACCCGCTGTCACCCTCGGCGATGTTCGCCAGCAGGGCATCCACGCCCACCGTCTCGCCTTCGCCCGCGACGATGTCGGACAGGGTCCCGGCCACCGGCGACGGCACTTCGACCGTCACCTTGTCGGTTTCCAGCTCGCACAGCATCTCGTCCACCGCAACGCTGTCACCGGGCTTCTTGAACCAGGTGGCCACGGTGGCCTCGGTCACGGATTCACCCAGGGTGGGGACACGTACTTCGGTCATTTCATCAATCCTTTCAAAGCCCCGTGGGGTTATTCAATCGTCAGCGCTTCGTTCACGAGCGCCGCTTGTTGTGCCTTGTGAGTGGACGCCAGACCCGTCGCGGGCGAGGCGGAAGTCGCGCGACCCACGTAACGCGGGCGCGGATGCGCGGCCTTGATGCGGCCCAGCACCCATTCGATGTTCGGCTCGATGAAGGACCAGGCGCCCTGGTTCTTGGGCTCTTCCTGGCACCAGATCATCTCGGCCTGCGGGAAACGCTCCAGCTCGCGCACCAGCGAAATAGCCGGGAACGGGTAGAACTGCTCGATCCGCAGCAGGTAGACGTCATCCAGCCCGCGCGCATCGCGTTCCTCGAGCAGGTCGTAGTAGACCTTGCCCGAACACATCACCACGCGCTTGATCTCGGCGTCCGGCTTCAGCTTGGTCTCCGAATTGCCCTTCTCGGCATCGTCCCACAACACGCGGTGGAAGGACGACCCGGTCGTGAACATGTCGGCGTCCGAGATGCACAGCTTGTGACGCAGCAGCGACTTCGGCGTCATCAGCATCAGGGGCTTGCGGAACGAGCGGTGCAGCTGGCGGCGCAGGATGTGGAAGTAGTTCGCCGGGGTCGAGCAGTTCGCCACGATCCAGTTGTCCTGACCACACAGTTGCAGGAAGCGTTCCAGACGCGCCGACGAGTGCTCCGGCCCCTGACCTTCGAAGCCGTGCGGCATCAGGCAGACAAGGCCCGACATGCGCAGCCACTTCGATTCACCCGACGAGATGAACTGGTCGAACATGATCTGCGCGCCGTTGGCAAAGTCGCCGAACTGCGCTTCCCACAGGGTCAGCGCGTTGGGTTCTGCCAGCGAATAGCCGTATTCGAACCCCAGAACCGCGTATTCCGACAGCGCCGAGTCGATCACTTCGTAGCGCGCCTGACCCTCGCGGATGTTGTTCAGCGGGTAGTACCGCTCTTCGGTCTCCTGATCGATGAAGGCCGAGTGCCGCTGCGAGAAGGTGCCGCGCGTCGAGTCCTGACCGGCCAGACGCACCGGATACCCTTCGAGTTGCAGTGAGCCGAATGCCAGCGCCTCGGCAGTCGCCCAGTCAAAGCCCTTGCCGGTCTCGACCATCTGCGCCCGGCTTTCCACCAGTCGCGCCACGGTCTTGTGGATCGGGAAGCCCTCGGGGATGCGGGTCAGCGCGCCGCCCACTTCGGCCAGGGTCTCCGGCTTGATGGCGGTCTTGCCGCGCTGGTACTTGCCTTCCTTCTGGCGGTCGAGGTGCGACCAGCGCCCGTCCAGCCAGTCGGCCTTGTTGGGCTTGTAGACCTTGCCGGCCTCGAATTCCTCGTTGAGCTGCGCCTGGAAGGCCGCCTTCATGTCCTCGATCTCGCCCTCGGGGATCAGGCCGTCCTTCACCAGTCGCTCGGTGTACAGCGTCAGCGTGGTCTTCTGCTTCTTGATCTTGTTGTACATCACCGGGTTGGTGAACATGGGCTCGTCGCCCTCGTTGTGACCAAAGCGGCGGTAGCAGAACATGTCGATGACCACGTCCTTGCCGAACTTCTGGCGGAACTCGGTCGCGACCTTCGCGGCGTGGACCACCGCCTCCGGATCGTCACCGTTGACGTGGAAGATCGGCGCCTCGACCACCAGCGCGTTGTCGGTGGGGTAGGGGGACGAGCGGCTGAAGTGCGGAGCCGTCGTGAAACCGATCTGGTTGTTGACGATGATGTGCATCGTGCCGCCGGTGCGGTGACCGCGCAGGCCCGACAGGGCAAAGCATTCCGCCACGACGCCCTGACCGGCGAATGCTGCGTCCCCGTGCAGCAGGATCGGCATGACCTGCGTGCGGTTCACGTCGTTCATCTGGTCCTGCTTGGCGCGGACCTTGCCCAGAACAACCGGGTTGACGGCCTCGAGGTGCGAGGGGTTCGCCGTCAGCGACAGGTGCACCGGATGGCCGTCGAACTCGCGGTCCGATGAAGCACCCAGGTGGTACTTCACGTCGCCCGACCCGTCGACATCCTCGGGCTTGAAGCTGCCGCCCTGGAATTCGTTGAAGATCGCCTTATACGGCTTGTTCATCACGTTCGCCAAGACCGACAGACGCCCGCGGTGCGGCATCCCGATGACGATTTCCTTCACGCCAAGGTTGCCGCCGCGCTTGATGATCTGCTCCATCGCGGGGATCAGGCTTTCACCGCCGTCCAGGCCGAACCGCTTGGTCCCCATGTACTTCACATGCAGGAACTTCTCGAAGCCCTCGGCCTCGACCATCTTGTTCAGGATCGCCTTGCGGCCCTCACGGGTGAACGCGATTTCCTTGCCGTAGCCCTCGATGCGCTCCTTTAGCCAGGACGCCTGCTCGGGGTCCGAGATATGCATGTACTGGAGCGCAAACGTCCCGCAGTAGGTCCGCTTCACGATCGACACGATCTCGCGCAGCGAGGCGATCTGAAGCCCCAGCACGTTGTCGATGAAGATCGGGCGATCCATGTCCGCCTCGGTGAAGCCATAGGACTTCGGGTCCAGCTCCGGGTGGTTCGAAGTATCGCGCAGCCCCAGCGGGTCCAGATCCGCCGCCAAGTGGCCACGGATGCGATAGGCCCGGATGATCATCAGCGCCCGGATCGAATCCAGCACCGCCCGCTGGATCACCGCGTCCGACAGGCTCACGCCCTTCTCGGCGGCCTTCTCCGCGATCTTCTTCGCCGCGCCCTTCGCCTCGGCAGGGACCACAGGCATCGGCCACTCGCCGGTCAGCGCGGCGGTCAGGTCGTCGCCCGGCATCGGCGGCCAGTCGGCGCGCGCCCAGGACGGCCCCTCGGCCTCGCGCTTCACGCTTACCTCGTCATCCCCCAGCTGACGGAAAAACGCCTGCCAGGCATCATCCACCGCGCTCGGGTCAGCAGCATAACGCGCGTACATCTGCTCGAGGTACTCGGCGTTATGCCCCTGCATGAAGCTGGAAGCATGGAACAGATCGTTGGAGCTTTGGTCGGTCATGAGCGACGTCCTTTTATGTGCGACCAGCGGAGTGGCAAAAGGGAGACCCGGTTCCGGGTTTCCGTCGTGTCACTCCGGCGGTGAAACCGGAGGGGTATGTGGCTCAGGCCGGACCCGAAGGCCCGGCCGGAACCGATCTCTCAAAGGCGAGACGCCTCAGCCGATGGCCTTCAGCACCGCTTCGCCCAGGGTCGCCGGGCTGTCCGCCACAATGATCCCGGCCGAACGCATCGCCTCGATCTTGTCCTCGGCACCGCCCTTGCCACCGGCGACGATCGCGCCCGCGTGGCCCATGCGGCGTCCCGGAGGAGCGGTGCGGCCAGCGATGAAACCGGCGGTCGGCTTGCTGCGGCCCTTCTTGGCTTCGTCCTTCAGGAACTGCGCGGCCTCTTCCTCGGCGGAGCCGCCGATCTCACCGATCATGATGATCGACTGGGTTTCCGGGTCCGCGAGGAACATCTCCAGCACGTCGATGTGCTCGGTGCCCTTGATCGGGTCGCCGCCGATGCCCACGGCAGACGACTGGCCCAGGCCGATGTCCGAGGTCTGCTTGACCGCCTCGTAGGTCAGCGTGCCCGAACGCGACACCACGCCAACCGAGCCGCGCTTGTGGATGTGACCCGGCATGATGCCGATCTTGCAGGCGTCCGGCGTGATGACACCGGGGCAGTTCGGGCCGATCAGGCGCGACTTCGACGTTTCCAGCGCGCGCTTCACCTTCATCATGTCCAGCACCGGGATGCCCTCGGTGATGCAGACGATCAGCTCCATCTCGGCGTCGATCGCTTCGAGGATCGAGTCGGCAGCAAACGGCGGCGGCACGTAGATCACCGAAGCATTCGCCTCGGTCACATGCTTGGCCTCGTGCACGGAGTTGAACACCGGCAGGTCCAGATGGGTGGTGCCACCTTTGCCCGGCGTCACGCCGCCGACCATCTTGGTGCCATAGGCAATCGCCTGTTCCGAGTGGAAGGTCCCCTGCGAGCCGGTGAAGCCCTGGCAGATGACCTTGGTATTTTCGTCGATAAGAACGGCCATGTCTGTCGCTTTCTTTCGAAGGTTATATGGAGGCCGGGGCAGACCCGGCCAAATGCGATGCATGTCCCGAGACATGCGAAAACGACCCGCGCCGCGAACCGGCGGGGTCGTCATGTTGTTCAAGCGATACGAGAATTACAGCTTGCGCCCCACGGCCTCGTCCAGCACGCGCGCCGTTACCATGGCGATCCCGCCCAGCATCAGCGACGAACCCAGCTTGTCCGTGATGTTCGACGGCGCAAAGGACGCCGCGCGATCCCGCGCAAAGGCCGCGCTCTTCAGACGCCGACTGGTGCCCTCCGAGGCTCCGAATTGCAGCGGATTGGGCACCGTGCCAAAGCGCGGATTGACCTTTTTCAGCAGCAGCCCGGCGGCGATCATGCCCGCCCCGTAGACCAGCGGCGACAAGCGCGCGCGCTTGCTCGGCACCGGCAGGGCGGCTTCCTTGATCTCGTCCATCTTGCGGTTGCGCAGTTTGTTCAGCATCGCGAATACCTCCGTTGAGGGGGTAACCCGCGACACCCCGCACGGGTTCCGACAGGGCAGCCGTCACCGCCACGCAAAGGGCGCGTGCGGCAGAACTGTCCTGTTGAAATCCGTGCAAGGTCACTGTTCCGTCTCCCGTATCCGCGAAGGGCCTCAGCCCTTCACCGCCTTCACGATCTTCTCGGCACCGTCGGACAGGTTGTCCGCCGCGATCACGTTCAGGCCGGAGGTCGCGATGATCTCCTTGCCCTTCTCGACGTTGGTGCCTTCCAGACGCACGACCAGCGGAACCTGCAGGCCGACTTCCTTCACCGCGGCGATCACGCCCTCGGCGATGACGTCGCAGCGCATGATGCCGCCGAAGATGTTGACGAGGATGCCTTTGACGTTCGGGTCAGAGGTGATGATCTTGAACGCCTCGGTCACCTTCTCCTTGGTGGCGCCACCGCCCACGTCGAGGAAGTTGGCCGGCTCCGCGCCGTACAGCTTGATGATGTCCATGGTCGCCATGGCCAGACCCGCGCCGTTCACCATGCAACCGATCTCGCCGTCGAGCGCGATGTAGTTCAGGTCGTACTTGGACGCTTCCAGTTCCTTGGGGTCTTCCTCGGTGGTGTCGCGCAGTTCCGACACTTCCGGCTGGCGGTACATGGCGTTGCCGTCGAAACCCAGCTTGGCGTCCAGCACCTTCAGCGACCCGTTGGTCATGACGATCAGCGGGTTGATTTCCAGCATCTCCATGTCGCGCTCGGTGAACGCCTTGTAGAGGATGCCCATCAGCTTGACGCATTCCTTCACCTGCGTGCCGGTCAGACCCAGCGAGAACGCGATGCGGCGGCCGTGGAACGGCTGGTAGCCGGTGGCCGGATCGACGGAGAACGACAGGATCTTTTCCGGGGTCGACGCCGCGACTTCCTCGATGTCCATACCGCCCTCGGTCGAGCACACGAAGGAGATGCGCGAGGTCTGGCGATCCACCAGCAGCGCGAGGTACAACTCGCGCTCGATGTCAGAACCGTCTTCGATGTAGATGCGGTTGACCTGCTTGCCTTCCGGGCCGGTCTGGTGCGTCACCAGCGTCTTGCCCAGCATCTTCTTGGCTTCGTCGGCGGCTTCCTGCACCGAACGCGCGAGGCGGACACCGCCCTTTTCACCGGCTTCGGCTTCCTTGAAATGGCCCTTGCCGCGACCACCTGCGTGGATCTGCGCCTTGACCACCCAGAGCGGGCCGTCCAGCTCGCCTGCTGCCGACTTGGCATCTTCTGCCTTCAGGACGGCACGTCCGTCGGACACCGGTGCACCGTACGAGCGAAGCAGTGCCTTGGCCTGGTATTCGTGGATGTTCATGGGTCTTGACCCCCGTTTTGCTGCGATTTGGCATGGATATAGGCCTGTGCGGGGGGGCGGGTTAAACGAAAAATGCTGCACAGCGTCAAAAAAGGGTTACTTTCGGGCATATGTGATCACAGCCTTAAAATGTGTGATCACATGTTTGGAAATTGTTAGCGCCGAGCAGCGATTCAGGGGCGAGTCACGGGCAGTTTCTCCGACTCCGTGCGATTCATTTCGGTGAGTCGCGCGTGTCGAAAGAGCGCGCGTCGCGGGCATTAACCCTTCGGTCGTAAATCGTAAGGTTGTGCAAATATGGTTTGAGCAATCGGAGGCTTCGCCGCGAAACCTCCCCCAAGTTTCGCACCCGGGGCTCCAAAGAAAAGACCCCGGCGCAATGGCCGGGGTCCCTCGATTTCCAAGGTTCGAAGGCTTACGCCAGCGAGCTGTCGATGCCCTTGCAGGCCTCCACGAGACCCTGCACGGCCTTCACGGAGACGTCGAACATCTCCTGCTCTTCCTTGTTGAGCTTGATGTTCACCACGCGCTCGATGCCGCCGGCACCGATCACCGTCGGAACACCCACGTACATGTCCTTCACGCCCAGGTCGCCGTCGCAATAGGCGGCGCAGGGCAGAACGCGCTTCTGGTCCTTCAGGTAGGCCTCTGCCATCTCGATCGCCGAGGTCGCCGGGGCGTAGTAGGCCGAACCGGTCTTCAGCAGGCCGACGATTTCGGCGCCGCCGTCACGGGTGCGCTGGATGATCGCGTCGAGCTTGTCCTGAGTGGTCCAGCCCATCTCCACCAGATCCGGCAGCGGGATGCCCGCAACGGTCGAGTAGCGCGCGGACGGCACCATGGTGTCGCCGTGGCCACCCAGAACGAAGGCGGTGACGTCCTTCATGGACACGCCGAATTCCACCGACAGGAAGTGACGGAAGCGCGCCGAATCGAGCACGCCAGCCATGCCGCAGACCTTGTTCGCGGGCAGGCCCGAGAACTTCTGCAGCGCCCAGACCATCGCGTCGAGCGGGTTGGTGATGCAGATCACAAAGGCGTCCGGAGCATGGGCAGCAATGCCTTCGCCCACGGATTTCATGACCTTCAGGTTGATGCCCAGCAGGTCATCGCGCGACATGCCCGGCTTGCGGGCGACACCGGCGGTGACGATGCAGACGTCCGCGCCCGCAATGTCGGCATAATCCTGGGTGCCGCGCAGTTTCGCGTCGAAACCTTCGGACGGGCCGGATTCGGCGATGTCGAGAGCCTTGCCCTCGGGGATGCCTTCGGCGATGTCGAAGAGGACGACGTCGCCCAGTTCCTTCATTGCAGCGAGGTGGGCAAGGGTGCCACCGATCTGTCCCGCGCCGATGAGGGCGATCTTGGGTCTGGCCATGGATTCAATCTCCGGTCCTGCTTGAATTTGGCCGATTGCCTACGCCCCTTGTGGAAACAACGCAAGGGCGCGGCAGCGCGGCATTCGAGCCGTTAGGGCTATCATCGCGCGGTCTGCTGCGATAAAGCCCAAAGCAGACTGGACGTTAGGGGGATGTCGGTGGAGCTGTTGACCTGGTCGGTTTTGGCCTTCGTGGTGCCCGCCGTGATCTTTGCGGGCATTTCCAAGGGCGGTTTCGGGTCGGGCGTGGCCTTTGCGTCGAGCTCGATTCTGGCACTGGTCCTGCCGCCCGCCGTGGCCGTGGGCCTGATGCTGCCGCTCTTGATGCTGATGGATGTCACCAGCCTCTGGGCCTACTGGAAGAAGTGGGACTGGGGCGTGTCCAAGGTCCTGCTCATCGGCTCGGTTCCCGGCACGATCATCGGCGCGCTGTTCTGGGCCTCGGCCAACCCGGACATGATCCGTTTCCTGATCGGGGCGGTGGCGCTGCTCTTCGTCGCCTGGCAGGGCGCACGCGCGCTGAACTGGATCAAGCTCGGCGCGCAGATCGGGCCGACGGGCGGCGTGATTTCCGGCGTTGTGCTGGGCTTTACCAGCTTCGTCAGCCACGCGGGCGGGCCGGCGGCGGCGGTCTACATGCTGGGGCAGGGCATGTCCAAGACGTCCTATCAGGCGACCACCGTGCTGGTGTTCTGGGCGGTGAACTTCTTCAAGGCGTTCTTCTACGCCTTCATGGGCATCTTCACCTATGACACCCTGCTGCTGGACCTCGTGCTGATCCCGTTTGCCATCGCGGGGACGTGGATGGGCATCAAGGCGCATCACATGCTGCCGGAGAAATGGTTCTTTGGCATCACCTACGTGGCCCTGACGATCACCGGGGCCAAGCTGATGTGGGATGCCCTGTTCTGATCCACGCGAAGGGGATAAGGGCACGCTCCGGCCAAAGGCGAAACCGGCAGTACCGGGGCACGCGTTTGTGAAACAGCCGTGCCCGCGGCGGGGTCAGGCCGGGTCTCCCTTCGGCGGAAGCATCTCGGCCAGCTCCTCGAAGGCCTGACCGGAGGCGACGAGGCAGGTGATGCCGTTGGTCATGGTCACGGTGATGGTCCAGGAACCGCTGTCGGCGGAGGCAAACACCTCCATCACGGCGTTGTTGGAACCCAGCCCCATGCTTTGACGGGTTTCGCCGTATTTGTCGGCCAGGCGTTCCACCACCTGATCGCGCGGCGCGCAGTGCTGAAGTTGCTGGGCATGTGCCAGCGAGGCCGCGCCCAGCAGAAATCCGGCGGAGAGCAGGCCAAGTTTAACGTCCATCATCGTTGTCACCTTTCGGCTCGGCGCCCGGGTTTTTCCGTCAACGCCCGTTGGGTCCCCTCGGTTCCCGGAACGCCTGTCCTGACCTTTCATCACGGTCCCTGTCGGGGGCGTCCCTGCCGTTTTCGAACGACATGCGAACATCCTTCGCCCGCATCGCCTTCAATCAGGTTAACGCAGCGCGCGCTGCGTCAAATGCAACAGATATGCCACGGTATACAGCGAACCTATGCCCAATTTCTGCGCTGCGGCAAATTTTGGGTTGAACGATCCGGCAAATTCTGCGCATCCAAACGCAACATTATTACCGATGGAGACTCTCATGGATCTGGCAAACCGTCCTTACCGCTCGGTTCTCTACATTCCCGCCTCCAAGGAACGGGCGCTGGAAAAGGCGCGCGCCATGACCATCGACGCCATCATCTTTGACCTCGAAGATGCTGTCGCGCCTGAAGAAAAAGTCACCGCACGGGCCACGCTGGCCGAGGCGCTGACCGCCTCTTATGGCAACCGCGTGCGCATCGTGCGCATCAACTCGCTGGACACCGAATGGGGTCTGGAGGACGCCAAGGCCGCCGCCCAGATGGACTGCGACGCGATTCTGTTGCCCAAGGTCGACAGCCCGGCGCAACTGGATGCGCTTGCAGCAATCACCGACAAACCGCTGTGGGCGATGATGGAAACGCCGATGGGCATGTTGAATGCCAAGGACATCGCCGCGCATCCGCGCCTGCAGGGCATGGTGATGGGGACCAATGACCTCGCAAAGGAGCTGAACGCCCGATTCCGCGCCGATCGTCTGCCGATGATAACGGGGCTGGGCCTCTGCGTTCTGGCCGCCAAGGCCTTTGGCAAGGTGGTCGTGGATGGCGTCTATAATGCGTTCAAGGACGACGAGGGCCTGAAGGCGGAATGCGAGCAGGGCCGTGACATGGGCATGGACGGCAAGACGCTGATCCACCCCGCACAGGTGGAGATCACCAACGCGGCCTTTGCCCCCGACGACAAGGAAATCGACCTCGCCCGCCGCCAGATCGAAGCCTTCGAGGAAGCCAAGGCCGCAGGGCAGGGCGTCGCCGTGGTCGATGGCAAGATCGTCGAGAACCTGCACGTGGAAACCGCCAAGAAGACCCTCGCCAAAGCCGAGGCCATTGCTGCACTGGCAGAATAACGGCAGGGTGGCACCGGGTCGCCAAAGGCCCGGGCCAAGGGGGTTCCCATGCTTCTACTCGTTCTCGGCGTTGTCCTGTGGTGGGCGGCGCACCTCTTCAAGCGACTGGCGCCCGATGCGCGTGCCTCCATGGGCGACAAGGGCAAGGGACTGATCGCCCTTGCGCTGCTCGCCTCGATCGTCCTGATGATCCTTGGCTATCGCATGGCCGACGGCGCGTTCTTCTGGGGGCGTCATCCGGCGACGGTGGGGATCAACAACCTCATCATGATCTTCGCGCTGTACTTCACCTCTCCGGGGCCAAAGAAGGGCGCGCTCTTCTACAAGATGCGCCACCCGATGCTGTTCGGCTTCCTGCTCTGGGCCGTGGCGCACCTGCTGGTGAACGGTGACGTGGAATCCTTTGTCCTGTTCGGCGGACTGGGCCTTTGGGCCGTGGTCGAGATGCTGGTCATCAACCGTGCCGAACCGTCGTGGACCCCGCCCGCCAAAGGGCCGATCAGAAAAGACATCATTTTTCTCGTGGCCTCGGTCGTCCTTCTGGGCGTGATCGGCTACATCCATGGCCTTCTCGGCCCCGTACCTTTTGGATAAGCCCATGAAACTCTACCGTTTCCTGTCTGCCGACGACACGTCGGAGTTCTGCCACAAGGTCAGCGCGGCGCTCAGCAAGGGGTGGGCGCTGCACGGCGGCCCGACCTACGCCTTCGACGCGGCCAACGGCGTAATGCGCTGCGGGCAGGCCGTCACCAAAGAGGTTCCGGGCGACTACAGCCCCGACATCAAGCTGGGAGAGCAGTGACCAGGGCGTCACGCGCAAGGCCCCGCCGCGTCCGGCGGGGCACCATAGGAGACTGACAGATGCAAAAGACCAACGCGGGCCGTTTCTTCGAGGACTACACCGTCGGTGACGTGATCCAGCACGCCGTGCCGCGCACCGTGTCGGGGGGCGAGCGGGCCTTGTACCACGCGCTGTACCCGATGCGGCATGCGCTGTATTCCTCGGACGAATTCGCCCGCGATTGCGGTCTGCCCGGTGGCCCGCTGGATGATCTCGCGGCCTTCCACATCGTGTTCGGCAAGACCGTGCCGGATGTGTCGCTGAACGCCGTGGCGAACCTGGGTTATGCCGAAGGCCGCTGGCTGAAGCCGGTCTGGCCGGGCGACACCCTGCGCGCGCAATCCGAGGTGATCGGGCTGAAGCAGAACTCCAACGGGCGCACCGGCGTGGTCTACGTGCATTCGAAGGGCTTCAACCAGAACGACGAATGCGTGATGGAATACAAACGCTGGGTCATGCTGCGCAAACGCGACATCGACGCCCCGGCGCCCGAGGCCGTCCTGCCCGAACTCAAGTCGGTTCTGGACCCCAGCGATCTGGTGATCCCCGAGGGGCTGGATTTCACCAACTACGATTTCACGCTGGCGGGGGAGCCGCACCGGCTGGGCGACTACGAGATCGGCGAGAAGATCGACCACGTGGATGGCGTGACGATCGAGGAAGCGGAGCACATGATGGCGACGCGCCTTTGGCAGAACACGTCCAAGGTGCATTTCGACGTCACGGCGCGGCCCGACCAGCGGCTGATCTACGGCGGCCACGTCATTTCCATGGCACGGGCGCTGTCCTTCAACGGTCTGGCCAACGCGCAGATGATCGTCGGTTTGAACGGGGGCGCGCACGCGAACCCCTGTCTGGCGGGCGCGACCGTGCGTGCCTGGTCCGAGGTGCTGGACAAGGCCGAGACCTCCGCCCCGGGCGTCGGCGCGATCCGGCTGCGGCTGGTGGCGACCAAGGGCGGCGCGCCGTTCGACCTGAAGGGCGCGGACGGCAAGTACCTGCCGGACGTGCTGCTGGACCTTGATTACTGGGCGCTGATGCCGGTCTGAGCGCGGCAAAACTTTGAACAAATGACGGGCGGTTTCACGGGGCCGCCCGTCTGCGTTCACGGCGGCCACATCCGGGGTTTGAGGGCGGACCCGCGCGGTGTACCCTGCAATCGGGACGAGAGAGTCGTTCAACTGCGGATCTCAACCTAGGGGAATTGCCATGACCGTAGGCCAACTGCCGAACTCACCCGCCGACATCCTGAAACTGCTTGATGCCGAGCTACCGGAGACCTTCCGGCAACTGGTCCGCGCGCACCGCATGTCGTCGCTTCTGCGTCAGATCCACCGTGATCTGGGGTCCGGCGATCGCGCGCTGCGGCAGACCTCTCGTGCGGCGCTGGAGCGTCTCGGGTTCGTGGTCTGAGTGCAGGCCCGGGCCAGTACCACCGACCTGCGCCACCGACCGGACCGCCTGCGACGGCGCGGGCGGTCCGCTGCGCTAATCCGACAGAATCCCTCATGATCGCGACCTGCGGGCCGCTTCGCTGCACTGCGTCATTGTTACCGCCCAAACTGTGATCACGCGCTTGCCAGCTGTGATCACAAATAAACAGATTTCTGCGAAATGCGCCAAAAAACCGCGATTTCCCGGCGTCCGCATAGGTGACAGGCGTGTAAAACCCTCTAAAACGAGCAACGACGATTTCTGTTTACGCGAGGATGAACCCATGGCCGACGTGAACCGGGGCAACCGCCCGCTCTCACCCTTCATGATCGGGCAGTACTACCGCCCGCAGATGACCTCGATCTCGTCGATCATGGTCCGCATCACCGGCATCGCCTCGCTGGGCACCGCCGCGCTGCTGGTGCTGTGGCTGCTGTCGGCGGCCACCTCGCCCGAGATGTACGCTACGGTGAACGGGGTGCTTACCAGCTTTGTTGGCGACGTGCTGCTGTTCCTCGCGTCCTGGGCGATCTGGTATCATGTATTTGGCCGCCTGCGTCACGTGATCTGGGACCTCGGCTACAACGTGAATGTCGAGTTCGGCGAGATGTTCGGCTGGATCATGTTCATCGCGGCGACCATCCTGGCGCTGTTCACCGCCATCGTCGTGTAAGGAGACGGACCGATGCAATTCCTCACCGACCGCAAGCGTGCAACCGGCATGGGCTCGGGGCGCTCCGGCACCCATCACCACAAGCGGATGCTGATGACCTCCATGGCGCTGGTCATCCTCGCGCCGATCTTCATCTTCACCTTCGGCACCGGCCTCGGCGGCACCTACGAAGAGACGCTGGCCTTCTTCTCGCGCCCCTTCCCGGCGATCATCACCGGCCTGATGCTGGTCGTCGGCGTCCTGCACTTCAACGGCGAATGCCAGGAGGCCATCGAGGACTACGTCCACGGCCTGAAGGGCGCGCTGCTGAGCGCCGCCGTCACCGGGTTTTCCTACCTCCTGATCGCCGCGGGGCTGTTCGCCCTGGTCAAGCTGGCGCTGTAACGACATTCCGGGCGGTGCGCGAATTTTCCCGGGAAAATTCGTGTCCCCCACAGAGACGAGGCTGAACATGGCTGCATATCAATACGAGACGCATGATTACGACGTGGTGGTGGTCGGTGCCGGGGGCGCGGGCCTGCGGGCCACGCTCGGCATGGCCGAGCAGGGCCTGCGCACCGCCTGCGTGACCAAGGTCTTTCCGACACGGTCGCACACCGTCGCCGCGCAGGGTGGCATCGCCGCGTCGCTGTCCAACATGGGCCCCGACAACTGGCAGTGGCATATGTACGACACCGTGAAGGGGTCCGACTGGCTGGGCGATACCGACGCGATGGAGTACCTCGCGCGCGAGGCGCCCAAGGCGGTCTACGAGCTGGAGCACTACGGCGTGCCTTTCAGCCGGACCGAAGAGGGCAAGATCTACCAGCGTCCCTTTGGCGGCCACACCACCGAGTTCGGTGAAGGCCCGCCCGTGCAGCGCACCTGTGCTGCCGCCGACCGCACCGGCCACGCCATCCTGCACACGCTCTACGGCCAGTCGGTGAAGGAAAAGGCCGAGTTCTACATCGAATACTTCGCCATCGACCTTCTGATGGAGGACGGCGTCTGCAAGGGCGTCCTGTGCTGGAAGCTCGATGACGGCACCATGCATGTCTTCAACGCCAAGATGGTCGTGCTGGCCACCGGCGGCTACGGTCGCGCGTATTTCTCGGCCACCTCGGCCCATACCTGCACCGGCGACGGTGGCGGCATGGTCGCCCGCGCGGGCCTCGCGCTTCAGGACATGGAATTCGTCCAGTTCCACCCGACCGGCATCTACGGTTCGGGCTGCCTCATCACCGAGGGTGCGCGCGGCGAGGGTGGTTACCTGACCAACTCCGAAGGCGAGCGGTTCATGGAACGTTATGCGCCCCAGTACAAGGACCTCGCCCCGCGCGACTACGTCTCCCGCTCCATGACCATGGAAATCCGCGAGGGCCGTGGCGTCGGCAAGGACGGCGATCACATCCACCTGAACCTGTCGCACCTGCCCGCCGAGGCGCTGGCAGAGCGCCTGCCGGGCATCTCGGAATCGGCAAAGATCTTCGCCGGCGTCGACGTGACCAAGGAGCCGATCCCGGTTCTGCCCACCGTGCACTACAACATGGGCGGCATTCCGACCAACTACTGGGGCGAGGTTCTGAACCCGACCGCCGACAACCCGACTGCCGTCGTGCCGGGCCTGATGGCCGTGGGCGAAGCCGGTTGTGCCTCGGTGCATGGTGCGAACCGCCTTGGCTCCAACTCGCTGATCGACCTCGTGGTCTTCGGCCGGGCCGCCGCGATCCGCGCCGGTCAGGTGGTCGACCGCGCGTCGGCCATCCCGACCGCGCCGCAGGCCGAGATCGACAAGGCCTTCTCCCGCTTCGACGGGCTGCGCTACGCGCAGGGTGCGATCCCGACGGCCGAACTGCGCCTCGAGATGCAGAAGACCATGCAGGCCGACGCCGCCGTCTTCCGCGCCTCCGAATCGCTGGCCGAAGGCGTCGAGAAGATGACCGCCATCGCGGGCAAGATGGGCGACCTGCGCGTCACCGACACCTCGCTGATCTGGAACTCCGACCTCATGGAGACGCTGGAACTGACGAACCTCATGCCCAACGCGCTGGCAACCATCGTCGGTGCCGAGGCGCGCAAGGAATCGCGCGGCGCCCACGCGCACGAGGATTTCTCGGCCCGCGACGACGAGAACTGGCGCGTGCACACTGTGTCCCGCGTGGACGGCAACAAGGTCGATCTGTCCTATCGCCCGGTCATCACCGATCCGCTGACCACCGAAGACGAGGGCGGCATCAGCCTCAAGAAGATCGCGCCGAAGGCCCGTACCTTCTGATGGCGGCGAACCGGACCACCACGTCAACCCCGACGGCCTGCACCCGCGTGCGGGCCGCCAAGGGGATGTGGCCCGGTCCGGTCGTGGGCGACAGGACCACAGGGCAGCAGAGTCTTTCGGACTCGATGCATCCCTTCCGGGCCTGTAGCGTTAACCTTGGAATGTCTGCTCAGGAAAAGGTTCTGCCATGAAAACCACGATGACCCTTGCCGCCCTGATGGTCGCTGCCACGACCCTCCCGGCGCTCGCCAATGGCAACTCGGTCCTCGCCGCGCAGCGGTGCTATGCCGAGGCCAACACGATCGACTTCTCGGGCGCAAAGGTCGGCTATGCCGCCGCCTACAATGCCGCCGTCAACGATTGCCTTGCCCGTGGCTCGGCGCGTTACGCCGGTTACAACCCGCCCGCACATCGCGCCCGTGCGCCGATCACCGGCAACTGCCCGGCGCACGCACCCATCCTTTACCGGGGAACGCTCTATTGCCGTTGATCCGCCTCTCCACGGCCGTGATGGCCCTTGTTGCGTTGACCGCGTGCTCGGCGCAACAGACGGACCAGATTGCGCGCAATGCCGCGCGGTCCACCATCACGCCCATCGTGACGGAGCAGTTCCCGGGCGTGCCGGTCGAGCCGACGCTCGACTGCATCATCAACAACGCATCTGCCGCGCAGATCGCAGCCCTAGCCGCCGACAGCGTGCTTGGGGCCACCGAAAGCAGCGTGCAGATCGTGACCGACATCGTCTCGCAGCCCGAGACTATAACCTGCCTGGCGACCACCGGCCTGCCAGCCCTGCTTCGATAAGGAGAGAGAGATGGTCCAGTTTACCCTCCCCAAGAATTCCAAGATACGCACGGGCAAGACCTGGCCCAAGCCATCCGGCGCGTCCAATGTCCGCGCGTTCAAGATCTACCGCTGGAACCCCGATGACGGCGATACGCCGCGCGTCGACACCTATTACCTGAACATGGATGAATGCGGTCCGATGGTTCTGGACGCGCTCATCAAGATCAAGAACGAGATCGACCCGACCCTGACCTTCCGCCGCTCCTGCCGCGAGGGGATCTGTGGCTCCTGCGCGATGAACATCGACGGGATCAACACGCTGGCCTGCATCTACGGCCTCGACGAGATCTCCGGCGACGTGCGCATCTACCCGCTGCCGCACATGCCGGTGGTGAAGGACCTGATCCCCGACCTGACGCATTTCTACGCCCAGCACGCGTCGATCATGCCGTGGCTCGAGACCAAGACCAACCGCCCGGCCAAGGAATGGCGCCAGTCCATCGAGGATCGCAAGAAGCTGGATGGCCTGTATGAATGCGTGATGTGCGCGTCGTGCTCGACCTCTTGCCCGTCGTACTGGTGGAACGGCGACAAGTACCTCGGCCCGGCAGCACTGCTGCACGCCTACCGCTGGATCATCGACTCGCGCGACGAGGCGACCGGCGAGCGTCTCGACCAGCTCGAAGACCCGTTCAAGCTGTACCGCTGCCACACGATCATGAACTGCTCCAAGACCTGCCCGAAGGGTCTGAACCCGGCCAAGGCCATTGCAGAGATCAAGAAGATGATGCTGGAACGCGCGGTCTGATCTGACCCGCACGCACGGCAAAGGCCCCGGTGGAAACGCCGGGGCTTTTTCTTTGCCCGCACCGGGGCGTTTCATTTCGGTTCAACCAA
The DNA here is from genome assembly GCF_049800975.1 of Sagittula sp. S175. NCBI lineage: Bacteria > Pseudomonadati > Pseudomonadota > Alphaproteobacteria > Rhodobacterales > Roseobacteraceae > Sagittula > Sagittula sp. S175. The sequence continues at coordinate 210,593 of NZ_JBNAGB010000005.1, forward strand.
AACCGCGCGGAATGAGACGTTTGCGACGATCGCCGCCAGCCTCAAAGGCGATTTGATGCCGATCAAGGAGTCCGGTCCCATGCGGGCGCACCACGGGCGAAACACACCACGCAGGAGCCCCGCCATGCGTTTTGCCCGTACCCCCTTTGACACCCTCCGCCACCGCAGCCAGCTGGCCCGCGAGATCGGGACCGTCGGCCCCGAAGACCTCGCAACCCTTGGCCTGACGCGCGCTGCCCTGCGCGACGTGGCCCTGATGCCTGCCGAACAGATTGCACGGATGCGCCGCATGGGGGCGCTGCATGGCGTCGACATGCACCACGACCTCGACCCGCGCGATCAGGCGGAGCTTTCCCTGCGCTGCGCCCATTGCGCCGACAACGGGCGCTGCCGCCGCGACCTCGCTGCGGGCGTGTCCGACACGGCACGCCTGGATTATTGCCCCAACGCATCCCTCTACGCCGCCATGGCCGAGGGCTGACCCGGTCACATATCCCGCGCATGCAACCGCAGGGGCACCCAGCGCGGGCGCCCCTTTTCCTTTGTCCTCTGCCTTGCCCTCCGTGCATGGCGCGATTGCGGTAACGGCGGGTGTGCGGGGCAGGGGGCAGGTCTATATCAGGTCGCAGGGAGGACGCGCTCGAAGAAAGGTCACCCGATGCAAGAGCAGTCGAAAAAAGTCCATGACATCAAGGCCGAAGCGGCCCTGCGTATCCTCGAACAGGCTTGGGCATACTTCACCCCGGAACCGCGTGTGGTCTCCACCATGCCCGTCTACGAAGACCTGCCGCTGGCAAGCTGAGCGACGCGGAAAACCCTTCCGCGACCATCACTTGCACAAAATACACCCATAAGTTGATAATAGCGGCGCTTTGATATATGCTTTCCTCATTATTTGAGGGAGACATATTATGGCACTTTCACGCAGACAGGCCCTGTCCCTCGGCGGGGCGGGCCTCATCACCGCAAGCGTCGTTCCTCTGGACGTCTGGATCCGGCAGGCGCGGGCAGAGTACACCATGACCCGCTACGACGCGGCCTCTCCCGAAGGCAAGGCGATGCTGAAGATCTACGCCGACGCCGTCGGCCAGATGAAGGCGAGGCCGCCGACCGACCCGCTCTCCTGGCAGTTCCAGTTCTTTACCCACTGGATGCCCGAGGACAAGGCCGCCGCCATCGAACGCATCTACGGCCCCGACACCACGCCCGAAAAGCTCGCAGCCGAGGCCATGTGGGACACCTGCCGTGGCCACATCACCTGGTCTGGCGAAGGCGATTGGTTCGTGCCGTGGCACCGCATGTACGTGCTCTACCTTGAACGCATCGTGCGTCAGGTCTCGGGCGACGACAGCTTTACCCTGCCGTACTGGAATTACACCGACCCGGCCAAGGCCGCGATCCCCGAGGAATTCCGCGACCCGGCGTCTCCGCTTTACGTTGAGGATCGCAACCCCGGGATCAACGTTGGCACGCGTGTCATGACGGAGCTGAACCTGGATTTCATGCGGAGCAGGAACTACCTCGACACCGCGATCGGCGGCTTCAACTCCATGCTGGACGCAAACCCGCACGGCCAAGTGCATGTGAACGTTGGAACCAGAACGAACATGGGCAACGTTCCGACCGCAGCCAAGGACCCGGTCTTCTGGATTCACCACGCGCAGGTGGATCGCTGCTGGGCCAGCTGGAACGCTGCCGGGGGCGCCAATCCCACCGACGCCAGCTGGACCGACAAGGAATTCCAGTTCTACGACCCGGTCTCGAACCAGCTGGTCAGCACGAAGACCGGCACCGTGTCCACCACCGAGGGTCTGGGCTACGTCTATCAGGACCTCATCCCCGCGCCGCAGCCCCTCACCGCCATGGTCGAAAACGACAAACTGATGGAAAGCCTCCCTCTCGTCCTCGCCGACGTGCCCCTGACCGCCGGCGCCCCCTCCGAGGGGCCGGTCAAACTCGGCACCGGCCCGGTCACCGCCCGCGTCGCGGCGCCGCAGATGCCCCTCACCGCCGGCAGCGGCGACGAAGCAAAGCGGACCTACCTCGTCATCAGCGACCTCGCGACCGAGGTGCAGCCGGGTGTCACCTACGACGTCTACCTCGGCGGTCAGCAGATCGCCGAAGCCCGCAACGAGGCGTGGCGCGTCGGTCAGATTCACTTCTTCAACGCGGCCCCGTCGCTGGAGGCAGAGGCCAAGGCAAACGCGATCTTCACCTTCGACGTGACGGATCAGATGGCCGTCCTCGCGGCCGAACAGGGCGGCAATCCTCTGCCGCAGGTCACCTTTGCCCCGGCGGACGCACCCGCCGCCGAGGCCGAGCCGCTGATCGGCAACATCCGCTTCGTGCTGGAATAACACCGGATCGCGCGGCCCGCTTCACTCCCCGGTCAGGGTCGCGCGCAGGGCGGGGATCTTCCCCGCCCTGTCCAATTCCGCCCCTTTGCCCCGTCGCGGAAAACGCGCTAGGGCAGGGGCATGCTCATCCCCGTCCTTCTGATCGTGGCCTTTGTCCTGCTGTTGATCTTCAACAAGCCGGAAACCCGTCTCTGCCGATGGCGAGAATACCGCGAACCCGGCAGCACCCGCTGGACATGCGTGCACTGCGGGGCCACGGTGACGCGCGAACCGGGGCAGCGCCCCGACCGCTGCCACCGCCCCGATCGCCCAGACGGCAAGGACCGCGCCCCATGACGACCGAGCTGACCTTTCTCTGCCCGCCCGAGCTGGCCGGTCACATCCCATACCCTACGCCCGCCGCGCATCATCTGCCGGACTGGTATCGCGCGCTGCCGGATCGGCTGAACCTCCAGCGCGACGACGGTCTCCCGCCGCCGGGGACTGTCCGCGCCTGCCTGCCCTTCGCCGATGCCTTCGCGCTTGGCTGGATGCTGCCCCTGCCTTTCGACCTCACTGTTGGCCGCGACGACGAGGGGCAGTTGCTGTTCCAATGGCCCGATACCGTGCCGTTTCATCCGGTCGAACTGATGCACCCGGATCAGGTGGGGGGCGAGACCGGCCCCTTTCCGGGCGAACTGCCGTTGCGCTTTGTGAACCCGTGGCGCGTCATGCTGCCGCCCGGATGGTCGGCGGCGGTGCTGCATCCGCTGAACCATTTCGAACTGCCGTTCACCTGTTTCGACGCCGTGGTGGATTGCGACGTATTGCAACGCCCCTTCAACGTCCCTTTTCGCTGGACCAGTCCCGCGCCGCAGGTCCTTCTGCCCGCCGGGACGCCCATCGCCCAGATCGTCCCGTTCGAACGCCGGCTCGCCCCGCCCGAGGCCGAAATCCGCGCCGAGACACCTCAGGAAACCGAGGCCCGTCGCGTCGCGCAAAACGGGCAGTCCGACTATGCCCGCAAATGGCACCGCCGACACCAGATAGAAGGCACCTGATGACCCAGCCGACCACACCCGCCGACGCCGAGGCCCGCCGCGCCATCCGCCCGGTGATCTGCTATCCCACCGACAGCCTGCCACCCGCCGATCTGCCGCTGTACCAAAGCGCCCTGTCCAACGCGCAGGTCACGGCCACGACCATGGCCCCGCCGCGCGATGCCTGCTGGTTCGAGGTCCCGGCGGGCAGTTTCTTCCGCATCACTTCGGTCGAGGCGCCGCAGGTCGGTGATCTCAACCTCTGGAACGCCCATGACCTGACCGAGCGTTTCTTCTCCGGCAAGACCCGCGCCCTGCACGGCACCCATGTCACCACCGGGGACCGCCTGTGGTCCAACCTGCCGTCCCTGCGGCCCATGGCCACCATCGTCGAGGATTCGCTGTCATGGTACGGCATCGACGCTTTCGGCGGCTCCGTCCATGACGTGATCGGCACGCGCTGCGATCCCTACACGCATCGCCTTCTGTCGGGCGGCGACTACCACCACTGTTGCCATTCGAACCTGACTCGCGCGCTGGCCGACGCCCGCGGCCTGTCGCTGGCCGAGGCGGAACCGCATGTGCACGACGTTCTGAACGTCTTCATGTGTACGGGATTTACCCGCGACACCGGTCAATATTTCATGAAGGCCTCGCCGGTGCGCCCGGGCGATGTCCTGACATTCTTCGCGGAAATTGATCTGCTTGGTGCGCTCAGCGCCTGTCCGGGCGGCGATTGCGGATCAGAGCACAGTTCCGACACCGCGATCTGCGCACCGCTGAAGGTCGAGGTCCTGACGCCCGCCTCCGGCACCCTGGGCAATTGGCAGTCTCCGGCGCGCAATGCCTATGACCGCAGCCACGGGAAATAGGGGCGCAAAATCACGGAAGGGGGGATATCCCCCCTCCCAATCAGGCGAAAGCCGCCTCCAGAGCGATTTCCACCATTTCACCGAAAGTCCGTTCCCGATCTTCCGAAGGCAGCGCCTCGTGGGTCAGCAAATGGTCCGACACCGTCAACACGGCCAAGGCCCGCACACCGTGCCGGGCTGCAAGGTTGTATAGCTCGGCCGCTTCCATTTCGACGCCCAGAATGCCGTGACGCACCATCTGCTCATTCAGATCCGGGCGCTCGTCGTAAAACACGTCCGAGGAATAAATCCCGCCGACATGCACGGCCGACCCCTTGGCACGCGCCGCCGAAACAGCCGCCTCCAACAGATCGTAATCCGCACAGGGCGCGAAATTCAAATCCCGGAATATACCTCGCGACGGCGTCGAGAGCGTCGAGGCGGTCATCGCGATGATGATATCGCGGATCTGCACCTTCTCCTGCATGGCCCCGCACGACCCGATACGGATCAGCGTTTTGGCACCGTAATCCCGGATCAGTTCGTTGGCATAGATCGACAGGCTCGGCATTCCCATGCCCGACCCCTGGATCGTGACGCGCTGGCCTTTCCAGGTGCCGGTATAGCCCAGCATCCCGCGCACGCGGTTCACGCAAACGGCGTCGTCCAGAAAGGTCTGCGCGGCCCATTCCGCGCGCAGCGGGTCGCCGGGCATAAGGACCACTTCCGCGATCTCGCCCGGCTGTGCACCGATATGAACGGTCATCCCGCCGCTCTCAAAGCGACATGTCGTCGAGGGATTTCCCGGCGTCCATCGCCTCGATCAGCCAATTCGGCTTGCGGCCACGGCCGGTCCAGGTCTGCGTCGGATCTGCGGGGTTGGCATATTTCGGCGCACCCTTGGAGGATTTTCCGCCGGACTGATAAACCTCGTCGAGCGAGAAGCCGTGCTCTTTGGCGGCCAATTCAACGGCGCGCTTCGCCTCTGCCAGCTTGCGGGCATCCACGGTCTTCAGCGCTTTTTGCGCGTCGACGATCAATTTCTGCAACTCTTCACGGGAAAGGGATTCAAGATCTACGGTCATTCCCAGGTCCTTCATTTTGAATGGTGCCGCCCAAGTGCAAAATTTTTGAGGCTTTTACAAGATAGTAAAAATCCCGGGTTAATGAAAGGTTAATGCGCGAGCCCGACAAAGAATTGATTTAGCTGTGATTTATGCGCTCAATTCCAAAACCAAATTCATTGCGACGCGGGCCTTATCAACAATTCTGACTCTAACGCGCGTCAGTTTTTTCCACTCAAACGAGAGGCCATGACCGCAGAACAATCCTTGACCTACACAAACGAAAAGGCCGGACCCTTGGGCCCGGCCTCTCCGTAATGTCGCGTCAAATGGGCTTATTCGGCCGCCACAGACTGAGGATCCACCAGGGTCACGATGTCCTTCATGATGGTGTTCAGTTCGAAATCCTTCGGCGTGTAGACGCGGGCCACGCCCATCGCTTTCAGCCGCGCCGCGTCCTCGTCGGGGATGATGCCGCCAACGATCACCGGCACATGACCCAGACCCGCCTCGCGCATGCGGTTCATCACGTCCTCGACCAGCGGGATATGCGAGCCGGACAGGATCGACAGGCCCACCACATGCGCGCCGTTCTGCGCCGCCGTGACGATCTGTTCGGGCGTCAGGCGGATGCCTTCGTAGTCGATCTCCATGCCGCAATCCCGCGCGCGGAAGGCGATCTGTTCGGCGCCGTTGGAATGGCCATCCAGACCCGGCTTGCCGACGAGAAAACGCATCCGCTTGCCCAGGCGGTCCGACACGGCGTCGACCATGGAACGCAGGTCGTCGAGGCCTTCGGTCTTGTTCGACACGGCGCGCGACACGCCGGTCGGGCCACGGAATTCGCCATGCACGGCGCGCATCTCGCCGGCCCATTCGCCGGTGGTGACACCCGCGCGGGCACACTCGATGGAGGCAGGCACCACGTTCTCGCCCGCCTGAGCCGCCGCGCGCAGCTTGGCCAGCGCGGCCTTCACCGCCTCGGCGTCACGCCCGGCTTTCCATTCTGCCAGACGTGCCTTCTGCGTCTCCTCGACCGCCGGATCGACCACCATGATGCCGCCGTCTTCGCCCATCAGCGGCGAAGGTTCGCCCTGCTGCCACTTGTTCACGCCGACGACGATGGTCTCTTCGCGTTCGATGCGGTTCAGGCGCTCGGCGTTGGAATCCACCAGACGCGACTTCATGTATTCGATGGACCCGATCGCGCCGCCCATCGACTCGATGTTCGCCAGTTCGGCCCGCGCGCCGTCCTTCAGCGCCTCGACCTTGGCATCCACCGCCGGGTTGCCATCGAACAGGTCGCCGAATTCCAGCAGGTCAGTCTCGTATGCCAGGATCTGCTGCATCCGCATTGACCACTGCTGGTCCCAGGGGCGGGGCAGGCCGAGTGCCTCGTTCCACGCGGGCAACTGCACCGCGCGCGCCCGGGCTTTTTTCGACAGGGTCACAGCCAGCATCTCGATCAGGATGCGGTAGACGTTGTTTTCCGGCTGCTGTTCGGTCAGGCCGAGCGAGTTCACCTGCACGCCGTAGCGGAAGCGGCGCATCTTCTCGTCCTCGACGCCGTAGCGCTCCAGCACGATCTCGTCCCAGAGGTCGACGAAGGCGCGCATCTTGCACATCTCGGTCACGAAGCGGATGCCCGCATTCACAAAGAACGAAATCCGCCCGCAGACGGTCGGGAAATCCTCTGCCGGGATACGCGGCTTGAGTTCGTCCAGAACCGCAATCGCCGTGGCCAGCGCAAAGGCCAGTTCCTGCTCGGGCGTCGCGCCGGCCTCTTGCAGGTGGTAGGAACACACGTTCATCGGGTTCCACTTCGGCACGTTCTTGTAGCAATACTCCGCCACGTCGCCGATCATCTTCAGGCTCGGTTTCGGCGGGCAGATATAGGTGCCGCGCGACAGGTATTCCTTGATGAGGTCGTTCTGCACGGTGCCGTTCAGCTTGGTGACGTCGGCACCCTGTTCCTCCGCCACGGCGATATACAGCGCCAGCAGCCAGGGGGCGGTGGCGTTGATCGTCATCGAGGTGTTCATCTGCTCCAGCGGGATGTCCTTGAACAGGGTCCGCATGTCGCCCAGGTGGCAGACCGGCACGCCGACCTTGCCCACTTCGCCGCGCGCGAGGATGTGGTCGCTGTCATAGCCCGTCTGGGTCGGCAGGTCGAAGGCCACGGACAGGCCCGTCTGCCCCTTGGCGAGGTTCGTGCGATACAGCTCGTTGGATTTTTCGGCGGTCGAATGCCCCGCGTAGGTGCGGATCAACCAGGGCCGGTCTTTCTTGGTCTCGGTCATCGGGGCCTCCTCAGGCATGAATCGTGAAAGGGCAATCTTGTTGCGTCCGTGACGGGATACGCGAAAGATTATGTCTCTGTCAATTCGCCGCGATGCGGCGCTGCTGTCGCAGCATGGCGGCACGGGTTCGGGTCATGCAAGTGGGCCAATTGTCCTGTGCGTCGCCAGCCGGGGGGAGTGCCTGACACATCGGCATCCAACAAGGGCAAAGGTTAAGCGATGCTGCGTTTGCGTGGAAATTTCTGCATCCGCTCGGTTATAAAATTTCAAAATGCTGGCAAATGGTGTTGCAAAGTTGCGTGACCGCCCGTATCTCATGGTCATCGCCGCGATTCTGCGACTGCGAAAAGCGGCAAAACCTTAACGACCTCAGACCCTACAGGAGGCCGACATGGCACTGGATCAGCAGACGGGCATCGCCCAGTACGACGCGCCGGAGAAAGATCTCTACGAGATTGGTGAAATGCCCCCGATGGGCTACGTGCCGAAGAAGATGTACGCTTGGGCGATCCGCCGTGACCGCCACGGCGAGCCGGAGCAGTCGTTCCAGCAGGAAGTCGTCGACACCTGGCAACTGGACAGCCACGAAGTGCTGGTTCTCGTGATGGCCGCCGGTGTGAACTACAACGGTGTCTGGGCGGGCCTGGGCAAGCCGATCTCGCCGTTCGACGTGCACGGTCAGGACTACCACATCGCCGGTTCCGACGCCTCGGGCATCGTCTGGCAGGTCGGTTCGGCGGTGAAGAACTGGAAAGTGGGCGACGAGGTCGTGATCCACTGCAACCAGGACGACGGCGACGACGAGGAATGCAACGGCGGCGACCCGATGTTCTCTCCGTCCCAGCGCATCTGGGGCTACGAGACCGGCGACGGCTCCTTCTCGCAGTTCACCAAGGTGCAGGCCCAGCAGTTGATGCCGCGCCCCAAGCACCTGACCTGGGAAGAGAGCGCCTGCTACACGCTGACGCTGGCGACCGCCTACCGGATGCTGTTCGGCCACCACCCGCACGAGCTGAAGCCCGGCCAGAACGTCCTGGTCTGGGGTGCGTCGGGCGGCCTCGGCTCCTACGCGATCCAGCTGGCGAACACCGCCGGTGCCAATGCGATCGGCGTGATCTCGGATGAATCCAAGCGCCAGTTCGTGCTGGATCAGGGTGCGAAGGGCGTCATCAACCGCAAGGACTTCGACTGCTGGGGCCAGCTGCCGACCGTGAACTCGCCGGAATACAACGCGTGGCTGAAAGAGGCGCGCAAGTTCGGCAAGGCGATCTGGGACATCACCGGCAAGGGCGTGAACGTCGACATGGTGTTCGAACACCCGGGCGAGGCGACCTTCCCGGTGTCGACCCTGATCGTGAAGAAAGGCGGCATCGTGGTGATCTGCGCCGGCACCTCCGGCTTCAACTGCACCTTCGACGTGCGTTACATGTGGATGCACCAGAAGCGCCTGCAGGGCTCGCACTTCGCCAACCTCAAGCAGGCGGCGTCCGCAAACCGCCTCATGTGTGAGCGTCGCCTCGATCCCTGCATGTCCGAGGTCTTCCCGTGGGATGAAATCCCGCAGGCCCACACCAAGATGCTGCGCAACGAGCACAAGCCGGGCAACATGGCCGTGCTGGTGCAGGCCCCCAAGACCGGCCTGCGCACGCTTGAGGATTGCCTCGACGCGCGGAAGTAAGTAACCGAGTCGTCTCCGCGGGGTGTCTGACCCTGCGGAGGTTGTGCCACAGGCCCGCGAATCGCCCACCGGTTCGCGGGCTTTTTCGTGTCCAAAGCCCGGTTTCCCGCATTTCAGTCACTTACAACTCCGCCCCTCGCTATTTCTGGGGAGGAAAATTCCGTGAATGTTAGCGCGCTTAGCCTCGTGCTAGAGTTACCTTAATCAATCGTTAACCACCTAAGGATGAGGCTGCTATGGGACATGATTGGATCTTGGACGTACTGACCGACCTGAAGACCTTTGCGCGTGCCAACGGGATGCCCTCCCTTGCAGCGCAGCTCGACGACGCGTCCTTCGTCGCGCAGGCGGAAATGACGTCCCTTGCCGAAGGAAACGGTATTGGGCTTTTTGCGAAACGCGCCGCGGCTGGACGGGCTGATCGAACGTTTGGAGTCCGCTGAGGGACTGGAGGATCTCCAGGTCCTGATCGAGGAACTGCGCGACGAATACGGTGTCGATCACATCGTCTATCACTGGGTGAACAGCGCCGGCGAACAATATGGCTGTGGCACCTACGACCTCGACTGGGTCAATCACTACATCGAAAAGGGATACCTGCGGATCGACCCGGTGATCCAGGGCTGTTACCAACGCTTCCACCCGGTCAACTGGAAGCGGCTGGACTGGTCCTCGAAATCCGCCCGCGCCTTCCTTGACGACGCGATCAAACACGGGATCGGCAACCAGGGCTACTCGATCCCCATCCGCGGCCCGAATGGCCAGTTCGCCCTGTTTTCGCTGTCGCATAACGGCACTGACGAAGAATGGGAGAAATTCACCTCCGAGAACCGGCGCGACCTGATCCTCGTGGCCCATTACTTCAACTCCAAGGCGCTGGAGTTCGAACCGGGCCGCACGCCGGACGCAGCGCAACCGCTGTCCCCGCGCGAGATCGAGGCGATGACCCTTCTGGCCATCGGCTACAACCGTGCTCAGGCCGCCGACACGCTCTCGATTTCCGAGCACACGCTCCGGGTCTACGTCGAAAGCGCCAGGCACAAACTGGGGGCCATGAACACGACCCACGCGGTCGCGCGGGCGCTTAGCCGAGGGGTCATCGTGGTATGATCCGGTCTGTCGCATCGGGTCCTCTGAACGGGCGCACCCACGGGCACGCGCACAAGGATTGCGGCTCGGCTGGTAAACCATTGGTTACCGGCCCGTTCGGATGTGGTGAAATCCCTTAACCACGTAAAATGCAGGGTCATTCCAGATCAACGCAGCCAGAACGGCTCCAGAAAGGAATGACCCACATGATCCGCTACATCTACGGCAACGACCTGCACAAGTTCCCGAAACTGGCCCGCACCATGTTCTTGGACCGTGCCGACCAGTTCAAGACCCGCCTCGGCTGGGACGTCACCGTGGACGAAAAGGGCTTCGAGCGCGACGAGTACGACGCCGAGAACCCGCTCTATGTCATCTGGGAAAACGCCGACGGCACCCACGGCGGCTCGATGCGCCTGCTGCCCACCGTGGGCCGCACCATGGTGAACGACCACTTCATCCACCTCACCGACGGCGTCCGCATCGAAAGCCCGCTGATCTGGGAATGCACCCGCTTCTGCCTGTCGCGCACCGCCACCCCCGGCGTCGCGGCGGCCCTGATGCTGGCGGGCGGCGAGGTCATGCAGGAATTCGGCGTGCAACATTACGTCGGTGTCTTCGACGCCCGCATGGTCCGCATCTACAAGCGCATCGGCTCCTCCCCCGACATCCTCGGCCAGGAAGGCGAAGGCCGCGCCCTGATCGCCGTCGGCCTGTGGGAATTCACTGCCGAGGCGCAGGCCAAGGTGTCCAAGACCGCAGGCATCACGCCCGAGCTGTCAAAGCGCTGGTTCGAACTCTCCTTTGGCGAGATCGTCGACGAGGCGGGCCTGATTGCCGCCTGATCGGGGCGAGGCAACCCATTGATCTGAAACAGTTGCGGATTGCGGGACCAAATTGCCGGCTGACAATTTGCCCCCGCAATCCGGAGAAATCCGCCCCACCGAAAAACCCGCAGCGCGCCGCTCTGGCGCGCGTTTTCATGTCTGGCAGCCCCCGCGTCCCAAGGGTAGGGTGCGCGCCATGTCCAGCACCGCGATCACCTATTCCGACGACCAGGCCGAAGCCCATGACCGCGTCTCCTCGATGCTGCGCGCGGCGGGGGTCGATCTCGAAAACGGCCTCTGCCTGCCTGCCAAGGAAAGCGACGCCAATGTCATGGCCCTGATGGGCAAGGCCGGGTCGGGCAAGACCCTGCTGCTGTCGGAACTGGTCAAGGCGCTGGAGGCCAACGGGGTCGAGATCGTCTCGGGAGATTACGAATCCAAACGCGCCCGCGATGCCCGCACCCTGGCGGTGCTCGCCCCCACCAACAAGGCCGCCTCGGTCCTGCGTATGCGCGGCGTGCCCGCCACCACGATCCACCGCATCATCTACACGCCGGTCTATGATCCCGAGTACGAAAAGATCGCCGACTGGCTCGACGGCACCGGCGACGCGCCCGAGATCGAAGGCTTCCCCGAAGAGGCGCTCGCCCGCGCGCAGGCCTCCTACGAGGTGCATAAATCCATCCCCGCCGCGCTGGCGGCCGCCGGTCTCAGGGGCAGCGATTTCATCACCGGGTGGAAGCGCCGCGACGAGCCGCTGGATATCGGGTTCGTCGACGAGGCGTCGATGCTGGATGAAAAGCAGTTCGGCGACCTGCAGGAGATCTTTCCCAACCTCGTCCTCTTTGGCGACCCGGCGCAGCTGGCCCCCGTGGGACAGTCCGGCGGCATGGTGTTCGACAAGCTCAAGGACAGCCAGAAGTTCGAGCTGCATCGCATCCACCGTCAGGAGGCCGACAACCCGATCCTCGACCTCGCCCATGCGCTCGCCGATCCCCAGATCGGTTTCGAGGATTTCGAACGGCTGGTCGAGGACAAGGCCCGTCAGGACGACCGCGTCGTCTATGCCCAGCGGGTCGAGGTCGACCTCATGGCGCGCTCTCCCGTGCTGGTCTGGCGCAATGCCACGCGCATCCGCCTGATCAACGCCTTCCGCCATGTCCACGGCGCGCCCATGACCGAGCTTCTGCCGGGCGAGCCGCTGATCTGCGATGGCCTTGAACTGCCTTTGAAACATCGCAAAAAGCGGCTCGACCTCGAGGCCCGCGGCCTCATCAAGGGCGCGCAGGTCATCTACCTCGGCCCGGGGCGCAAGCCGGGGTTCTCGAAGTTGCACGTGGTGGGCGCGCTGGAACCGCAGGTCTCGGCGGCGTCCATCGTGAAGATCGAGAAACCCGACGAGGAAGAGCCCTTCATCCCCTATGCCGCGCGCATGGGGGCGACCTTTCTGCATGGTGCGGCGGTGACCATCCACAAGGCGCAAGGGTCACAGTGGGAGGACGTGCAGGTCTTTGCCCCGGACCTCTTCACCGCCGCGCGCATGGGCCGGAACGAGGCGGGGCAACCGTTGTGGAAGCGGCTGGCCTATGTGGCGATTACCCGCGCCCAGTCGCGCCTGTACTGGGTGGTGCGCAATCGCCTGTCAAAGCCGACCGAGGGTCTGAGGATCGACGACCTCGGCGGCACGCCCGCGCCGCTGGCGCTGGAGATGCAGGACGACAATCCCTTCGTCTGACCGAACGAAGCCTCGCGTCAGGGCTGCACAAGGCTGCCCAGCGTGGCCCCCGGCGCCAGCCCCTCCACCGGCATATCGGCCATGGTCTCGGGGCAGGGGATCATGACGGTGCAGACCCCGGCGTCCTCGCGGCACAGGCGCGCGGGCTCCTGCGTGGTGTCGATCCGGACCAGCGCCTGCCGCCCCTCGGGGTCGGCGATGAACTGCCCGTTGCGCTTCGCGTGGTAGCGACAGGTCAGGCGACCCTCCTCGGGCGCGCAGCCCAGAACATCCTTGGCCCGCAGCACGCCCTGCACCACGAGAAAGGTGGTCATCCGCCCATCGGCCCCCAGCGCGTAGGGCGGCGAGCAGGCCGCGCCCAGCAGCCCCTCGGCGGTCTGTCGCTCTTTCTCCTCGACGCTGCCCTCCGGGGCGGCAAGGGTGTCGAGCGCCTTCAGCAGCAATGGGCTCTCCGGGACGAGGCCGAAGATCCCGGTGACCGGGAAGGCCCCCGGCGTGCCCGCGCCCGGCTGTCCCGCCGTGGCAATCACCGCGCCGCCCGCCGCGTCAAGCGCGGCCTCATCGACCACCGCGGCAGGGGCATCGTCCGCTAGGGTCAGTTCGGGCATCAGGGGGGTGAAGGCCGGGCAACGCTCCATCGGTTTCGGCAACCGCCCGTCCACATCCCAAAGCAGCACACCTTCCTCCGGCACGGGCAGCATCCGCGTGCGCGGCGCGGTGCCGTCGCGGCGGGGGACATGCAGGACCGCGCCGTCCATCTCGCCTTCGTAGCAGTCCAGCGCCTCGCCGCCGTCGCGGCAGAGGTAGCCGGGCTTGACGACGGTGCCGACGCCCAGCAGGCGACCGTCCGGGTACAGCCGGTAATGGCCCATGGGGCAAAGCGCGGCAGGTTGCAGCGGCGGCGCGTACAGGCCCGTGGCGGCCTGTGGGATTTCGGCATGCAGGGGCGTGGCAAGGATCAGCAGGGCAAGCAGTCGTTTCATTTCGGGTCCTCGGGGTAGGCGGTAAAGGAGGCCCTGTAGCGGGCGTGGAATTCCAGCGTGTCGCCAAGGTTGGTACGTCGCGTGGGCCAGCCCCGGTCGACGCGGGGGCGCGCGGTGCCGTCGACGCTGTAGGTGACGCTCAGGCCGCTCCCTCCGCGCGTGACGAACAGGTCGCCCGGGCCTCGATAATCGACCGGCAGGACCGAGCCACGCAGGGGAACGTCCGCGTCAAAGCTGCTTTCGAAACGTTGCGGCGCGGGGTCGAGGATGTCGAAATCCAGCGCATCGCCAAAGATGTTGAGACTGTCTTCGGTGAAGGCCGCCACGTCCTTGTCGACGAAGGTCTGCACCACCCCCTTGCGGGCCAGCGTCGGCGCGGTGACCACGCGGCATGCGCCCGTCGCCTCGTCCTGACGCGTCGTGAGCGTCAGGCGCATTTCGGGCTCGACCCCGGACCGCTCTCCCGGCCCGGTGACGGACCAGCGGCCCTCGCCCACGATGGCAAAGAACTCCGCACCGAACAGGCTGGTGGCGAGCGGCGAGAAGGGCTGGCTCTCGATCTTCACGCCGGGAAACAGCGCGCGCCCGCAGGCACAGTCGCGTTCGACCAGCGTGCGGATGGGCGTGCGGTCCCGTCCCGCGGTCGGTGTCGCGGTGACACTCAGCGGCGGACCGCTTTGCGTGATGCCGATGACACCGGGCGCGAGGAGGGTGCCGCCGGGCGACACGCTCCAGGCGTATCCGGCAGGATCCAGCAGACGCCCGCCCGGCATGACGCGCAGTTCGATCCGCGCCTTCGCGCCGACCCAGCCGCACTTCGGCAGGGCCTGCGCCTCGACTTTGCCGATGTGGATGACATGGCTGAAGACCGCCGGTTCGCTGTCACGCAGGGTCTTGCCCTCCAGTGTCGCGCGGACATGGATCGGCGCGTCGCTGTCCTTCGCCGTGGCGATGCGCACCCCGGCGGCGCGGCCGGGCTCCACGGGCAGTTCGGTGACCGAGGCGGGCGGGCCGCCGCTCACCTCCCAGCGCACCCGCGCGGGATGTTCCAGCACCTGCGCATCAAGGTGGATCTCGGCGCTTTCCCCGGCCATCACCGGCCCGTCGGCCCGCAATGGGTAGAGCCGCGCCGGATGGATGACCATGGGCAGGTCCAGCGTCGGGCGTTTCGACAGCCGGATCGGCACCTCTTCGCGCAGGCGCACATGCACCGTGGCGATGGCGGGGCGCACGGCCTGATAGGGCGTGTTGTTCGACGCGGCATAAAGCGGTTCCAGACCGAAGGGGCGCAGCAGCTCGTGCCGCATCAGTTTCCACTGCGGATCGGCAAGGCGACAGGTCGTCCGCACGATGCTGCGGTCCGTGCCGTCCAGCCCGACACCAACGCCCGTATCCCACGCCTTGTTGACGATCTCGTTGTCCAGCAGCGCCGTAAGCGGTTTCATCAGGCTGTCCAGCGCCGCCTCGTCAAAGAGCGTGTCAGCCACTTCGCGGCCCACGGGCGTGGCGTAGATCTGTTTCCAGTTCATCAGGTCGGGATTGGACTTTTGCAGTGCCTGCGCCGCGTCGAGCAGTTCGTCAGACGATTTCCCCAACAGCCGCCGTGTGGCCTTCGACGCTGCCGTGCCGCCGGGCAGGGCCTGCCCCTGAAGCTGCAGGCCGATGATGGCAAGGTCGAGCCGCGCCTTGGCGGTGCTCCAGCCCTTGCTTTCGAGGTGTAGGACGGGGTTGAGGACATGCACCACCGGGTCGGTGGTGTCCTCCGTCAGCTCTTCAACGGAAAGCGCGGCGTCGAGCCGCTTCACCTCTCCGGGCACCAGCCCCTGCACCATGTTGGACAGCAGGTTGGTCAGTCCGGCCGCCGCGCCCACGCCGTTCTCGATGCGCTGTCCCAGCTTGGGCGAGACCATCGCGCCGAACAGTCCTGCCGAGATCCCCGCAAGGGTCGTTCCGGCGGTGTAGTACTGCTGGACCTCGGCGTCATTGTGGGCATTGGCCCAGGCCAGCGCGTCGAGCGAGGCAAGGTAGCTTTCGGGACTGCCCGGACACAGCGCGTCATTGCCCGTCGGCGCGGGGTCGGGGGTTGGAAAGGCGCGGGTCGCAGGGACCGGCGCGGGGCCAGCGTCGATCACGGTGGGCTTGTCGGAGGGCGGTGGCAGGCGCGGGCGGTCGGGCTTTGGCCCGGCCTCGGCGGCCCAGATGTCCAACAGGGCGCGTTGCTCCGCCGGGGCCTCGGCATAGGTGGCCTCGAGATCGGCGATCTGGGCGGTCGCCCCGTTCGGGCCATCGCCCGTGGCGCCGGGGCGGTGCGCCTCAAGGGCCTGAACATCCTCGGTCAGGGCGGCGATCATGCCCGTCCACGCGCCCTTTGGCGGCACGGCGGCGGCGATGGTCATGGGGCGCGGCGCGCAGGTGACCGAGACCCCCGTCGCCGCGTCGGTCCAGCCGATGTGCAGGTATCCCTCGCCGCCGCCCGCGCCGTCCGGGTGCAGCGGGGCAAAGACCTCCAGCCCGGTTTCGCCTTGCATCGGCAGCACCGGGATCAGGCCTTTGCGGGTCTCGTAGACCATGCGCGGCGCGTCGCCCATGCCGGGCGGTGCGGTCAGCGGGACATGCGCCATCGGCTGCACCGAGGCTGGCACGGCAAAGCCGTCGCAGGCCGTCACGGCAGCGGCACGGGCGCGCAGGCGCGCGGCCCTGTCCGCATCCATGCCCTGCGCCAGCGCGGACAACGGCAACAGGCACAGCTGCACCGCGAGGCCCGCGCGCATCATTCGCCGTTTCATTCCCTGCTTCACTCGACTGGCCGCAGGTAGCGCAGGGCGACCCAGCCCAGCGTCCCCTGCCATGACACCAGTACCCAGTCGCGGGTGCGCCAGCGCACGCCTTCGACGTCGCAGGCCTGCGCCGGGATCGCGCCAAGCGGTCCGTGCTGCGTGCCGGGGCCCGCGCGCATGTTGAGGTCCGTGCGCACGCCCTCGACGCAGTAGCGGAAGGCGACGGGGAGATCCTCGGCCAGGGCTGGCAAAGGGACGAGCAGGAGGACGAGGAACAGGCGTGTCATGCGTCGGGCTCCAGGTAGCGACCGGGGACCCAGCCCTCGAGAAAGGCATCCCCAGCCATCGGCACGGTGACATGGCACCAGAGCGCATCCAGCAGGGCCAGCTTGCGCGCATGCGGCGCTTCCTCAAAGGCGATCTGGTCGATCTGCGGCGTACACTCGATCACCAGCAGGCCCGAGGCGTTTGCATTGGTGCTGCCGGTGCTGCGTGCCTCCCGGGAGGGCGCGGCCCGCAGGGTGAGGTTCTGCCCGGAGGGCACGCCGCGCAGGTGGTAATAGGATTTCGTGACGCCAAAGGCCGGGGCGTCGTGACTGTCCCGCTCATCGGGCTCGGGTTCGGGCGGTTCGACGCGCAGCGGGGCACTGGTGGCAAGGGCGACCTCGGTAAAGCCCACCTCGGTCAGCAGCGTGCCGGTGATCCGCCCCTCGGGCGTGCGGGCGAGCAACAGGCGACCGGCCATCTCGTCCTCGATCCGGCCCGACGTGGGCCGCAGGTCAATCTCGACTCCCATCTCGCCGCGCGGTTCGGCGGTCAGGGCCAGCGGCACGACGCGCCCGTCGCCGCCGGGCCAGCGGATCGTGCCGGTGCCTTGCCCCTCGCTGAGGCGGATTTCGCCCAGCGGCCCGCCGCCAGGCCCCGACACCACGCCGTCCAGCGACAGCATGGGCAGGGTCCAGGCGGGTTGAACGTCCCATGTGACCTGCGCCTGGGCGGCGCTGCCCAGCAGCAGAACGGGGATCAGCCAGCCTTTCATTGACCGGCTCCGAAGGCATCGCGCGCCGCGTCGGGCGGGCAGGCTTCGAGGCCGAAGCACTCGCCGTCGAGGCAAAGCGCTGGGCGCGCGGGCTGGCTGAAATCGACGCGGACCGGCCCCCCGACAGAGGTGCATTCGACGGCGGGCGCCTGCCAGTCACACGACAACGTCTCGCGCGTGGTCCACGCCGCGCTCTCGCTGGGGCGGAAGCGCAGCATTCCCGCGCCATCGCCGCGCAGGACCACGGCCTGACGGGTACAGCCGACAAAGCTCCATGCCCCCTCCGGGCGGCTGTCGGCGGACTGAGGTGCAGGTACAGGCGCAGGGACGGGCGCGGGCGCCGGAGACAGGCTCGGGGCGGGGGTCGGAGCAGATCCCGCGCTGCCGGTCGGGCAGGGGGCCAGCAACTCGCATTCCGAGCCAAGGCACAGCTGCGGCCCGCCCGCCGTGCTCGCCACGCTGACCTTCACGTCCGGCACGGCCACGGGCGCTCCGTTCTGACGTGCTGCCGTTGCCGTGCAGTCGATGCCGTCGCCGCCCGCCGCCGGGGCACAGGCGAAATCCATTTCCCCCTTGCCCGGGTACACGAGGCTCAGGCCCTCGGGCGCCAGACGTGCCAGACGCGCCGAGCACATCGCCGCATCCGCGATCATGCCATAGTCCCCCGGTGCGAAGGTCCGGAACAGACCGCTGGCAGGCGGGGCGGCAAAGCCATCGAGGCTGAAGCCCGGCGCGGTGCCGGTCGGAGAGGCCGGGGACACGGGGGCTGGGTCAGCTGTCGGGACCGGGATCGGTTGCGCGGCAGCGGGAGGCGCGGCCTTCAGCGCGCCGGGCTTGCCCTCCACCCACGCGAACGGGCTTTCGACCAGACAGGCCTTGTGCCCCACGCCCACCCGCGCAAGGCAGTCGCCCGGCTCAGGCGTGTCGAGCAGCGCCACGTCCTCCGCCGAGAGGGTCTGTCCCGCCGGTACGTCGAATTCCAGCGTCTCGCCGGGCGCGCCGACGGTCAGCAGGATCTCGCTGCGCGCCTTGCCGCCGCCTTCCGCGCCGACGTTCAGCTTCCACTGGCCGGGTGTCAGGTAAAGCGGCGCAGGGCCGCCCTTCGACGTCCTCGGCGCACCGCCGCGCCGGATCGCGTCGGCCTGTGCATCGGGGTAGGCGTAGGTCGTCTGCGGCTTGCCGCCCGCGTCGATCACCCGCACCCCCTCGGGCGTCAGTGCATAGGGCAGCACCCGTGAGACGCCGAAATCAAAGACAAACAGGCGGTTCTGCCCCGCGCCCACATGCACCAGCTTGTCGCGGGTGATCATGCGGGCAAAGGTGCCGCGCAGGATGTAATCGCCGGGGGCCACCGCCTCGTCGAACCCCATGGCGCCACGGGCGAGGGGCTTCTCGGCCATCCTGCCGTCCTGCAGGGCAAACAGCGCGTAATCCGCGCGGCCATCGCCGCTGAGGCTGGGCAGGTTGGTGCGGGGCGGGACGATCTCGTCCTCGGACAGGCGCGTTTCCACCACGAGACGGGCGTGCAGGGCCAGGTCCAGCGTCTGCTGCGCGGCGTCCGACGCGATCGTCAGCGGCAGGCCTTCCACGACGTAGCCCTCTCCCGCGCCATCCTGCGCCACGCGCCGGGCATCCAGGCTCCAGGCACCGGGGGCCAGTCGCATCTGCGCCGTGAAATCGCGGTCATAGGACAGGTCGGGGCGCAGCTCCTGCCCGTCGGGGCCGCGCAGGACCACCTCCGAGAAGCTGCGCGCGTTCAGCACAAAGCTCCCCTCGGCGTCGCGCAGGATCAGCGTGACATTGGCTTCCGGGACGGCGGGCGTCTCGGCGGGGGTGAAATCTGCCGCATCGGGCGCGATGGGCGTCAGCGCGCGTCCCAGCGCGTCGGACAGCTGCCCCGCATCCGAGGCGGGCAGGTAGACGCCGCCGGTGCGCGTGGCCAGGCAGGCGACCTGCTGGCCTTCTTCGGGGCTGAGGCCAAAGCCCACCACATGCGCGGTGAAATCCACGCCCGCCTGTTCCAGCGTCGTGGCAAGGCTGCAGGGATCGGCGTCGCAGCTTTCGATTCCATCGGTGATGAGCACCACCGTGGCGCGGTTTTCGGTATAGCGCAGCGCCTCGGCGGCGCGGCGCACCGCATCGGTCAGGGGCGTCTTGCCGCGCGGCGTCAGCCCTTGCGCGATGGCGGTGATGCCGGGGGCCGCGCGGGTGGCGTCATCGACCGGCACGCGCAGGGCGATGTCCGAGCAGTCGCCGCGCCGCTCGGCGCCATAGACCATCATCCCCAACCGCGTGCCGGGCGCGAGGTCCCGCACCACGGTCGACAGTGCGTCGCGGGCGATCTCGACCTTGGCGCGCCCGTCGATCTGGCCCCACATGGAATTCGAGGCATCGAAGACGATCATCATGTCCGTCTGCTGAGCCTGCTGGGCGCGGGACGGCACAGGCAGGGTGGCCAGCGCCATGGCCGACACGACGGCGAGCAGGGATTTCGAGGGGGTCGCCCGGATCCCTCGGAATGCTTTCAGCAGCGGGGACCGGGGTGGGGAAAAGGATGAAATCTGTCGGAGCATACGGCGGGCCTCGTCAATCTTTTCGGCAGTTTAGGTCCCTGTTCCCTTTTGGCCCTCCCCCGATCGGGGGAATGACGGCTTTCCCCAAGGGCGGGTCTTGAACCGCACCGCGGCAGCGTTAACCATTTCCGTCAGGGCAGAAGGAGCGGGCATGGAACAGGCGGCACATATCCTGGGCGCGGCGGCGGCGATTCACCGGGCCACCGGGCGCGCCGAGGTGCTCGACCTCTTTGGCCGGGCCATCGCGCGGCTGGGGCTGGAGCATTACATCTACGCGCTGGAGGACCGGACGGCAGGGCGGTCGGTGCGGCTGAGCAGTCTGGACCTGCCGCCAGTGGCGGGCGAGCAGGGCGACCCGTTCTTCGACTACTGTTGCAACGACTTCCGCATGACGCCCACCGGCGCGGTCTTCGTCGAGGATTATCCCTATCTGCCCGACGCGGCGCGCGCCTTCATCGAGGGCATGGCGCGGTTCGGCATGTCGGGGGGCGTTGCCCTTGCGACGCGGCTGCGGGGCGGGTCGGGGGGCTTGCGCGGCGGGTTCAACCTGTGCGGTCCGCTGACGCGCGCCGAGGTGGAGGCGCGCGTCTTCCCGCATGTGGAGGTGCTGCGCACGCTGTGCCTTGTCACGGACATGGCACTTGTGCCGCATCTCGCGCTGTCAGGTGGCGGGGACCTGCGCAGCACCGTGCTGACGCGGCGCGAGGCCGAGGTGCTGGACCTCATGCGGATCGGCCTGACGCGGCAGGACTGCGCGGCGCGCCTTGGCGTGTCGCACGGCACGGTCTCGACGCATCTGAAATCCGCCTACAGCAAGCTCGGCGCGCGGAACCTGCAAGAGGCCCTGTCGGTGCTGGAAGGCGCCTGAGACGTGCCTTTTAGTCGGGGGCGGGGGGGGGGGGCCGGCCCCCCCCCCCCGGGGGCGGGGCCCCCGGCCCGACCCCCCCCCCCCCCCCACCGGGCCGGTCGGATCGCGCAGCGGTCCGAAACCCCTCCGGTCAAACCTCTGTTCAAACCTCAGGCCAGACGCACCAGCGTCTTGCCCATGTTCCCGCCCGAGAGCATCGAGATGAAGGCCTCGGGCGCGTTCTCCAGCCCCTCGGTCACGTCTTCCAGGTAGGTGATCTCGCCGCTGGCGACCTTCGGCGCGACCTCGGTCAGGAAATCGCGGTAGCCGCCCCAGTGGTCGAAGATGATGAAGCCATTCACCGAAAGGCGTTTCGTCAACATCGAGCGCCAGACCATCGGCAGGCGGTCCGTGTCGCCGTCCACGCCCGAATACCACGCGATCGTGCCGCAGATCGGCACGCGGCCATGGTCGTTCATCAGCGGGATGACCGCCTCCAGCACCTTGCCGCCGACGTTTTCCCAGTAGATGTCGACGCCGTCCGGGCAGGCCTCGGCCAGCGCCTTGCGCAGCGACGAGGCGTCGTCATACGCCCGGTGATCCACCGCCGCGTCAAAGCCGAATTTCTCCCTGGCCAATGCGCACTTGTCTGCCCCGCCCGCGACGGCGACGGTGCGCAGACCGGCGGCCTTGGCCAGCTGGCCGACCATGGCGCCCACCGGGCCGGTGGCGGCGGCGATCACCAGCGTCTCGCCCGCCTTGGGGCGACCGTATTCGCGCAGGCCCGTCCAGGCGGTGAAACCTGGCATCCCCAGCACGCCAAGCGCGGTCGAGGGCGGCAGGCCGTTGTCCCATTTCAGCGCCTCGGTGGCTTTCAGCACCGCGTGGCTGGCCCAGCCGGTCGTCCCCATGACCATGTCGCCCTCGGCGAATCCCTCGGCCTTGGACACCAGCACGCGGCCCACGCCCTGCGCGGTCATGGTATCGCCGATCTCGGTTGCGGCGGCGTAGCTTTTGACCGCGTTCATCCGCCCGCGCATGTAGGGATCGAGCGAAAACACCTCGACCGCCACCAGCATTTCGCCGTCCGCGACCTCGGGGAGGGGGCCGGTTTCAAGGCCAAAGTCCTCGGGAACGGGCGTGCCCTCGGGGCGGCGGGCGAGGGTGATGCGGGTCATCTGGTCGGACATGAAAGTTCCTCTACGTCGCAGTCAGGAAAATCGGTTGCACCGGGCGGCGCATCTTGCGCAGTCTAGAGCCAGACGTGCAGACGGCAAGGGAGGGCCAGATGCAGACCATGATGCAGGGCATGATGATGAACATGCCCCTGAGGATCATCGAGATTCTCGATTACGCTGCCACCGCGCACCCGGGGGGCGAGATCGTCTCGGTCCGGACCGAGGGCGACATGCATCGCCAGAGCTATAGCCAGACCTATGCCCGCGTGGCGCAACTGGCGCACGGGCTGGCGGGGATCGGTGTCCAGCCCGGCGACCGGGTCGCGACGCTGGCATGGAACGGCTATCGCCATTTCGAATTGTACTACGGAATCAGTGGCATGGGGGCGGTCTGTCACACGATCAACCCGCGCCTGTCGGCCGAGCAGATGCTGTATATCATCCAGCACGCGGGCGACCGGGTGCTGTGCGTCGACCTGACCTTTGTCCCCATCATCGAAGCGCTGGCCGACCACCTGCCCGAGGGGCTGACACTGGTGGCCATGACCGACCGCGCCCATATGCCGGAAAGCCGCGTCGCGTTCCTTTGCTACGAGGACCTGCTGGAGGGCGAGCCAGAGACCTACGACTGGCCCTTGGTGGATGAAAACGCCGCCGCCGGGCTGTGTTATACCTCGGGGACGACGGGCCACCCCAAGGGTGCGCTGTATTCCCACCGTTCGACCGTGCTGCACGCGCTGTTCCTTTCCGTGACCCTGCCGAAGTCGCTGCACGAAGGGTCGCGCATCCTGCCGGTGGTGCCGATGTTCCACGTCAATTCCTGGGGGCTGCCCTATGCCGCGCCGCTGGTGGGGGCCTCGCTCATCATGCCGGGGGGCAAGCTGGACGGCGAGTCGGTCTATACCCTGATGGAGCAGGAGGGCGTCACCGCCTCCTGGGGGGTGCCGACCGTCTGGATGGGCCTGCGCGCCGAGGTCGAGAAACGCGGCGCCGTGCCGTCGAAGCTGGAGCAGCTGGTGATCGGCGGGTCGGCCGCGCCGCGCGCCATGATCGAGTTCTTTGAAAAGCAGGGCGTCGACGTCTGCCACGCCTGGGGCATGACCGAGATGTCGCCCGTCGGTACCCACGGCCAGTTGTCCGAGCCGATGAAGGCGCTGCCCTTCGACGCGCAGATGGCGCTGAAGGCCAAGCAGGGGCGGCGGGTGTTCGGCGTCGAGTTGAAGATCAACGACGACGAGGGCCAGCGTCTGCCGCATGACGGCAAGGCGGTGGGCGAGCTGTATGTGCGTGGCAACTCGATCATCTCGGGGTATTTCAACAACCCTGAAGCTTCGGAAAAGGCATTTGATGCAGAGGGTTGGTTTGGCACGGGGGACGTCGCCAGCATCGACGCCGAGGGGTTCCTGTATATCCAGGACCGGTCCAAGGACCTCATCAAGTCGGGCGGGGAATGGATTTCGTCCATTGATCTGGAAAACATCGCCATGGCGCATCCCAAGGTCGCCATGTGCGCCGTGATCGCCGTGCCGCATCCCAAGTGGGAGGAGCGTCCCCTGCTGGTCGTGGTGCCCAAGGACGGCGGGCCGACGCTGGACGAGATCCACGAGATGATGCTGGAACATGTCGCCAAGTGGCAGTTGCCCGACGCCATGGAGTTCGTCGAGGACCTGCCGCTGACCGCCACGGGCAAGGTGTCGAAACTGACCCTGCGCGAACGGTTCGACGGCTACGAGTTGCCTGATGCTGGCTGATGACCTCAGGGGCATGGCCCCCCGCGAAAGCGACTGGTTCACGCTGTCGCCCGCGCGGGTGAAGGCCTTTGCCGATGCCACGGAGGATTGGCAGGACATCCACCTTGATGCGGAATTCGCCTCGGGGACGCCGTTCGGGGGGACCATCGCGCATGGGTTCCTGACGCTGTCGATGCTGTCCGCCATGTCTTATCAGGTGGTCGAGGGGCTGAAGGGCGTGGCGTCCTCGGTCAACTACGGCTTTGACCGCATCCGCTTTGTCTCGCCCGTCAGGGTGGGGCGGCGGGTGCGCGGACGGTTCAGCGTGGCCGGGGTGGACGAGGCACCGGAGGATTCAGATGCGCGCTGGCTGGACGTGCATTGGGAGGTCGAGGTGGAAATCGAGGGAGAGGCACGGCCTGCCCTTGTGGCCAGCTGGATCACGCGGTTTTACACGGAATAGGAGAGGGTCATGGACCTTGGAATGACCGAGCGGGTGAAGCCGCTGATCGACGCGGTGCGCCGCATGATCGAGGACGAGATCGCGCCGCTGGACGCCGAGTTTCACGCCGAGGTAGGCAAACACCCGAAGGGGCGTTTCTTTCATACCAACAGGCAGTTGGAGATCCTCGACGGGCTGAAGGCCAAGGCGCGGGAACGCGGGTTGTGGAACTTCTGGCTGACGGAGTCGGATCGCGGCTATGGCCTGACGACCGTCGAATATGCCTATCTCGCCGAGGAGATGGGCAAGGTGCATATCGCCGCCGAGGTCTTCAACTGCAACGCGCCCGACACCGGCAACATGGAGGTGCTGGAACGCTACGGCGAGGACTGGATGAAGGAACGCTGGCTGACGCGGCTGTTGGCTGGCGAGATCCGGTCGGCCTATGTCATGACGGAGCCGGGGGTGGCGTCCTCCGACGCGGCGCAGCTGGCGTTTTCGGCGGTGAAGGACGGCGACGACTTTGTCCTGAACGGCGAGAAATGGTGGATCAGTGGCGCGGGCGATCCGCGCTGTGGGCTGTACATCCTGATGGCCTGCACCGACCCGGACGCGGCGAAACACGCGCGGCACACGATGTTCGTCATGGACCCCGACACGCCCGGGATCGAGGTGCTGCGGCCCATGACGGTCTTTGGCGCGGACGACGCGCCGCATGGGCATATGCACATCCGGTTCACCGATGTTCGGGTGCCGGCAAAGAACATCGTGCTGGGCTACGGGCGCGGGTTCGAGGTGGCGCAGGGGCGGCTTGGACCGGGGCGCATCCACCACTGCATGCGGGCCATCGGGCAGGCTGAGAAGGCGCTGGAGATGATGTGCCGCCGGGGTCTGGCGCGCGAGGCTTTCGGCAAGCAGATCAGCGAGTTGGGGGCAAATTACGACATCATCGCCAATGCCCGGATGGAAATCGAGATGGCGCGGCTTCTGTGCCTGAAGGCCGCGTGGATGATGGACACTGCGGGCGTGCGCGCCGCGCAGCCGTGGATTTCCAAGATCAAGGTGGTCGCGCCCCTGATGGCCGGGAAGGTCATCGACGAGGCGATGCAGCTGCATGGCGCGGCGGGGATTTCGCAGGACTTCGACCTTGCGAACATGTGGACGCATGTGCGCACCTTGCGCTTTGCCGACGGGCCGGACGCGGTGCATCGGCGGCAGGTGGCCCGTGCGGAATTGAAGAAGTATCGCAATGACGGATGAGGAACTGGCGCGCGTCGCGGCGTGGATGAAGGTCCATGTCGAGGGTTTCGAAGGGCCGTTGATGGCCGAGAAGTTCTCGGTCGGGCAGTCCAATCCAACGTATCTGTTGCGCGGGGCGTCGGGGACCTATGTGCTGCGCCGCCAGCCCCCCGGTGTGCTGCTGAAATCGGCCCATGCGGTGGATCGCGAATATCGCGTGCAGAAGGCCCTGGCCGGGAGCGGGGTGCCGGTGCCGCGGATGCTGGCGCTCTGCGAGGATGACGCCGTATTGGGCGTGAAGTTCTACGTCATGAGCCATGTCTCGGGGCGCAATCTGGTGGACCCGAGCCTGCCGGGAGAGGTGCCCGAGGGGCGGACAGCGATCTTCGGTGAAATGGCCCGCGTGCTGGCGGCGATCCATGACGTCGATGTGGAGGCCGTGGGCCTCGGCGACTTCGGCGCGCCGGGGTCGTACTACGAACGGCAACTGGGCCGCTGGACGAAGCAGTACCGCGCCAGCGCGACCGAAGAACAGCCGGGCATGGATGCCTTGATCGGCTGGCTGGAGGAGAACCTGCCCGCCGACGACGGCCAGCGGACGCTGGTGCACGGGGATTACCGCATCGACAACATGCTGTTTTCCGAGGTCGGGCCAGAGTGCCTGGCGGTGCTGGACTGGGAGCTGTCGACGCTGGGCCATCCCTATGCCGACCTCGCCGGGGTCATCATGCAGTGGCAGTTGCCGCCCGGGGCCGAGGGGCGTGGGCTGGCGGGGGTCGACCGGGCCGCGCTGGGCCTGCCCACGGATCAGGACTTCATCGCTGATTACTGCGCGCGGCGGGGCATCGCGCCGCCGGAGGGCTTCGGCTTCTACGTGGCCTTTGCGTTCTTCCGGATGGCGGCGATCTTGCAAGGGGTTAAGAAGCGCGCGCTGGACGGCAATGCGGCCAACCCGGAAAAGGGTTTGAAGCTGGGCGCTTACGTGCCGCGCTTCGCGGAGTTGGGGCTGGAGGCCCGGCACCGCTATGGATGAGCGTTTCCGCGAAGAGCCATATCCCTTTCAGGCGCATCTGGGGATGCGGGTGGAGGACTGGGGGCCAGACCTCTGCGTGATCGAACTGCCCGTCGATCACCACCTGATGAACCGCCATATGAACGTGCATGGCGGGGTCTACGCATCCTTGCTGGACACCTGCATGGGCTACGCCGGGTGCTGGACCGGTGACCCGGAGCGGGTGCAGCTGTGCCTGACGCTGTCTCTGAACGTGCAGTATATCTCGCGCCCCAAGGGGGTGTTGCTGACCGGGACCGGGCGGCGCACCGGGGGCGGCAAGGGCACCTTCTTTGCCGAGGCCGAGATCAGCGACGAGACCGGCGAACTGGTGGCCAAGGGGACCGGGGTGTTCAAGTACCGCCGGTCCGCCTGAGACTGAGGGGAAGTCGGGGTATAACCCCGACCTGCGCGAGACGGCTCAGGTCAGGGATACCAGGATCAGGGTTAGCTTCATCAGCAGGGCTGCGTAGATCTGTGCGACGATGACTGTGGCGACGGCGAAGCCCAGCGCATTTGCCTTGCGGTACGGCGCGAAGAGCGTGTGCAGGCCCTGCCTGTCGAGCTCGCCCGTCGTGGTCTCCAGCTTGTGGAGGAAGGACTTCATCGCGGGGGTCGCGTTGGCGATGGCATCGCCCAATCCGCGCAGCAGGAAGTTCAGCGCGGGGATCAGGGGCGCGGAGCAGGCGATGGCGAGGGTGATCAGGGCGCCGGGCGTGTGGTTGCGGAAGGGCGCCGTGATGTCCGTCTCGCCCACCACCGCATCGGGCACCACGTAGGGCAGCAGGGCGAGCGTCAGCAGCGGCGCGGCGATGGCGCAGAGCAGGCCGGCGACGATCGCAACGGCATGTCCGGCCAGGATGAGCAGGGGTTCGGGATCGTACCACTTCACGGTTGCAAGCACCTCGACCGCGATGGTCCAGGCGACCCAGGTCATGACAGCGATCACGAGGATCGCGACCAGGATGGCCCGCAACGAGGGAGATTGGTTGAACAGGATGCCGAAGGCGATCGCAAGAAGGCCGATGACCGCGATAGGGAGGACCCGACCTCGCGTCTGCGGCACGAGCAACAGAAGTGGCGCGGTGAACAGTATGAGGCCGTGGTCTCCGAAAATCTGCTTGTGGCCAAAGAAGAAAACCAGGAAGGCCAAGGAATAGAGGTTGTTGCGCAGTTGGTCTTCGGAGGGGGGCAGGATGCCTTCCCACTCGATCGCCCCGGCGTACAGTACGAAGCCGAGCATGCAGCCAATTGTCACCAGCGTTTGCGGCAGGCGGGCGGCGAAGGACAGGTTGTCCGTGAAGTAATTCCACCCGCCGTAGCCGGGGATGTCCCAGATCAGCCAGCCGAGGCAGAGCGCTGTCGTGACGAACAGTCCGGACAGGCCAAGCGCCCAGGCCACGGGCTTCAGATCGAAAGGTGCCTCGCGGCGGTAGCGATAGCTGTGTCGCGACACCGCGTCGAGGTTGTAATGGGCCAGTGCGTTGATGCCACGGACCATGAAGAGGCCCTTCATTTTTGGCCTCAAGGTATCGTCGAGGGCGAGCCTGAGCAGGGCGAACCTGGGCAGGCTGGCGAGCCAGGCGATCAGCGCGGCGGTCAGGAGCGTGGCGAATACGAGCATGATGGTTACCTTTGGCACGGGGGGCTTTGGCACAGGGGTTTTGACCTGCGGGCTTTGTGCTTTGGTAACCATGGTTTAGGGCGCGATTTTGACGCGATTGGGGTGATTGGTTGGGCTTGGTCGCGAAGGGGGCGATGCGATCCGGTTGCCGCCAGACCTGCACACCCTCAGGCCATCAGCAGAGGCGGGCGACGATGTCCGGAAGGGCGTCCCAGTGAGAGAACTGCGCCACGTGGGGCAGGGCCTCGGGCGGGGATTTGCGGTAGCCCTCGGTGTAGAGGACAAAGCGGATGCCTGCGGCCTGTGCGGTTTCGCAATCGGTTTCGCTGTCGCCGATATAAAGGGCCTGCGCGGGGTCGGAGCCGTCGAGGGCGGCGAACAGCATCTGGGGCGCGGGTTTGCGGGTTTCGAGGCTGTCTCCGCCGAGGACCACGTCGAAATAGGAGGTGAGGCCGATGTCGCGCAGGGCGGTTTCGGTCGCGGCGAAGGGCTTGTTCGTGCAGAGCGTCAGGCGGTGGCCCGCGGCCTTCAGCGCGTCGAGCGCGGCGAGGGCGCCGGGGTAGAGCTGCGAGGGATCGCTGGGCGTGTGCACGTAATGCACCATGGTGCGGTCGTAGAGCGCCTGCTGTAGCGCGGCGTCCGCGCCGATATGGGCCAGCACCCGTTCACACAGGATCGGCAGGCCGCGCCCGACAAAGCCGGGGGTCTCCTGCACCGTGATGGTGGGCAAGTCCAGCTCCGCCAGCGCCAAAGCGACGGCGTGGTGGATATGCGGCACGCTGTCGATCAGCGTGCCGTCGAGGTCGAAGGCGATGGTGGTCATCACGCGAGGGAGGCGCGGATGGCGCGCATGTTCTCGCCGTAGGGGGCGGGGTTGTCGACCGAGCCGCCCTTGAATACGGCGCTGCCCGCGACCAGCACGTCCGCCCCGGCGTTCACCACCAGCGGCGCGGTTTCGGGCGTGACGCCGCCGTCGATCTGGATGTGGATCTCGCGGTCGCCGATCCAGTCGCGGATGGTGCGGACCTTCTGGGTCATGTCGATGAACTTCTGCCCGCCAAAGCCCGGGTTCACGGTCATCACCAGCACCATGTCGGCCAGCGGCAGCAGGTCGCGCACGGCCTCGGCCGGGGTGCCGGGGTTGAGCGCGATGCCGGCCTGCATGCCGGCCGCCTTGATCGCCTGAAGCGTGCGGTGCGGGTGTGGCCCGGCCTCCACATGGGCCGTCAGCATGTCGGCCCCGGCGTCGGCGTAGGCGTCGATGTAGGCATCCACCGGCGCGATCATCAGGTGCACGTCCATGAAGGTCTTCACGTGCTTGCGGAAGGCTTTGACGGCGGGCGGGCCGAAGGTGAGGTTCGGCACGAAATGCCCGTCCATCACATCGACATGGATCCAGTCCGCGCCTTCCTTCTCGACGGCCTGAATTTCGCGCCCGAAGTCGGCGAAATCGGCGGAAAGGATGGAGGGGGCGATTTTTACCGAGCGGTCGAAGGCCATGGGGATGCTCCTGCGTGGGTCTGGAAAGCCGTTTAGTAGCCGGACGCCCGGTCCACAAGGTGGTGGAGTGTCTCGCCCCGCTCGGCCCGCGCGATATTGGCGGCAATGACGCGGGCGGCGCTGTCGGGCCGGGTGGTCGAGGCGATATGCGGCGTGACGGTGACACGCGGATGGGACCAGAAGGGGTGGTCGCGGGGCAGCGGCTCGGTTCGGAAGGTGTCGAGCGTGGCGTGGCCGATGTTGGCGTCGAGCGCCGCCAGCAGGGCGTCATCGTCGATCAGCGGGCCGCGACCTGGGTTGAGGATCACCGCGCCCGGCGCCGGGAGCGCGAGGGTCTCGGCGTTCAGGGTATTGGCGGTGGCGGGCGTGTCCGGCAGCAGCAGGATGACGATCTGGGCGCCGGTGAGCGCCTCGCGCAGGCCGTCCGCGCCGTGGGTTGTGCGGAAGGGCAGGGACTTGGGCGAGCGCGACCAGCCGGTGACGGGGAAACCCAATTGGCCGAGCGCCGCGGCGCAGGCCTGCCCCAGCGCGCCCATGCCCAGGATCGTCACGGGGCGGTCTTTGGACAAGGGCGGCGGGGTGTCGTCCCAGGTGCGGTCGGGGTTCACGATATGCGCATCCATGCCCAGATGATGGCGCAGGGTATGTCCGGTGACCCATTCCACCATGCCCTGCGTCAGGCCCTCGTCGTCGACCATGCGGGTGAGGGGGACGGTGAGGGTGTCGTTCTTCACCACCCTCTCGACCCCGGCCCAGAGGTTCATCACGGCCTTGAGCCTTGTGAAGGGGCTGAAATCCTGCACCGTCGAGTTGGGGGCATAGATCATGTAGTCGACCCCTTCGGGCGGCAGATCGGTGGCCAGCGTGTAGTCGAGACCTTGGGCGTCGAGGGCCGTGCGCAGGTGGGTTTCGTAGTCCGCCCAGGCTTCGGTGAGGGCGGCGAAGAGGATATTGGGCATGGCGTGTCCTTGGTCGGCAGAGGGGGGGGGCGCTGCCCCCCGTCGCGTGCCGCGACTCCCCCCGGAGATATTTGGACCAAGAAGAAGCAGCAGGGGAGCAGGGGCGCAACCCCTTGGGGGATTTATCGCGGTCCGACTATCGGGGCAAGATTACCGCGGCCCGTTTACCTGGGTCTGTGGACATGCGCGCTTTGGACCAGGCCAAAGGCGAGCATGAGCACCAGCATGGCCGAGCCACCGTATGAAACCAGCGGCAGCGGCACGCCGACCACCGGGGCGAGGCCCATGACCATGGACATGTTCACCGCGTAGAACAGGAAGAACGTCAGCCCGATGCCAAGGATCAGAAGCGAGGAAAACCGGTCCCGGTTCTGGATCGCCGCCGAGATGCAGAAAACGAGGATCAGAACGTAAAGCACCAGCAGCGAGACCCCACCGACAAAGCCGAATTCCTCGGCCAGCGTGTTGAAGATGAAGTCGGTGTGCTTTTCCGGCAGGAAGTTCAGGCGGCTTTGCGTGCCCTGCATGAAGCCGCGCCCGGTCCAGCCGCCCGAGCCCATGGCGATCTTGGCCTGCGTGATGTGGTAGCCCGCACCCAGCGGATCGGAGGAGGGATCGAGGAAGGTGTCGATACGGCGGAACTGGTAGTCCTTGATGAGCTGCCAGTCGGTGCCGCGGCTTTCGAACACGGCGTAGATGACGCCCACCCCGGCGCTGATCACGGTGGCGAAGTAGAGCCAGTGCACGCCCGCAAGGAACATCATCAATCCGCCCGCGATCATCAGCAGCAGCGCGGTGCCAAGGTCCGGCTGCATCAGCACCAGCGCGGTTGGCGCGAGGATGATGACAATGGGCAGCAGCACCCAGAGTGGGCGCGAGGTCTTGGACAGAGGCAGCCAGTCGTAATAGGCGGCCAGCAGCACCACGAGGGCGATCTTCATCAGCTCGGAGGGTTGCAGGCGCATGAAGCCGAGGTCGATCCAGCGCTGCGCCCCCATGCCGATGGCACCGAAGAGTTCCACCAGAACAAGCAGGAAGAAGGCCAAGGCATAGAACACCAGGGCCATGTTGCGCCAGAACCAGATCGGCACCATGCCGATGACGAACATCACTGCCAGCCCAAGGGCGTAGCGTTTCATCTGCGGCTCGGCCCAGGGGTTCCAGGACCCGCCCGCGACGGAGTAGAGCATCAGGAACCCGATCCCCGCCACCGACGACAGCAGCAGCACGAGCGGCCAGTTCAGGTGCAGCACCTTGCGCCAGCCCGTGGGAACCGTCTTGACGTTATACTCGAGATAGGTCACGTGGCGCGCCCTCTCACCTTCATCTTGATACAAATACCGCGGGGGAGTCGTCCGGTACGGACGACGGGGGCAGAGCCCCCCAGGACCAGGATGTGCGCCCGAAGGGCGCGCCGCCGGATACCTTCCGCGCGCCGCAGGCGCGCGGATCGACGCGCGTCAGCGCGGCGAAACCCCGGCGCAGCCGGGCGGGGTGTTGCGGGCCGGAGCATCATGCGCGGCTCGAATTCTCGGTCTGGCGCGCGACTTTCTCGCGGGCAAGACGCTCCTGCTGGGCCTTGATGCGCGCGCGGTCCTTGGAGGGGTAGGCCTCCAGCGGCGGATCGCCCTTGTACAGCGCCTGAAGGGCGATGTCGCGGGCGATGGGGGCGGCGGTCTTGGACCCGCCGACGCCATGCTCCACCACGATGGACACGGCCACGGTCGGATTGTCGAAGGGGGCAAAACAGACAAAAAGCGCGTGGTCGCGGTCCTCCCAGGGGTCCGCCTCGGAGGTGATGCGCGACACGACCTGCGCCGTGCCGGTCTTGCCCGCCATACGCATGCCGTCGGCGATGATGCGCGAGCCGTAGGCGGTGCCGCGGCGGTTGTTCATCACCTCGTACATGCCGCGGCGCACCTGGATCAGGTGGTTGGGGTTCAGACCCAGATCCTCGCCGCCCATGTGCGGCGTCTCGATGCCGTCGATCGACCGCACCAGCCGGGGCGAGACCGACCGACCGGTGGCCACGCGCGCCGTCATCACCGCCAGTTGCAGCGGCGAGGTCAGGACAAAGCCCTGGCCGATGGCGGCGTTCACGCTGTCGCCAATGACCCATTCCGCCCCGCGCTCGCGCAGCTTCCATTCCTTGTCCGGCACCAGCCCCGAGGTCACGGCGGACATGGGCAGCGGATGCGGCTGGCCGAGGCCGAGCTTGCGCGCCATGGCGGCGATGCGCTCGATCCCGACCTTCAGCGCGAGCTCGTAGTAATAGACGTCGCAGGAGTGTTGCAGCGAGCCGGTCAGGTCCACGCGTCCATGCCCCGAGCGCTTCCAGCATCGGAACGACCGTGAGCCGACCTCGAAGCTGCCCGAGCAATAGGAGGTGTCATCAGGCGTGATCAGCCCGGCGTCCAGCGCCGCCAGCGCGGTGACCATCTTGAAGGTGGACCCCGGCGGGTAGGCGTCCTGCACGGTCTTCGACGCCAGCGGGCGGTGGTCGTTGGTGTTGAGCGCGTTGAAATCGGTGTGGGAAATCCCGCGCACAAAGAGGTTCGGATCATAGGACGGCGCCGAGCCGATGGCGAGGATGTCGCCCTTTTCCAGGTCGAGCACCACCGCCGAGGCGCTCTCGGACCCGAGCCGCGCCAGAACGTAGTCCTGAAGGTCCGTGTCCACGGTCAGCTGGATGTCCGAGCCCGAGGTCCCCTCGCGCCGGTCGAGTTCGCGCATGACGCGGCCCACGGCGTTGACCTCGACCCGCTTGGTCCCGGCCTGGCCGCGCAGCATTTCCTCGTGCTTGGCCTCGACGCCGACCTTGCCCACCTGAAAGCGCGGGATGCGCAGCAGGGGTGGCGGGTCCTCGTAGCGCGACAGGTCGCGTTCGGACACCGGGCCGACGTAGCCCGCCACATGGGCATACAGTTCCCGCTGCGGGTAGAGGCGCGACAGGCCGACCTCGGTGGTGACACCGGGCAGGGCGGGCGCGTTTACGGCCACGCGCGAGATGTCCTCCCAGCTGACACGCTCGGCGATGGTGACGGGGAAGAAGGGCGGCGTGCGCTCCATCTCGGCCAGCGCGCGGTTGAGGTCGTTTTCGTCCAGTTCGACCAATTGGCCAAGCCGCCCGATGACCTCGGCCACGTCGCCCGCGTCCTCGCGGGTCAGCGTGATGCGGTAGGTCGGTTCATTGTCGGCGATCACCACGCCGTTGCGGTCAAAGATCCGCCCGCGCGCCGGGGGCAGCAGCCGGATGTTGATGCGGTTTTCCTCGGCCAGCAGGCGGAATTCGTCGGCCTGGTCCACCTGCATATGATGCATCCGGAAGGCCAGCGTCGAGGCGACGGACAGTTGCAACCCGCCAAGGATCAGCCCGCGCCGCGTGATGCGGCGGGCGGAATCGGCGGTCTCGCGGGGGCTGCGTCTCATGTCGGTGTCCTGAATGCGGTCAGAGGCTGCGTCCGGTGTGGTCGTATTCGCCCGGTGCCGAGCGGCGCACCCCGAAGGCGAGGTACGACACGGCGGTCACGAGCGGGTAGACGGCGACGGTCATACCATATTGCATCAGCGTCAACGACAGCATTCCGGGCGAGATGATCAAGATTGCGAGAGTAAGCTGGTACAGGACCGTGATCGTCAGCAGGGATGCGCCGAACACGAGCCATTCCGCGACAAAGGTGTTCTCGCGGATGTGGCGGCCTCGGGATTTCAGGAACTCCGAGGCCAGCAGCACCAGCAGCGCCCAAAGCGCGGGCGGGCGCTGGAACAGCAGGTCGGCCAGCAGCATCACCAGTGCGATCGACAGCGCGGGCACGTAATCGGGACGGCGCAGGCACCAGGCGAGCGTCAGCGCGGTCAGCACATCCGGTCCGGCGATGCGCGAGGGCGTCAGTTGCAGGGGCAGGAGATGCGCGAACATCAGCAGCAGCGCCACCAGCGGATAGAGCGCGCGCATGGTCCAGAGGCGGGCGGGGCTGTTCTCAGCCATCGGTGGGCAGCTCTTCGGGGAGCTGTTCCTCGGGCGGGAGGCCTGCGTCGGGGAGGTCCTCGGGCAGAATCAGGCCAGAGGGATTCGCCACCCGGCGCGCGCCGTGGTCGCGCAGCACACGGAGGAATTCCAGCCGTTCGTAATCCGCCGACAGCCGCACGCGCAGACGGCCACCGGGATCTTCGGCCACCTGGCCGATCAGCAGGCCCGGCGGAAACACCTCGCCGTCGCCGGAGGTGACGATGCGGTCTCCGGGGCGCACGAGGTCGGGGTTCTCGAGGAAGTCGATGGGCGGCGCGGCGGTGTTGTCGCCGACGATCAGCGCGCGCTGGCCGGAGGGCTGGATCTCGGCGGGAATGCGCGAGGTGGCGTCGGTCAGCAGGATCACGCGGGCGGTGTTGCGCCCCACGCCCGACACGCGCCCCACGAGGCCGATGCCATCCATGGTGGCCCAGCCGTCCACGATGCCATCGCGCGAGCCCACGTTGATGAGGACCGACTGGCGGAAGGGCGAGCCGGAATCGGCCAGCACCACGGCGGTGATATAGGTCAGGCGCGGGTCGAGCCGCACGTTGTTGAGGTCGCGCAGGCGGGCGTTTTCCTGCTCCAGCTGCAGCGCGGCCTCTTTCCAGGCGGTCATCTGGCGCAGCTCGCGGCGCAGTTCGTCGTTCTGCTGGGCGAGGCGCTGGTAGCTTTGGAAGTCACGCACCAGCCGGATGGAGCCGGTGACCGGCGCCATGGCCCAGTCCATGTTGGGCACCACGCGGTCGATCACCTGCGCGCGGAACCGTTCGACGCGCGGGCTGTCGATGCGCCAGATCAGGAAGATGGCGAGCAGGAAGAGGACGAGGATCGCCAGAAGCAGGCGCTTCAGCGGGCCGGTGAAATCGTCGTTGTTTGTGCGGTCGCTGGCCATGGGTCAGGTTACCGAAGCCTTGTTGCGGGTCGCAAGTGGGGGGTGGGGGCGATTTTTCGGTGAAAAATCGTATCCTGCCCCCATGAGGTCAGCTGTCGTAGTCGATGGCGTGACGCAGCTGCTTTTCGTATTCCAGCGCCTTGCCGGTGCCGAGCGCCACGCAGTTCAGCGATTCGTCGGCGATGGACACGGCGAGGCCGGTCTGTTCGCGCAGCGCGAGGTCGAGATCGCCCAGCAGCGCACCGCCCCCCGTCAGCATCACGCCACGGTCGACGATGTCGGCGGCGAGGTCCGGCGGCGTCGCTTCGAGCGCCTGCATGACCGCGTCGCAGATGGCCTGCACGGGTTCCGCCAGCGCCTCGGCGATCTGCGCCTGGCTGATCTCGGTTTCCTTCGGCACGCCGTTCAGCAGGTCGCGGCCCCGGATCTGCATCGACGAGCCGCGCCCGTCGTCGGGCATCCGCGCCGTGCCGATGGAGGTCTTGATCCGTTCGGCGGTGGATTCACCGACCAGCAGGTTCTGCTGGCGGCGCAGGTAGTTGATGATGGCCTCGTCCATGCGGTCGCCACCGACGCGCACCGAACGGGCATAAACGATGTCGCCAAGGGACAGCACGGCCACCTCGGTGGTGCCGCCGCCGATGTCGACGACCATGTTGCCGGTCGGGTCGGTGATCGGCATGCCCGCGCCGATGGCCGCCGCGATGGGTTCAGCGATCAGGCCGGCCTTGCGCGCGCCCGCGGACAGAACCGACTGGCGGATGGCGCGTTTTTCAACGGGGGTTGCGCCATGGGGGACGCAGACGATGATCTTCGGCTTGGAAAACGTCGAGCGGCGGTGCACCTTGCGGATGAATTCCTTGATCATCGCTTCGGCGGTGTCGAAGTCGGCGATCACGCCTTCGCGCATCGGGCGGATGGCCTCGATGGAGCCGGGGGTGCGGCCCAGCATTAGCTTGGCGTCTTCGCCCACGGCGAGGACTTTCTTCACCCCGTCCTTGATATGGTAGGCCACCACGGAGGGCTCCGACAGGACGACGCCCTTTCCCTTCACGTAGACCAGCGTGTTCGCGGTCCCGAGGTCGATGGCCATGTCCGAAGAGAACATGCCAAGGAGTCTGTCCATGCCAAACATAAGTACTGCCTCATTGCGCGTGGGATGCGCACCAATTGCCTGAAGAGCCCGCGACTCCCGGAGTGCTGACAGCGGCCCTTATAGGCAGGTGGTGCGGGTTGCGAAAGGGGGCGGCGCGGGCAAATCAGCGGGGAATCGCCGCAGGGCTGTCCCCGCTGTGGATGTCCCGCGTTGCGCGGTTTCGTTTGACAGGGGCGGGGCGGGGTCGCAGGCTGGCCGGATATTTCAGGGAGGGATTGTCGGATGGTGCGGATTTTTGCGCTGGTCGCCGGGATTTGCGGCCTGGCTCAGGGGGCTGCGGCGGACAGCTGCTGGACCCACAACGGCTCCGTCATGCGGCTGACGGCGGCGGGGGCGCAGCGGACATTCCTGTATGAGCAGCCGCGATCGGGGCTGTGGGAGGTGGGCGTCAGCCCCGGAACATGGCTGTTCTCGGGGCAGAAACAGGGCGAGTGGTACACGGGGGTTGCGCGCGTCTTTTCCGGCGGTGGCTGCGCGCCGCTGCAGTACGAGGTCTCCGGCCCGGTGTTGCAGAACCCGCTGCGGATCGAGATGCGCGGGCGGCGCGAGGTCTACCGCAACTGCGCGCCGACGGGTCAATGGCGCGAGGACGTGCTGGTCTTCAGCTACATGTCCAGCTGCTAAGGCGCGATTAATCACGAATTGCCCGTTTTGGCCCGAGGTCTGCCACGGTTTTGCCAAGCTGGTGGTGCAACCCTTGCGTGATTCAGTGTGAGGGTGCCCGTCATGAAGTACGTCCTGACCTTTCTGGCCTTCGTTGGTTTCGGACTCTTGGTCCTTGTGGCGGATTTCGTCGAACACGCGTCGGCGGAGACGGGCGAGCCTTATGCCGTGGCCTGGCAAAAGCGGCTGGGGATGCTGGACGGTAATGACGAAAGCGACGCCGAGGGTGCGGCGCGGCCGTCCGAGGTGGCCCGGGGGCCGAAGCGGTTCCTGCCAGAGGCTCCGGCGGGCTGGACGCGTCGCGCCTGGGTGCCCGACGACGGGCTTCGACTGAAAGGCTCCATCGGTGCCGAGGAAGAGCGCCAGGCCATGCAATATTTCACCGGCGCGGGCACGGTCGTGCGCAACGTGAAGGGCGATGATGCGGTTTTCAACGACATGCGGCAGAAGTTCGTCTGGATGTACGAGCAGGGACCCGCGCTGGTGGAGATGTCCGCGATCCCGGTCTTGGGTGCGCAGACGGGGATGTTCAGCGCGCCTGCGATGGATGCTGTTGCCAACACGATGCGACAGGGCGAGCAGGGAGAGGCCTACATGGTCGTGCAGGGCGTTCCTTGGACGCGTCAGGGCCGCTACCGCATCAGCATGGCACAAACTCGTCCGGAGGATCAGCCGGAGTGGGTGTTGACGGCGACCGTCGGCGATGTGGCGCTGTACCTGCGTACGCAGGCGTTGCCCGAGGTCGTCATCCGGACCTTCCTCGAAAGCATCGACTACGACGGGCTGAATGCCTCCTTCGATCAGCCCGTGGACGGCATCGGAAGCGCGGCCCCCTTGCTGCCGCTGGGCGCGGAAGAAGCGAGCGGGAACAAGACGCTGGGGGCCGAGCGGGCAAAGAGCGCCGCGCGCACCGACGCGGCCAACGAGAGCTTTGCCCGGCAGGGGAAGGCGCTGATGGCCATGGCCGATGCCACCCCGCAGGGCATCGCCGCCGCGCGGGCCAAAGAGCAGAAGTTCGCGGAGATGGGCTTTCCCGACCGTTCGTTGTCGGGGGACATGCGCGTCATGGGGCTGGATGAAATCGCGGCCCGTTACGAGCAGCTTGGCGATCAGGACGTCCAGAGGTTCGGCATGGTCCGGGCAGAGTTGCAGGTCAGCCTTGGGTTGCAGGGCGCGGATATGGAACTGGCCTATGACGGCCTGTGGCCGGGGGCCGAGGCGGATGCGGCGAGATACGCCGCCGGGCAGATGGCGCAGGGCGAGCCGGGCTATGCCGTGCGCGAGGCGGAGGCGGTCGAAGGCCTGCCCACGGGCAGTTGCCTTCAGGTCCGGTCGGGGCATGTGTTCTGCGGTATCCTCGCGGAGCGGCTGCGCTTCAGTCACGCCAACCAGCGGAGCAACAAGGACATCACCTGGCAGGAGCAGCGCGAGCGGCTGCTGAACGGGACGCAGTCTGCGGCGGTGTCCCCCGCATCGCCGGAGGGCACGCGTGCCGCGCCGGTGCAGAAGGCCGAACTGGACGCGCCTGCCGCCCCGGTCCCGCGGGCAGAAATCAAGGTCAACCGTTTCGGCCAGAAGGGGCGTGTCAGCGCCAGCGGCTGCGGCGGTGGCAGCTTTTGCAAGGTCGGCGGGAACTGACCCGCGTCGCGATGACAGGCGGCTTCGCGCCTGTGCGCGCAGGGGCCCGGATCACAGGTGCCCGGACCACATGTGCCCGGACCACAGGCCCCCGGATCAGATGAGCAGGCCCGCCGCGCCCTCGTGGCGCAGCAGCCAGACCTTGGTTTCTATCCCGCCCGTACCGGAAAAACCGCCCAGACCGTTCGAGCCGAGCACCCGGTGGCAGGGGACGACTAGCGGCAAAGGGTTGCCGCCACAGCCCTTGCCCGCGGCCTGCGCCGAGACGTTCAGCGCCTTTGCCATCTCCGCGTAGGTGACGGTGTCGCCGAAGGGAATGCTGGCGATATAGGCGCAGGCCGCCTGCTGAAACGCGCTGCCCGGCGCGCGCCACGGCAGGTCAAAGGTCCTGAGCGCCCCGTCGTGATAGGCGCGGACCTGGGCTGCGGCCTCTTGCAGGAGCGGCGTGCGGTCGCTGCCGCCGCTGCGCCACCCGCAGGCGATCAGGACGCCATCCGCTTCGGTCAGCGCAAAGGGGCCGTTGGGCGTGTCGACGGTGATCTCGGGCATGGCGGTTCCTTTCCGGGCCAGGGTGGCACGCGGATGTCGCAATTGGAATGGACCCCTGCCGCCGGACGCGCGAGGCTGCGCCCGGACGGACAGGGAGGACCGACATGACCACGGGTTTCATTGGACTGGGCGCGGTGGGCGGCAAGCTGGCGGGCAACCTGCTGGCCAATGGCGAGGCGCTGATGGTGCACGACCTCGACGCGGCGCGCGTGGCGGAGTTCGTCGCGCGTGGCGCGACAGGGGCCAGCGATGCGGCGGCGGTGATGCGGGCCTGCGACGTGGTCATCACCTCGTTGCCCAGCCCGGCGGCCTCCGAGGCGGTGCTGGCCGCCATGCTGCCCGAGATGGGACCGGGCAAGACCTGGGTCGAGATGTCCACCACCGATCCCGAGGTGATCGTGGCGCAGGCGCAGCGGGTGGCCGCGACCGGCGGGCAGGCGGTCGAGGCGCCGGTGTCGGGCGGCTGCCACCGGGCGGCGACGGGCAATATCTCGATCTTCGTGGGCGGTGCGCGGGCCGAGTTCGAGGCCGTGCTGCCGCTGCTGACCATTCTCGGTCGCCAGATCCTGCACACCGGCGAGATCGGCACCGCGTCGCGGTTGAAGGTCATGACCAACTACCTTGCCACCGCGAACCTGCTGACGCTGTGCGAGGCGCTGGCCACCATGTCCGCCGCCGGGCTGGACATGGCGACGACCTATGAGGCGATCCGCATCTCCTCGGGCAATTCCTTTGTGCACGAGACCGAAAGCCAGCTGATCCTGTCCGGCAACCGCGACGTGGATTTCACCATCGACCTCGTGTTGAAGGACATCGGCCTGTTCCAGTCGCTGGCCGAGGCGCATGGCGTGCCGCTGGAAATCTCGCCGCTGATGATCCGCATGATGCAGAACGGCGCGGCGCGGTTCGGGATGCGCGGGCAGTCCGACCGCATGATCGAACGGCTGGAGACCGCCTGCGGGCTGGACGTCACCGCGCCCGGTTTCCCGACCGAACTGGTGGATGACCAGCCGCCCGCCCTCGGGGCAGAGGTCGTGCCGCGCCGTTGACGCTTTCCCACGGGGCGAGTTGTCGGTAACAGGGGGCGCAGACCCAGGGCGACAAAGGACATCAGCATGGCAGAGCACTTGGCACAGATCACCGCATCGCCGCCCCGGCGGGTGATGGGAGTAGGGGCGATGCTGCTGTTGGGGGCGCTGCTGATCTACGTCGCCATGGCCAAACCGCCCGAGATGCTGGTCTGGCAGGTGTTCCTGCTGGTGATCGGGGGCTTTGCGCTGTGGTTCTCGATCCAGATGTGGCAGGCGACGGGGCATGTGCTGACCCTGACCGAAGACGCCCTGACGGACAGCGACGGCACGGTGATCGCGCGCCTGGACGAGATCGAGAAGGTGGACCGCTCGCCTTTTGCCATGAAGCCGTCGAACGGTTTTGTCATCTTTCTCAAGGAACCAGCCCCGCGCGCGTGGCGTCCGGGACTGTGGTGGCGGATGGGCCGCCGGGTCGCCATTGGCGGCGTGACCTCTGGCGCGGCGACCAAGCCTGTTGCCGACATGATGGCTGCGCGGCTGACCCAGGAGACCTGAGCCAGCCGACGCGGGACCTCAGAACAGGCCGCCGATGAAGCTCACGACGCTGGTCACGGTGTTCACGACCGCGCCGACAAGGCTGGTGCTGCCGCTGGTGGAGCCACCGTCCGTGGAACCACCGTCCGCATCGGACTTGGAGCTCGTCTGGCCCGTGGTTCCCTGTGTCGGGTCGGCTTGGGTGCTGCCGGACGTGGACCCGCCAGAGGTCGAGCCGCCCGACGTCGAACCGTTTCCGCCCGCATTCGAGCTGCCGGAGCCGGTGGAGCTCGGGTCTGCCGTCGCGATCTGAGCCGCTGCCGGGATGCTGTCCATGTCGAACACCACCTGCGGCGCGTAACGCGGGCTGGTGAAGCTGTAGGTCGTGATCTCGAAGCTGCCGAGACCCACGTCGAAGGTCGGGTGCCAGTCTTCCCAGGTTTCGACGATGACCAGCTGTTCGTTGTTCATGCCCGGGGGCAGGCGGGACTGGTAGGCATCCATGTCCGTATCGTCCAGCGCGGCGCTGGACGACCCCATGGCGTCACCGCGCTGCTGCGACCAGACCACGGACCATTTTCGGGTGTCGGAGTCGAATTGCACCACGGCAATGCGCATGTCGGTGGTCGCGGCGTTCGACACGGTCATGTTGGTCAGCAGCTTGAAGGCGCTGTCCACGTAGGTGGAGTCGATCATCTCGGTCTCGCGAGAGACCATGTCGCCGATCACGTAGTTGGCCTTCTGGTTGACGCTTTGCTGGTGGAAGGCATCGAAGTAGGTCCAGCCCACCCCGAACAGCCACAGCATCGCGGGCAGGACGATGATCGATTCAACCGAAACGTAGCCGTCGGTGTCCCTGGAGAACCGGTTCAGCGGGGCTTTGATAAACTTGGTCAACATGGCAAACGTCCTCAGCTCGGTTCGTTTACGAAGGCGGTGGTGGAGACCAGCGCGGCGTAGCCCGAGGAATCCTTGCCCAGGCTGGCGTTGAAGCCGCTGATCGCGGTCGCCGGCCGGAACTTGAAGCAGGCGCGCAGGAACATCATCTGTCCGCCGCCGCCCATGGTGAACTGGCGCTGCGGGGTCAGCGGCTGCGCCGCATCGGTGCAGTCGACCATCGCGGGCGGTTCGACCCAGGCGTTCATGTCCATCGGGATCATCTCGAGACGCAGGTTCTCGGTGCAATCGGGCAGGATACGCGCCTTCTCGCAGATCGATTCCTTCATCTGCTGGTGGTTGGTCGGGCCGATGCCGATCTTCACCTCGCGCATGGTCTGATCCAGCGCCTTTTCCAGCATGGTGTGGCGGGCGGTCAGCGTTCCCAGTTCGATCGAGGAGACGATCAGCAACAGGAACACCGGCATCCACAGGGCGACGGAGGGGGCCATGGTGCCGTCTTCGCTGGCGACGTGATGGCGCAGTCTGGGCAGAAGGAAGCGGGTCATTGTCGTGGCCTTTGGTAAGGGTAACTCGGTCCGGTGCCGCGGCATCGGTTGGGTACAGGTCTTTTCGGTGGGGCCGCGCCGGCGGGGGACAGGCGGCGCGGGTCGTCAGATGTGGTGCCGGTTCAGTCGGTCAGGTTCATTCAGTCAGGCTCATTCGGTCAGGCGCAGTTCGACCAGCATGTCCGAGATCGAGCTGAAGGTGTCGACCAGCTCGCTGCCGGTCACGTCAAAGA
The DNA here is from genome assembly GCF_049800975.1 of Sagittula sp. S175. NCBI lineage: Bacteria > Pseudomonadati > Pseudomonadota > Alphaproteobacteria > Rhodobacterales > Roseobacteraceae > Sagittula > Sagittula sp. S175. The sequence goes on from NZ_JBNAGB010000005.1 coordinate 253,608, forward strand.
AATGGGCCGGGGAGGAGGCGCAGTCGCCCATGGCGGTCAGGCCGCGTTCGGGGGCTTCGACGCCGATGGAGTAGACGACGATGCCCTTTGCCTTGGCGGCGCCGCAGATGCGGGACAGGCGGTTGTCTGCCATGTCGCCGTTCACCTTTTCCTCCCACGAGTAGTAGGCGTCGTAGTAGGCCTGGTAGGGGATCTTGTTGTCGACGTAGGCCTGCCACATCCAGATGTTGGCGTAGTACGAGGTCTTGACCGTGCCGAAGAGTTCCATCCAGTTCAGGCGCACCGGCGGGTAGTTGGCGCAGTCGGTGCCCGTGGCCGCCGCCGTTTCCGCCAGGGCCGCGTAATCGATCGAGGTCATGCCCTCGACCAGCGTCGACTGGCTGGAATTCGCGCCTGCGCCCTTGTAGCTGGAACAGGTCTGCTTGGTCGTCTCGTCGTCGCCGTTGACCACGGCCACCCCGTTCACCAGCGGCGCCGCACCATTCAGGACCCAGCTGTAGGGGCCGCTTTGATAGCGCGGTGTGTTGCCGGTGGCATGGGGCCAATAGAACACGTCGCTGGTGTCGCCGGGGTTGTCGATCACGCGGATCGACCAGCGGTCATCACCCGTGCCGGGCGTGCCGTGATCGTCGACCCAGACGTTCGACAGGTTGGCCGGGTCCTTCATGTATTCCCGGAGGTCGAACTGCTGCGTGTTCTCGCCGTCGGTCATGACCACGACATATTTCTGCGTGTTCGCGCCGAATTCCGCCGGGCGGTACTGCGCCGAGGTGGGGGCAAGGTTTTTGTCGGACAGGTCCGCGACCACTTCCTGTGCCGACGGGTCGAGCAGGCTGACGCCCCACTTCATCCCGAGGTCGATGGCGGTGTTGCCCTCTGCGACAAGGCTCTCGATGAAGGTGTTCAGGAACGCCGGGTCGGCACTGTGCGCGATGATGTTCGAGGTCGTGCCGGTGGAGCACCACGGCTGTGCCACGAACATCTGGTCCTCGTAATAGGGATCGAAGTGCGAGATCTGGCCCAGACGGTCGTTCGCAGGGTCGAAGGTCGTCGAGTCAAAGGCCGCGTCGTCGAAGGTGCCGCAGGTGGAGAAGGTATGCTCCATCTCCATGGCGTAGCGGGCGGCCAGTTCCGGGCCCATGTTCACGGTCGCGTTGTAGGGGATGATCGACACGGTCACGCGGCTGTTGTCGCCGCCGTCGCCCAGCACGGTGTTGACGAAGTTCTTCGCCGCAGTTTTCAGCTGTTCGAGCTTGGCGCCCTGCATGGAGCCGGAGACGTCCAGCACCAGCGAAATCTCGGTCGGTGCCACGGCGTTCTCGGCGGTGGCGAGACCGTCGATGTTCAGGCCCGTCACCCCGATCAGCGGCAGGAAGCTGGAGGAGATCGTCCCCTTGCCCACGGCGGTCACACGCTTCGACCCGGAGACCACGTCCGGGTCCACGTCGTCCAGGAACCCTTCGAGGTTCATCGCCTTGAAGTAGTCGTTCACCACGGTCGTGGGGTCGCGGGTGTTGTTCAGGTTCGCGGCGGCCAGAACAGCGCGGTCCAGCGTGTGCTGCACCTTGTTGCGGTCGCGTTCGGCGTTCATCATGTCGATGCCGATGCCGCCGAAGATCATCATGATGAGCGACCCCACGAGGGCAACGTAGGACATGTTGCCCGACTGGTCGCCCCAGAAGCGGCCAAGCCAGCCACCGGTCACGGACCGGGCGGCAGGAGCGATGCGGGCCTTCGTCTGGGTCTTGAACATGGTCATATCGGCACCTTGTCAACAGCGGCACACCGGGGCGATTCTCTGCCCGATGCAACAATTGGGATGCCCTTTTTATGCCCTTTCAAAGTGGCCGAATTTGGGCACTTTAAAACGCAATTAGATCGAATTTTTCAGGAATTTTGGCACAAATACCCCGGGGCCTGATCCATTGTTTCGATGGTCTGGACAGAGGCGTTGCACCACGCTGACAGGGGCGGAAACTGATTCACCTATTGCGGCGAATTGTGGGGCGGGCATTCTTGCCGGTCCGTCCTATAACCCTTGGTAACGCCACCATGCGACCACGCGCACTACCCCATAGGGATAGTGCCGCGCGTTCAGACGAAGAGGGAAAGATGGCCGAGCCGACATTCCGCGAAAGCGTGGACCTGATGTACAATCGCGCTGTTGCGCTGATGGATCTGCCGCCCGGGCTGGAGGAAAAGATCCGTGTCTGCAATTCCACTTACACGGTGCGCTTTGGCGTTCGGCTGCGCGGGCGCATCCAGACCTTCACCGGATATCGGTCCGTGCATTCCGAACATATGGAGCCGGTCAAGGGCGGCATCCGTTTCTCGCTGGGCGTCAATCAGGACGAGGTCGAGGCGCTTGCGGCGCTGATGACCTATAAATGTGCGCTGGTCGAGGCGCCCTTTGGCGGATCGAAAGGCGGGCTGTGCATCGACCCGCGCTGCTACGACGAAGAGGAACTGGAACGCATCACCCGCCGCTTTGCCTACGAGCTGATAAAGCGCGACCTGATCTCGCCCTCGCAGAACGTGCCTGCGCCGGACATGGGCACCTCGGAGCGTGAAATGGCGTGGATCGCCGACCAATACGCCCGGATGCACACCACCGACATCAACGCATGGGCCTGCGTCACCGGCAAGCCGGAGACCTTCGGCGGGATCATGGGGCGGCGCGAGGCGACGGGGCGGGGCGTGCAGTATGCCCTGCGCGAATTCTTTCGCCATGGCGAGGACAAGGCCGAGGCCGGCCTGTCCGGTGATCTCGACGGCAAGACGGTCATCATCCAGGGCCTGGGCAACGTGGGCTATCACGCGGCAAAGTTCCTCAGCGAGGAAGACGGTGCCCGCATCATCGGCATCATCGAGCATGACGGCGCGCTGTTTGACCCGGAGGGGTTGAACGTCGAGGCGGTGCACGACTGGATCACCCGGCACGGCGGCGTGTCCGGCTATCACGAGGCCAATACCGTGGCCGATGGCGAGAAGGTGCTGGAAGAAGCTTGCGACATCCTTATCCCCGCCGCCACCGAGGGGGTCATCACCACCGACAATTCCGACCGGCTGAACGCGCGTCTCATCATCGAGGCCGCCAACGGCCCGATAACCGCCGGGGCCGATGACATCCTGCGGCGGCGCGGCGTGGTCATCATTCCCGACCTCTATGCCAATGCGGGCGGGGTGACGGTGTCTTACTTCGAATGGGTGAAGAACCTCAGCCACATCCGCTTTGGCCGGATGCAGCGGCGGCAGGAAGAGGCGCGGCACACGCTGATCGTCAAGGAACTGGAGCGGCTCGATCAGGCGATGGGGGCGACGTGGTCCTTGTCCCCGGGGTTCAAGGATCGCTACCTGCGCGGCGCGGACGAGCTGGAACTGGTGCGTTCGGGGCTGGATGACACCATGCGCATCGCCTACCAGTCCATGCGCGAGGTCTGGCAGTCGCGCGAGGATGTCACCGACCTGCGCACCGCCGCCTACATGGTCGCCATTGACCGCGTGGCCAAGACCTACCGCGCCAAGGGCATCTGAGCAGCGGGACCGATCGGGAGGGGGAACATGGCAGAACCGGCTGGGCTGCTTCTGGAGTGTCCGCTTGGGGCAAAGGCCGTGTCCGGCCTGTTCCGCCGCAAGGTCGCCTGGGAGGGCGGCACGGCACATGTCGGCCATGTGCTGTGCTGCCTCGCGGATCGGGGCGAAGCGGGCGACGTTCTGATCGTGCATCATGACGCGGCGGCGGGGCGGCTGTTCCTGGCGTGGATGCTGGTACACTATAGTGGCGACAGGCTCGCGCCGGTCTGGCCGGTGGTTCAGGCGCTCGCCGACAGCCTCGATCCCGGCACCACGGGGCAGGGCGGGGTGATGACCACCTTTCCCGAGGTGCTGGCGTCGGTGCGGCTGCGACAGGGCGTGGTAGATCACCAGCCCCCCGCCGACCTTTCGCCCGCCGAGGCGGATCGTCTCTCGCATCAACTGGGGCGTTTCATGCCGAACGGGCAGTTCCCGGAGGCCGCCCGGTCGATGACGCTCAGGGGAGTTCAATGCAAACCCTTCCGTAGCGCGTGGAAGACATATGTCACATGGCGCGACCAGCAGGAGCGCCCGGCGCGGATCGCCGCCGCCACGGCTGACGCGCCGTTCAACCTGTTCGACTCCATATATACTGCCGATGGCGCCGTGTTCGAACGCCATCGCCATACGGGGCGGGACATTCCCTTCCCCGGCGCGGACCCGCTGAGCTTTCGCGCCGAGGCGGGGTGGTACGCCGATGCGACCCACGTCTGGCAGCGCCAGCTGGCCGAAGGGTCGCCGCCGCCGGACGTGCTGCGCGGCAGGATGCGGGTGAACAATCCGGCGGCCCTCTGGGAATACGTGCCGGTGCCCGGTGCCGAGGGTGGCAGCTTTTGCTGGCTGTTCGACCGCTGGGACACGATGTTCTGGCGCGACGCCCGGCAGCTGTGGTCGCTGGATGCACACAGGCGGCTCGTGCCGCTGGGCGACGCCGACCCCGACAGGTTTCGCGCCGTCGGGCGCAGCTTTGGTGCCGATGACCGCGGGGTCTATCACTTTGCCACGCGGCTGGATCTGGACCCGCAGCATCTGCGGACGCAGGAGGTCTTTGCCTGGGATGAGCACAGGGTCTACCAGCTGGCGACGGAACTGCCGCTGACGGGCAAGGGCTTTGCCATCCTCGGCCAGCGGAGGGCGGGCCTGCGCCCGGATTATCGGCTGACGGACGGGACGCGGACGCTGATCCTGACGGCGGACGGGCAGGTCCTGCCCGACGATCCGGATTTCTGAGCAATCGAACGCGCGTGCCGCGGGCCGCACAAGACAGTCCCGACAAGGCCCGGTCACAGCCATTAAATCCCCGTTGCGCCGGATGAGGCGTGCCCGTCTGCCTGTCGTGCCGACAAGCCCTTGGAATCCTTGAATCCCGGCCAGACCCCTGCACAACCATCCCGGCGCATTCATCTAAAATGCGGGACGAAGTCCCCTTCGTTGCCCCATTCCGATCCGGAGCGTTGACCGAATCTTACCCGAAAACAGGACCTGCAAACGCGATGGGCCCGCCTGTTTCACGGGCCCGGCGCGACCAGACAGGAGACGGGAACAATGGGCCAGATCGATACGCAGCTTGCGCGCTACATCGCGGACGAAGAGGGCACCGTGACCCTGTTTTCGACGCTGATGATGATCCTGATCTTCGTCATCACCGGTGCCTCGGTCGACATCATGTATCACGAGTCGGCGCGGGTCCGGCTTCAGTCCACGCTGGACCGCGCCGTGCTGGCCGCCGCCGACCTCGACCAGCAGCAGGAGCCGACCTTCGTCGTCACTGACTACGTGGCCAAGGCCGGGTTGTCGGAACACCTGACCTCTGTCACGGCCACGCCGCTTGGCAATGACCGCACCGTGTCGGCGGAGGCGGGGATGAACCTGTCGACCTTCTTCATGCATATGGCGGGCCATCCCGTGCTGCCGGTCCGCGTGTCGGCCATGGCAGAGGAGCGCGTCGCCAATGTCGAGATCAGCCTGGTGCTCGATATCTCGGGGTCCATGCGCAACAACAACCGTATCGAGAACCTGCGCCCCGCCGCGACGACCTTTGTCGAGAAGGTCATGGATGAGGCCAATCAGGGGGTGACGACGCTGAACCTCGTGCCCTTTGCCGGGCAGGTGAACCCGGGCGACACGATGTTCAATTACCTGCGCGGCCAGCGGCCCAAGATCAAGGGCAACAATGGCTGGGGCAATGGCGATCAGGACGCGCCGGGCGGGTCGCTGTGCAACAACAATGCAGAGAACGCCGACGAGGCCCTGCTGGACCCCTCCTGCACCGACGGCACCGCGACCGCGACTGCGACCAACGACGGGTTCTTCCCGGAGTGGCCGCAGGCGATTTCCAACATCGTGGTCTATTTCGACACCGATGGCGACGACAGCTATGACCGCGCGCACAAGATCGAAAGCTTCCCCGAGACCGCGCCGCGCGACGTGGACGCCTTCTTTGAGGGGGCGGTGGCCTTCATGATCGCCAATGACAATGCGCTGTATGATGCGGACCAGTTCCTTGGCATCTCGATCAAGGGCGGCACCGAGAAGACGCAGTATTTCCAGGTGAAGGGCGACAGCAACGGCTTTGGCCGCGACCTTGGCCCGACCAAGAACACCGGCAAGATCCCCGGCAACACCTACGCCTGGAACGACATCGACTATACCCTGTGGGCCGGGGCCTATGTCGCGCCGCAGGCCGATCCCGAGGTGGTGAACGTCAACATGCCGTCCTCCTGCGTCGAGATCTACGACCTCGAGTTCACCAATACCGCGCTGCCCGAAAGCGACGTCTACGTGCCGCACTTCCAGTACTGGCCGACCGATACCGCGACGATGGACTGGGGCTGGTGCCCGGGCAAGGACACCGAGATCCAGTATTACTCGGACGATGCGGCGGCGCTGACGAGCTTCATCAACAACATGCGCCTGCATGATGGCACCGGCCTGCAATACGGGATGAAATACGCCCTCGCGCTGCTTGACCCGCTGACTGCGCCGGCCGTGTCCAACCTGATCTCCGAAGGGCTGGTGGACCCGCGCTTCGAAGGCCGCCCGATCGCATGGCATGACCCCGAGACCGAGAAGTTCATCGTGGTGATGACCGATGGCGAGGTCACCGACCAGTACCGCCCCGTGGACGACAAGGCGCCGATCAACGGGATCGTCGATCTGCAGACCCAGGGCGGGGCCAGCTACTCTGTCCTGTCCGGGCAGGGCAACAACCTCGACAACATGCACAGCCAGTGCCAGCTGGCGCGCGACAACGGGGTGACGGTGTTCATGGTGGCCTACGAGACGAGCGACGCCGTGGCGGCCGAGCTCAGCGCCTGCGCCTCCTCCGAAAGCCACTTCTTCCACGTGCAGGGCGACGAGATCATCGAGACCTTCGACACGATTGCCCGTCAGATCAACAATCTGAGGCTGGTCCAATGACTGTAGAATTGACCTATACGAAAGAGATAGGTTTTCGACTTTCGAGACATTCAAATTGGTTAACATATCGTAAAGCAGACAAATTCTCGCCCGATTGCCCGGTCAAACATTGTCCTCGCCGCAAAGAACTTGCCAACCGAGGAACAAGAAATGTTCACCACGACAACCCTGCGAGATCTGCTTCGCCTTTACGTCCAGGACGAATCCGGGAATGCCGTGACCGCATACTCGTTCCTGATGTGCCTGCTCATCCTGATCCTGTCCGGCGGTTCGGTGGACATCATGCAGCATGAATCCAACAGGGTCGTGGTTCAAAGCTCGATCGACCGCGCCGTGCTGGCCGCTGCCGATCTCGACCAGAAGCGCGATCCCAAGGAGGTCGTTCTGGACTACATCGCCAAGAGCCCGGCGGCGAACCTCCAGACGACGGTCGACGTGAAGCAGTACCTCAACAGCCGGACCGTCACGGCCACGGGCACTTCGGTGATCCCGGCCAACTTCCTGCGCATGGCCGGTGTCGATGAGTTCGTGACGAAGACGGCGGCCACCGCCGAGGAAAAGATCTCCAACGTGGAAATCAGCCTCGTGCTCGATATTTCCGGTTCGATGCGCACCAACAACCGCATCGGCAACCTCAAGCCCGCGGCAACGGCTTTCGTCGACAAGGTGATGACCGACGACTCGAACGGCGTGACCACGCTGAACCTCGTGCCGTTCGCGGGGCAGGTGAACCCGGGCGACATCCTGTTCGACTACTTCCGGGGCGAGCGCCCGGACATCAAGCACGAGAACAACGGCTGGGGCAACGGCGACCAGGACGCGCCGGGCAACTCGCTGTGCAACAACAACGCCGAGAACGCCACCGACTGTTCGGACAGCACCGACGTGTCGCTGAACCAGTCCGCGACCGGCATCGACGACACCACGATGACCGGCCCCGTGACGGTCGAGCCTGTGGCGCCGGTCTATACCACCGTGACCGCCCCGGCGGATTCGGCCGAATATTTCGCCCAGCGTGGCAAGAAGATCCGCGAGATGGTGTTCTACTATGACACCAATGGCGACGAGATCTACGACATCGCGCACCGCGTGACCAACTTCCCGAACGGCGCGTCGAAGAACCCCGACAACCATTACAAGGCCTTCGTTGCCGCGGCGATGTACTTCGACGACGCGCTGACGGACCCGACGCAGTTCCTTGGCGCTTCGGTGAAATACTCTGACAATGCGATCTACTACTACCAGGTGAAGGGTGACCTGAACGGGATCAACAATGACATCGGTCCGACCCTGCACAACAACAACAACCCCGGCTGGACGGTCAACTACAACGTGATCGACAAGAACGACTGGGAAGACCACTACGTCTCGCCGAACCAGAAGGCGCTGGACGAGGCCGCGCAGGCCGAGGCCGACGCCCAGGCCGAGGCGGACGCCGCCGCAGCCACCGCAGAGGCGCAGGCCGCAGCGGACGCGGAATATGCCGCCTACCTGGAATCGCAGAACACCACGACGACGACCACGGACACCTCCAAGGTCCCGGCCGGGATCGCCAAGAAGGCGACCAAGGTGAACATGCCGTCCTCCTGCGTCGAGATCTACGACGAGGAATTCGACACCACCGCGATGCCGACCTCGGACGATTACGTGCCGCACTTCATGTACTGGGCCATCGACTGGAACACCATGGACTGGGGCTGGTGCCCGTCCGAGGCGATGTCGATCCAGTACTATTCGGACGACGCAGAGACGCTGAACACCTTCATCAACAACATGCGCCTGCATGACGGCACCGGCATCCAGTACGGCATGAAGTATGCGCTTTCGCTGCTTGACCCGATCAACCGCCCGGCGCTGTCCGCCCTGATCGACGCCGACATCGTCGACGAACGCTTCGAAGGCCGCCCGATCGACTGGCACGACGAGGAAACCGAAAAGTACATCGTGCTGATGTCCGACGGTGCCGTGACCGAACAGGTGCGCCCGACGGATCCGGACAATGCCTCGGCCAACGCGTCGGTGGAATTGCAGCGCCAGGGGTCGTGGTCCCACTACCAGATGCTTTCGGCCGCGCAGGGACGTGACCAGTTCCGTGCCCAGTGCGACCTTGCCCGCGAACTTGGTGTGACCGTCTTCACCATCGCGTTCGAGACCAGCGCCTATGATGCCGAACAACTGGCCTACTGCGCCTCGTCTGCCAGCCACGCCTTCCATGTCAGCGGGTCCGAGATCTCGGATACCTTTGACGCCATCGCCCGTCAGATCAACAACCTGAGGCTGATCCAATGATGTCCCGCATCCGAACCTTCGCCTCCCGCTTCCATCGTGACGAGGACGGCAACTCGACAATCGAATTCGCCCTGTATTTCACGCTGATCTTCATGGTCCTGACCACGGGCGTCGAAATCGGTTACATCAACCTGCGGCATTCGATGCTGGAACGCAGCGTGGACCTCGCGGTCCGGGACATCCGGCTCTCGACGGGCCAGGTGCCCAGCTACACCGAGGTGCGTGACCAGATCTGCCAGCAGAGCGGTGTGATCGACGATTGCGACAACAATCTGACCCTGGAAATGGTCGAGGTCGATCCGCGCAACTTCTGGTCGTTCGAGCCGAACCCGGATTGCCGCAATGCCGAAGAAGACCCGCGCCCGGTGCGCAACTTCGTTCCCGGCAAGGACAACGCGCTGATGCTGCTGCGCGCTTGCCTGAAGTACAAGCCGATGATGCCGCTGACCGGCCTCGGCAAGCAATTGAACAAGGACTCGCAGGGGTACGCACAGCTGATCGTGACCTCCGCCTTTGTCCAGGAACCGAGGTAAGCGACCATGTGGACCAAGCTTCTGACCCGACTGCAGCGCTTTGCGGAAGACACCCGTGGAAACATGGCCATCGAGGCGGTGATCTGGCTGCCGCTGATCCTGGGGGTGCTGAGCGCGATGTTCTCGCTGCATGACACCTACCGTTACAAGGGCCTGAACACCAAGGCGGCCTATACCATCTCGGACGCCCTGTCGCGCGAGACCGATCCGATCGACGATGCCTACCTTGACGGGATGGTCGACGTGCTGGAATTCCTGACGATCTCGGAAGGGCCCTATTCGTTGCGCGTGACGCTGGTGCGCTATGACGGTGACACCACCAATGCAAACGGCACCATCAACGTGGGTGAGGGGTACACCGTCGAGTGGTCTCAGGTGCGCGGCAATTTCACGGCGCTGGACAACGCGATGCTGGCCGAGGCCAAGGCGGAACTGCCGATCATGCTGCACAACGAGCGCGTGATCCTGGTCGAGACCCGCACCGACTATGTGCCGCCTTACATCGTGCCGGGGCTGACCGCGACCGACATGTTCTACACCTACGGCTTCACCCGCCCGCGCTTTGCGCCCAAGATCGTCTGGAAGGACGCCGATCAGGTCGCGTCGACCAACTAAGCGGACAAAATGATATATCGTAGCGCGGGCGGCCTTTCTACAAGGTCGCCCGTTTGCCTTTGCCCGATCCCGACGCGATCTGTCGCAAAACGCCCATCTTTTCCCGCCAAGGCATTGATACTGGCCCTGCGGGCTGGTTCACTCGGCCCCGTGGCAAGGTCCGGACAGCGGGGAGAGCGCGATGGGGTTTTCGGTGTGGCGTGTCCTGAGGGAAGGGCTGACCGGCAATCGCGGCTGGACGCCGCATTTCCGCAGCCCCGCGCCGCAGGCCGAGTATGACGCCCTCATCATCGGCGGCGGCGGTCACGGGCTGGCGACGGCCTTCTACCTGGCCAAGGAGCACGGGCTGACCAATATCGCCGTGCTGGAAAAGGGCTACCTTGGCGGTGGCAACGTCGGGCGCAACACCACCATCGTGCGCGCAAACTACGGGCTGCCCGGCAACTCTGAATTCTACTCCCATTCCCTGAAGCTGTGGGAGGGCATGGAGCAGGAGCTGAACTTCAACACCATGATGAGCCAGCGCGGGGTGCTGAACCTGTGCCATTCCGACGGCCAGCGCGATGCCTTTGCCCGGCGCGGCAATGCCATGCGCAATCAGGGCGATGATGCCGAGCTGCTGACCCGCGAAGAGGTGCGCCGCATGGTGCCTTACCTCGACTTCGACAACGGGCGGTTTCCGATCTACGGCGGGCTGCTGCACCGGCGCGGCGGCACGGCGCGTCATGACGCGGTGGCCTGGGGCTACGCGCGCGGCGCCGACCGGCGCGGCGTCGACCTGATCCAGAACTGCGAGGTCACCGGCATCGACATATCCGGCGGGCGCGTCACCGGCGTCCAGACCACGCGCGGCGCGATCCGGGCCAAGAAGGTCGGCATCGTCGTCGCGGGGCGGTCATCGCAGGTGGCCGCCATGGCCGGGATGCGCCTGCCCATCGAAAGCCATGTCCTGCAAGCCTTTGTCACCGAAGGCATAAAGCCGGTGATCGACCACGTCGTGACCTTCGGCATGGGGCATTTCTACATCTCGCAATCCGACAAGGGCGGGCTGGTCTTTGGCGGCGACCTCGATTTCTACGCCTCCTACGCGGCGCGCGGCAACCTGCCCATGGTGGAACACGTCATGGAGGCGGGCATGACCCTCATGCCGATGATCGGCAAGGCCCGCATCCTGCGCAGCTGGGGCGGCATCATGGACATGTCGCCCGACGGCTCGCCCATCATCGACAAGACCGGGGTCGAGGGGCTCTACCTCAACTGCGGCTGGTGTTACGGCGGGTTCAAGGCCGTGCCGGGCTCGGGCTTTTCCTTTGCCCACCTGATGGCCACCGATCGCCCGCATGCGCCCGCTGCGCGCTTTCGGCTGGACCGCTTCGACACCGGGCGCGGCCTGATGGACGAGGAAGGCACCGGCAGCCAGCACAATTTGCATTGAAGACGGAGATTGAAATGAAACGCTTTTTTACCAGGCACAGCATGGCCGGTCTGGCGCTTGTCCTGACGGCCATGCAGGCGAGTGCCGACCCCATGCCCGGCTGCTACATGCGGATCTACGACGAGGCGCATCTCGCCGCGCAGCCGCAACAATGGGTCGAGGGGATCTCGATGTGGATCCAGCCCGACCAGATCAACGATTTCATGCGGGCCGCGTCGATGTCGGTCCTGAAACGGGACGCGGCGCCGACCGATCAGATCCTGATGATGGCGGTCACCTGCCGCGACGGCGACGGAGGGCTGACCATCTGCACCTCGTGGTGCGGCAATGACGCGATAGAGATCACCTCGTCGGACGCGCAGGGCCTGACCTTCCGGACTGGGCGGTTCATCGTCTCGCCGGGCGCGGAATGCTCCGGTGGCCGCGATCTGGCAGAGGCGCCGGGGCAGGCCACGGCTTATCGCCTCGACAAGGTCGAGGATGGCCTGTGCGGGTAAGACTGTCGGCACCGGCCTTGTCGCTGCTGGCCTGCCTGTCGCTGGCAGGCCCGGTCTGCGCGCAGGTCACGGCACCAGACGCTGCACCCGAGGGCTGCTTCATCACGATGATCGACCTGATGGCCGCGGTAGAGCCGGACGCGCCCGACCTCCCCATACTTGCCGCCGATCTGGGGCCCGTTCCGGCTTCTGGCCCGCGCAGGATGACGCTGGTCGCCGCATGGCGCGGGGCGGGGTCCTATGACTTCCTCGAATGTGGCGGGCTGGCGGGGCTGGACACGCTGTGCAGGCCGACGGGATGCAAGGGCGGCTCGGCGCTGATCCTGCATTGGGACGAGAGGACCATCACGCTCGGCACCTCTGACCTGACCATCGGACGCGACAATTGCGTAACGGCGCGCAACCTCGCGCCGGAGGTGGGCCAGACCATCCTCTACAAGTTGTACAAGACCGACGACTCCCTGTGCCGGAGATGACGATGGAGACCACATGCGCCTGACCTGTCCCCTGTGCGGTGAACGCGACCGCCGCGAGTTCTACTACCAGGGCGCGGCCTCGATGCTGGACCGCCCCTCGGGAAACGACCCCAAGGCCTGGTCCGACTGGCTGCACCTGCGCGACAATCCGGCGGGGATGACCCGCGAGCTTTGGTATCACGAGGCCGGGTGCTGCTCATGGCTGGTGGTGGAGCGTGATACTGTAACGCATGCCGTGCAGGCGGTGTCCGTGGTGGAGGCCGTCGATGAGGCTTGAGGGGTACGGGCGGGTCGACCGCGATGCGGCGCTGGGCTTTCGCTTTGACGGGCGGGGCTATCAGGGGTTCGCCGGGGACACGCTGGCCTCGGCGCTGATGGGCGAGGGGGTGGCGCTGCTGGGGCGCAGCTTCAAGTACCACCGCCCGCGCGGCGTGCTGACCGATACCTCTGCCGAACCCAATGCGCTGGTCACCGTGGGGCAGGGGGCCGGGGCCGATCCCAACACCCGCGCCACGGTGCAGGAACTGTACGACGGGCTGGTGGCGCGCAGCCAGAACCGCTGGCCCTCGCTGGCGCTGGACCTGCTCAGCCTGAACGACCTCGCCGCGCCCTTCCTCGGGGCCGGGTTCTATTACAAGACCTTCATGTGGCCCAAACCCTTCTGGGAGAGGGTCTACGAGCCGCTGATCCGTCGCGCCGCCGGGCTGGGCGCGCTGTCGGGGCAGCCCGACGGGGACCGCTATGAACGGGCCTTTGCCTTCTGTGACCTGCTGGTGATCGGTGGTGGCCCGGCCGGGCTGATGGCCGCCGTGACGGCGGCAGAGGCCGGGGCGCAGGTGATCCTTTGCGGCGAAGAGCCTACGTTCGGCGGTCGCCTGCTGGCCGAGGACGCGCAGGTCGATGGCCAGCCCGGGCATCTCTGGGCCGCCGGGATCATCGACCGCCTGCGCCAGATGGACAACGTCCGCCTCATGCCGCGCACCACGGTGACGGGCGCTTATGACGGCGGCACCTATGGCGCGCTGGAGCGTGTCGCGCAGCACCGCGCCGATCCGGGGGGCGCGCCGCTGGAATGCTTCTGGCGCATCGTGGCAAAGCGCGCGGTTCTGGCGGCGGGCGCTCTGGAGCGGCCCGTGGCTTTCCGCGACAACGACCGTCCCGGCGTGATGCTGGCGTCCTCGCTGCGGGGGTATCTGCACCGGTACGGCACGGTTCCGGGGCGGCATGTGGCCGTGTTCACCAACAACGACGATGGCCACCGCACCGCGCGCGACATGGCGCGCGCCGGGCTGAACGTCGCGGCCCTCGTTGACAGCCGGCACGACGCGCAGAACCTTGCGGGCGACGTGCCGTTTTATCCCGGCTGGCAGGTTTGCGGCACACACGGGCGGCAACGGCTGGCCGGCATCACCTTGCGCGCCCCGGACGGGCGGCGCGACGATCTGTATGTCGATGCGCTGGGTGTCTCGGGCGGCTACAACCCGTCGCTGCATCTGACCTGCCACATGGGCGCGCGGCCCGACTGGCGCGAGGACATCGCGGCCTTTGTCCCTTCGGCCCGCCATGTTCCGGGCATGACCGTCGCGGGCGCGGCCAAAGGCACGTTCTCCACCGCGGCCTGCCTGCGCGAAGGCGCCGAGGCAGGCCGGGATGCCGCGCAGGCGCTGGGCCTGACCGCCGACCTGCCGACGATTCCCGAAGCGGAGGGAACGGAACCCCGCCTCCGCCAGCTTTGGGCCGTTCCCGGCAAGGGGCGCGCGTGGCTGGATTTCCAGAACGACGTGACGGTTAAGGACGTGAAACAGGCCGCCGCCGAGAACTACGCCTCGGTCGAGCACATGAAGCGCTACACCACGCAGGGCATGGCCACCGATCAGGGCAAGTCGTCCAATGTCTCGGCCCTCGCGGTCCTTGCCGATGCCACGGGCCGCGACATTCCCGCGACCGGCACCACCACCTTTCGCCCGCCCTACAGCCCCGTTGCCATCGCCGCGCTGGGCGCGGGCGGGCAGGGCAAGACCTTTGCCCCGGAACGTTTCCTCACCTCGCATGAGGCCAGCATCCGGCGCGGTGCGCCCATGGCCGAGGCCGGTCTGTGGTATCGCCCGTCCTACTTCCCGGTGCGGGGCGAGAAACACTGGCGGCCCGCCTGCGACCGCGAGGTCACCATGGTCCGCGAGCGCGTCGGCGTCTGCGACGTCTCGACCCTCGGCAAGATCGACCTGCAGGGCGCGGACGTGGGGCGGTTCCTCGATCTCGTCTACACCAACACGTTTTCCACGCTGAAACCGGGACGCACCCGCTACGGACTGATGCTGCGCGAGGACGGCTTCGTCATGGACGACGGCACCACGGCGCGCCTGTCCGACAGCCAATGGCTGATGACCACCACCACCGCCGCCGCCGGGCAGGTGATGCGCCACCTCGACTGGGTGAAACAGGCCTATTGCCGCGGCTGGGACGTGCGCTTTGTCTCGGTCACCGAAGCTTGGGCGCAATTCGCCGTCGCGGGGCCGCAGGCGCGGGCGCTGCTGAACGGGCTGCTGGACAGGCCCGTCGACGGCGCCGCGTTTCCCTTCATGGCGAACGGTCCCGTCAGCATCGGCGGCACGCCCGCGCGCCTGTTCCGCATCTCGTTCTCGGGCGAGCACGCCTATGAACTGGCGGTGCCGTCGCGTTATGGCGCCAGCCTCTGGGACATCCTCGTGCAGCGGGCCGAGGCGCTGGACGGTGGCCCCTATGGCCTTGAGGCGCTGAATGTCCTGCGCATCGAGAAGGGCCACATCACCCACGCCGAGATCCATGGCCGCACCACGGCGCATGACATCGGCATGGGGCGGATGATCGCGGCGAAGGACTGCATCGGCAAGGTCATGGCGCACCGCCCCGGACTGCTGGAAGACCGCGAGGAAATGGTCGGCCTGCGCCCGCTGAACGGCGGCAGGCTCACCGCCGGGGGGCACCTCTTTGCGCCCGATGCGCAGCCGGTCAGCGCCGAGGATCAGGGCTACACCACCTCGGTCTGCCACTCCCCGACGCTGAAGGAAGAGCGCGCGCTGGCCTTCCTGCTGAACGGCCACAGCCGCCATGGCGAGACCGTCCGCCTCGTGGATCACCTGCGCGGCATCGACACCCTTTGCGAGGTCACACACCCGGTGGCCTTCGACCCGACCGGAGGACGCCTGCGTGGTTGACCTGAACGCCCGATCCGCTGCCCACGGCCTGACCCCGGTCACCCACGGCACCTGCTCCCTGACCGAGGCCCCGGCCCGGACCATGACCTCGCTCATGCCGTTCCAGGGGCAGGTGCAGGCCCTCACCGACGCGCTGCGCAAGGCGTATGGCGTGACCTTTCCTGCGCCCGGCCAATGCCTGACCGAGGGCGACACCACCATCGTCTGGACCGGACGCGGGCAGGCCTTCCTGATCGGTCCTGCGCCCGACGACGCGCTGACGCCCCACGCCGCGCTGACCGACCAGACCGATGGCTGGGTGACGCTGGACCTGACCGGCGACGACGCGCGCCATGTCCTTGCCCGCCTGATCCCCGTCGAATTCTCGCCCGGCGCTTTCCCGCCTGAGGCCTGCGCGCGGACGCAATTGCAGCACGCGCACATCCTCCTGCATCGCATCGAAAATGGCTTCAGGATCAGGGGCTTCCGTTCCATGGCGCGGACGATTGTGCATGAAATCGCCGACGCCATGGCAGCCGTTGCCGCGCGGGCCTCGGTGCACTAGAACCCCCTTAACCCCTTAGGTTTCGGAGTCGTTCCCATGCGCAAACTGGTTGTCGCCCTGTTCATCGGCCTGATCGCCGCGCCCGTTTTGGCCGAGGACGAGCTGGACAAATGCGCCCAGACCGAAGCCTGGTTCAACCTCGCCGTGGACAGCCGCAAGCTGGGCGAGACCAAGGCCGCCGTGCGCCGCACCCTGCGCCCCGACATGGGCCGCGAGGCCGCCGATCAGCTGGTCGATTTCGTCTTTGCCCTGCCGGACGAACACCTGAACCACGAGCTTGGCGCCGCCGCGCGCAAGCAGTGCGAAGGGCTCTGACCGCCCGATCCGCGTTTGATCCGGGCCCGATCCGCGCCCGATCTTGGACAGTCTGAATCAACAAGGCAGGCCAGCCACCGCTGACCTGCCTTATGCCTCTTGAGAATCGCCCCTCTGACGTCGGATACTGCACGACATGAGCCTCCCCCCCGGTTTCCTGGACGAATTGCGCAATCGCATCAGCCTCTCCGACGTGGTGGGGCGCAAAGTCATGTGGGACAAGCGCAAATCCCAGCCGGGCAAGGGCGACCTCTGGGCGCCGTGCCCCTTTCACCACGAGAAGACCGCGTCCTTTCACGTCGATGACCGCAAGGGGTTCTACTACTGCTTCGGGTGCCACGAGAAGGGTGACGCCATCAGCTTTACCCAGAAGCTGGACAACGTCAGCTTTATGGAGGCAATCGAATTGCTGGCCACCGAGGCCGGGATGGAGATGCCCGCCAAGGACCCGCGCGCGCAGGAAAAGCTCGACCGCCGCACCGTGCTGGGCGAGGTCATGGAGCAGGCGGTGCAGTTCTTCCGCTTCTCGCTGAAGCAGCAGGTGGCCACCGATGCCCGCGCCTATCTGGCGAAACGCGGGCTGGATCAGGCCGCGCTGGACCGTTTTGAAATCGGCTTTGCCCCGCCGGGCTGGGACAACCTGCGCCTCGCGCTAACTGGCAAGGGCGTGCCCATCGACCACCTCGTCGCCTGCGGTCTGTCGAAGAAATCCGACAAGGGCAAGGAGCCCTACGACGTCTTCCGCAACCGCATCATGTTCCCGATCCGCGACGCGCGCGGGCGGGCGATCGCCTTTGGCGGGCGGGCGATGGACCCGGACGACAACGCGAAATACCTGAACTCGCCCGAAACCGAGCTGTTCGACAAGTCCCGCAACCTCTACAACCTGCGCCCCGCGCGCGAGGCGTCGGGCCGGGGCCAGCCGCTGATCGTGGCCGAAGGATACATGGACGTAATCGCCCTGTCAGAAGCGGGCTTTGCCGCCTCCGTCGCGCCGCTGGGCACTGCCGTGACCGAGAACCAGCTGAACCTGATGTGGCGCGTTTCCGAGGAACCGGTGATCGCGCTCGATGGCGACAAGGCCGGCCTGCGCGCCGCCTTCCGTGTCATCGACCTTGCGCTGCCCCTTCTGGAGGCCGGGAAATCCCTGCGCTTCGCCCTGATGCCCGAGGGCAAGGACCCCGACGACCTGCTGCGCGCCCAGGGACCGAAGGCCGTGCAGGCGGTGCTGGATGCCGCCGTGCCCATGGTCGAACTGCTCTGGCGGCACGAGACCGAGGGCAAGACCTTCGACAGCCCGGAACGCCGCGCCGCGCTGGACAAATCCCTGCGCGAACGGATCAAGCTCATCAAGGACCCCAGCCTGCGCCAGCATTACGGCGAGGCGATCCGCGAACGGCTGGACCAGCTTTACAACCGCAGCGCCGCGCAGCGCCCCGCCTTTGACGGCGGTTTCGATGGCGGCTTTGGCGGTGGCTTTGGTGGCAACGGCGGGTTCAAGGGCAAGGGCAAGCGGGGGCAGGGACCGCGCCGCGCGTGGAATGCGCCGCAGCCGCCCAGCCCCACGGCCAAGGCCTCGCTTCTGGCCTCGGGCGGGGACAATGCCGAACAACGTCTGCGCGAGGAGGTCATCCTAGCCACGCTCTATTGCCACCCGGCGCTGACCGCGGAATTCGACGAGCAACTGGAGGCGATCAGCTTTGCCGATCCCGACCTCGCCGCGCTGCGCGACATCCTCTTGCGCTGTCAGGACCGTCCCGACGCCGTGCACGAGGAAGCCGCCTACCGAATTGGTCCCGAAAGCCTTGAAACCCTGCTGGCCGCGCGCCATATCGCGGTGGTTCCCTGCATCCGCACGCCGGGCGCGCTGGATATGGCGCGCATGACGGTGGCCGACGAACTCGGCAAGCTCGAGGCATTGCGCGGCTGGCAGGCGGAATTGAAAGAGGCCGTGGAGGATCTGGAAGAACTGGCCGACGAGGCCCTGACATGGCGTCTGGGTCAGGCCGCGCGGGCAAAGTCCGACATCGGGCGCCGCACGGACGAAAGCGAGATGGATTTCGCCATCGGTCCGAACGGTGCGCTGATCGACAAGGACGAACGCAGCGCCTTTGATTCGCTCCTCTCGACGATTCGTTTCGACAAGGGGCGCAGTTAATCCTCACTTCGGTGAGAAAATGGTAAAGAAACAAGGCTAGACGGGTGTCCGAATCAGCGAATCGCTTTAAGTAGTCGGTTTAACGAATCACTCCGTCCCCCGATCAGGAGAGCCGCATGGCAGCCAAGGACAACGAAGACGCCAAGTCCGACGACCAGGAAGAAGACGTAAGCCTCGACATGTCGCAGGCTGCGGTCAAGAAGATGATCGCCGAAGCGCGCGAGCGCGGCTACATCACCTATGACCAGCTCAACCAGGTGCTTCCGCCGGATCAGGTGTCTTCCGACCAGATCGAGGACGTCATGTCCATGCTCTCGGAGATGGGCATTCAGGTCACCGAGGACGATGAAGAGGCCGAGGAGGACGACTCCAACAAGGGCTCCACGGATCTGGTGGAACAAAAACGCGGCGGCGAGGTCGCGCTTGGCTCCGGCACGACCGAGAAGCTGGACCGCACCGACGACCCCGTCCGCATGTACCTGCGCGAGATGGGCTCGGTCGAACTACTGTCGCGCGAGGGCGAGATCGCCATCGCCAAGCGGATCGAGGCCGGTCGCAACACCATGATCCTCGGGCTGTGCGAAAGCCCGCTGACCTTCCAGGCGATCACCATCTGGCGCGAGGAACTCCTGTCCGAGGACATCCTCCTGCGCGACGTGATCGACCTTGAAACCACCTTCGGCAACCAGCTTGGCGAGGACGGCGAACTGGACGCGCCCGTGGTGGATTCCGCCGGCGGCGGCGAGGCCCAGCAGTCCAAGTCCGACGAGCAGGAATACGACGCCGACGGCAACCCGATCTCGAGCGATGACGACGAGGACGACGACGAGCAGGCCAACATGTCGCTCGCCGCGATGGAGACCGCGCTGAAGCCGCGCGTGCTGGAAACGCTCGACCGCATCGCGCAGGACTACGAAGCCCTGGCCGAAATGCAGGACTCGCGGATCAGCGCCACGCTGAACGAGGACGGCTCCTTCGACGCGACCGACGAGGCCATGTACCAGAAACTGCGGTCCGAGATCGTGGAACTGGTGAATGGCCTGCACCTGCACGGCAACCGGATCGAAGCGCTGATCGACCAGCTCTACGGCATCAACAAGCGCATCATGTCCATCGACTCCGCCATGGTGAAGCTGGCCGACCAGGCCCGCATCAACCGCAAGGAGTTCATCGACGAGTATCGCGGCCACGAACTGGACCCGAACTGGCTCGACCGCATGGGCGAGAAGCCGGGTCGCGGCTGGCAGATGTTCATCGAACGCTCCTCGGACAAGGTCGAGGAACTGCGCACCGACATGGCGCAGGTGGGCCAGTACGTCGGTCTCGACATCTCGGAATTCCGCCGCATCGTGAACCAGGTGCAGAAGGGCGAGAAAGAGGCCCGCCAGGCCAAGAAGGAAATGGTCGAGGCGAACCTGCGTCTCGTGATCTCCATCGCCAAGAAGTATACGAACCGTGGTCTGCAATTCCTTGATCTCATTCAGGAAGGCAACATCGGCCTGATGAAGGCCGTGGACAAGTTCGAATACCGCCGCGGTTACAAGTTCTCGACCTACGCGACCTGGTGGATCCGTCAGGCGATCACGCGCTCGATTGCCGATCAGGCCCGCACGATCCGCATCCCGGTCCACATGATCGAAACGATCAACAAGCTGGTCCGCACCGGTCGTCAGATGCTGCACGAGATCGGTCGGGAGCCGACGCCGGAGGAACTGGCCGAGAAGCTGCAAATGCCGCTCGAAAAGGTCCGCAAGGTGATGAAGATCGCCAAGGAGCCGATCTCCCTCGAAACGCCGATCGGCGACGAGGAAGACAGCCAGCTCGGGGACTTCATCGAGGACAAGAACGCGGTCCTGCCGCTGGATTCCGCCATTCAGGAAAACCTGAAGGAAACCACGACGCGGGTTCTGTCGTCGCTGACGCCGCGCGAGGAGCGGGTTCTGCGGATGCGTTTCGGCATCGGCATGAACACCGACCACACGCTCGAGGAAGTCGGCCAGCAGTTCAGCGTGACCCGCGAACGGATCCGCCAAATCGAGGCCAAGGCGCTGCGCAAGCTGAAGCACCCCTCGCGGTCGCGCAAGCTGCGCTCGTTCCTCGATCAATAAACCGGGCCGGCAAATGGCATTCTGGAAAAAACTCTTCGGCGGCGGCGCGGCATCAAAGCCCGCCCCCGAAGTTGTTGAATACAAGGGCTTGCGTATCACGCCCCAGCCCATCTCCGAGGAAGGCGGCTACCGTATCTGCGCCTTGATCGAAGGCGAAGTTGCGGGCGAAACACGAACCCACACGCTGATCCGCGCCGACGTCCTGCGCGATCGTGACGACGCGGCCGAGGCCTCTGTCGCCAAGGCGCGCCAGATGATTGACCTGATGGGCGAGGGGGTCTTCGCCGCATGACGGGCCTGCGGTCGCTGGTGAACAGGCTGGACTGGCTCATGGTCGGCTTGTTGTGCGCGACCATTGGACTGGCCCCGTTTGTGCCGCAGCCGCATGTGTGGGAAAAACTTCAGATGTTGGCCGATGGGCGGCTGACACGCCCCATCGACATCCTTGACCTGTTGTTTCACGGGTTGCCTTGGGTCCTCCTGATTTTAAAGGCCGTCTGGTCCCGCAAGACGGAACACTGACGCCCGTCTCAGTTTGTCGGCATGACAAACACTTCCTGAACGCAGGCGCGCGGGTTGGCCTCCAAGGCAAAGACCGCTGCCCGTGCAATGTCTTCGGGCATCAGCTTGTCGGGTTTCCCTTCGTCAAAGAACGCCGTGTCCACCATGCCGGGTGCGATGACCGTGCACCGTCCGCCCCATTCGCGCATTTCCTGCGCAAGGTTGCCGCCGTAGCCATGCACGAACCACTTGGACGCGCCGTAGACCGATCCCTTGATATGGGTGCGTCCGGCGGCGGAACCTGTCATGAGCATGTGCCCCTTGTTTGATTTCAGCTGAGGCATGGCCGCCTTGACTGTCCAGAGCAAGCCCAGAACGTTGAGATGCACCAAGGCTTCCCATTCCTCCGGATTGCCATTTTCGGTGCCAGCAGCCGACAAGCCCATCCCGGCATTGGCAAAAGCGGCATCCAGTTTGCCAAATCGCTCGACTAGGGCACCAACCGCCGCGCGCTGCTCTGCCAGCGACGTCGCGTCGCCGGGCAGGACCATTGCCGCATCGCCGAGTTCCCCGGCAAGATCATGCAGCTTGTCCTCCGACCGGGCGAACAGGCCCACGGTCCAACCGGCTTCAACTGCGGCGCGTGCTGTGGCTGCGCCGATACCGCTCGACGCTCCGGTGATGAAGAGTGTGCGTGCCATGGGGTCGTCCTTCCGTTTGCGGGTTCCAAGTCTCAACGCCGCGTTGGAAGGTCTGTTCCCTGCCGTAAACAAAGAGGTCCCGCGCCAGCAGATTGCCAGCACGGGACGCCACGGAGAGAGACGTTAGTTTGGTGGGCCGGGGGGCCCTAAGTCATCAGGCCACGTTGGCCTGTTCCACGGCCACGTCGCGCAGGCGCACCATGGTCTGGTTCAGCAGGATATAGGCGATCTCGCCAAAGGTTGCCGGCCCGGTGAAGCTGCCGGTGGTCTTGCCCTCCAGCTCGCCATACAGGTAGTTCAGGATGCAGTTGCAGCTGAGTTCCTGCGCACCATTGCCGGTCGCCCGTGCGGCAAACACTTCGGCATAGGCGCCGGGATTGCGGGCGAGGCGGTATTCCACGCCTTCGACGACGGGGGCGTAGAAATCGACCTTCCCGCCATCCGCGTCCACCGCCTGGAACGACACGTTGATCATCGCGCCCGCGTAGTTGGCCACCAGCGGGAACTGCGTGTTCACGCCGTTTTCCTGCACCCACTGGGCAAAGTTCACTTCCTTGCCGTCGACAATCGCCGTGGTGGCCGAGAAGCCGTCCTTGCCGAAGAGGATCGTCGGACCGTCGTTGTCCTGCTCGAACAGGTTCAGGATGTCGATGTCAGCCATGTGGCCCGCGGGCATCTCGACATGCATCAGAACGGCGCCATCCTCGTGCATCTGCCCGGTCGTGCCGTCGTAGGTCTTTGGTGTAACCTTGCCGATGTCCGCCAGCGCCACGCCCGAAATCCAGCCCATCAGCGGCTGGCCAAAGATGTCCGGGTAGCCCGCGCCATCCAGCGCAAAGCGCTGGTGCGCTTCGGAAAAGGCCGGGATCAGGATCATGGTCGCGCCATTGTCAAACGCCTGATCGGCCAGCGAGGGCAGTTCCTCGGTGGTGACAAAGCGGGTCTTGGCCGCCTTCGCCTCGGGAAACTCGGTGACAAAGACCATCTCGTGATCCTCGCGCCCGCCGGTCTCCGTCACGAAATAGACGCTGGTGCCGCCGATCCACGTCCCCTTGGGCAGCTTGGCCAGCTGTGCCTCGTCTCCGGCGATCATCAGCGCGTGGCCTTGTTCGATCCGTTTTGCCGCCTCGGCGACGGTCATCATGGCATTCTTCATATCCGGGCTCCTTGGCGGCTCAGAGGGCTTGCAGGTCTTTTTGCGCGAACGGGTGCTTGGCAAAGAAGGCCCGCAGCTCGGCAATGGCAGAGGACAGCTTTGCCGGCTGGCTCGAGATTTCCAGCCGCAGGCGGCTGATGAGGATCTTGGTGGCCAGAGAGGCTTTGCTCAGGTCGGACGAGGTGGTCAGGACCTTCTGCAAGGTGGAGTCGGGGATGGACAAGTGGCGTTCCTCCGCTTGGACTTGGACAACGGTACTGTGGGTGCGGGACAGGCCGCACGGACCACGGCCTTCTACAGACGATTCCTTACCGGAGCGTTTGAAGACCCGCTGCGCCCGGCCCGCCCCGCACGCCGTCTCCCGAAAGCTTTAGGGAAACTGGAACCTTTTCCGGGCTTTGCTGGTTGCCAGACTGAAGGAGAACGACATGACCAAGCTTCCCGCCCTCGCGATTGCCCTTGCCGCAACGGCCACCGCCGCCTTTGCCGCGACCGAAATCATCGTGCCGGAACAGCCCGAGGTCATCGAGATCGAGGTTGCGCCGCAGGACCTTGCCCGCTGCCAGGAGACTCTGGCGCAGGTGGCTGCCATGCCCATCGTCTCGGACAGCGGTTACGAGCTGCCCGCATCCGCCGCCAGCGGTCTTCCGACCGTCGCCTGCGTGGTCAAGCTGGACGCCTGACCCGCAATTCGCGCCCAATCCGCGCCCGGCCTCGCACCGGGCGCACCGCATTCATCCCAAATGCTCGGCAAAGAACGCCAGCGTCCGCTCCCACGCCAGTTCCGCTGCCGCCTCGTCATACCGTGGCGTTGAATCGTTGTGGAACCCGTGGTTCACGCCGGGATAGATGTGCGCCGTATAGGTCTTGCCATGCTCCTTGAGCGCCGCCTCATAGGCCGGCCAGCCCTCGTTGATGCGTTCGTCCAGCTCGGCATACTGCAGCAACAGCGGCGCCTGAATGCGCGGCACATCCTCGACCGAGGCCTGACGCCCGTAAAACGGAACCGAGGCCGACAGCTCCGGATAAGCCACGGCCAAGGCGTTGCACACGCCGCCCCCGTAGCAGAACCCGACGCAACCGACCTTTCCAGTCGTCATCTCGTGGCCCGCAAGCCACTCATAGGCCGCGAAAAAATCGTTCATCAGCTTCTCGGGATCGACCGTGCGCTGCAAATCGCGCCCCTCGGCGTCATTGCCGGGATACCCCCCGACCGAGGTCAGCCCGTCCGGCGCGAGGGCAATGAACCCGGCCTTGGCCAGCCGCCGCGCCACGTCCTCGATATAGGGGTTCAGCCCACGGTTCTCATGCACCACCACCACGGCGGGCAAGGGCATCTCGGCGTTCACGGGCTTCACGAGGTAGCCGCGCACCTCGCCGTGACCGTTGGGCGAGGGGTACATGACATACTCCGGCAGGATATCCGGGTCGTTGAAGCTCACCTGTTCCGCCAGCGCATAGTCGGGCGACAGCATGGTCAGGAGCCCCGCTGCCGTCATCCCGCCCACCGCGAACCGCGCCGCGCCGTCGAGAAACTGGCGCTTCGTGATCTTTCCGTGGGCGTAAAAGTCGTACAAATCCAACAAATCCTGATGGAAATCCGCAGCCGTCATGCGGCGCGGCGGGGTCTGGTCGTTCATGAGCGCTCTCCCTGTTGCCGCGCTTGGGCGCGGATGCGACGAAGGGTAAGGCGATTCAAGCAAAACCAGAGAGGCAAACCGTGCAGACCACCTTCACGATTTCGACAGCGGGGCAGGGGCTGTACGAGTTCACCCGCGACGTGACGCGCTGGACGGCGCAATCCACCCGCGACGGCCTTCTGACGCTGTTCGTCCGGCACACCTCTGCCTCGCTGCTGATACAGGAGAACGCCGACCCCGAGGTGCAAACCGATCTGCGTGCCTTCTTTCACCGCCTCGTGCCGCCGACGACCGACGCCTCCATGTCCTACCTGACCCACACCTACGAGGGGCCCGACGACATGCCCGCGCATATCAAGGCCGCGATGATGCCGGTGTCGCTGTCGATCCCGGTGACGCGCGGGCGGCTTTGCCTTGGCACCTGGCAGGGCATCTACCTGTTCGAGCACCGCGACCGGCCACATGCACGCGACGTGGCGGCCCATCTCGCCTGAGGCGGGAATTCCGCCATCGCATCAAGCTCTTGCCTCTGTTAGCTTGCGCCCGATTTAAGGGATTCACCGTTTCCATGCCGTCCAGACGCCTGCTTGCCGCCTTCCTTGCCGTTGCCACCGCTGCCGGGGTCGCGGCGCTTGGCCTGCCGGAATTCCTGACGCGGCAGTCCGCGGCCGACACCTGTCTGGGGGTGCAGGCCGACAAGCGCTGCGTTTTCCTTGGCGGCCCGCTCGAGATGGAGGGGCAGCCGGTCTTCCTCGACGGTTTCAACCACGCCTTTCTCGCGATCAAGGGCGAGATCGACTTTATCGACGCCAACGGAGTGCGCTGGACCGCGCCGCCCCGGACCCTGACAGACGGCGCCACGATCCCGCAGATTTTCGCGCCGCTGGTGGGGGATCGGCAAAGCCGCGAATATCTCATGGCCGCCGCGCTGCATGATGCCTATTGCGGCGTTGGCAACGATGCGTTGCCGACATGGCTGTCCCGGCGCTGGGAAGACGTGCATCGCATGTTCTACGAGGCGCTTCTGGTCAATGGCACGCCGCCGCTCAAGGCCAAGGTCATGTTTGCCGCCGTCTACCTGGGCGGCCCGCGCTGGGACGATCCCGCACGCGACCTGTCGGATATTGCGCCCGAGGTGCTGCAACAGGAACTGATCTGGTGCCTCGACTGGATCGCGTTGAAGGACCCGCCGGTCGAGCGGATCGTCACGTGGATGGCCGAGCGTGAGCAGGCGATACGATCGGGCAATCCCACCCGCCCGGCGGTGCTGGACGGGGCTGTGCGCGGCAAGGGTTAACCAGAAACCTGCGGCTGTCCGGGTGCGGGGCGGGTGGGGCGATGAAAATGTTACCAATCGGCCGGTTTGACCCCGAAAACCGGCCGGTTTGCCCCTTAAAATCTGCCAGAACCGCGTTAACCGGCGGGTGTGCTCTTGATGCGCTGCGCGCCCGGACACCAGATATGGTAGCGCGCGTTGCGTAAACCTGTGCGTGCGCTGCCTTCATCAGAGGGACAACCGCAGGGGCGACTCGGTGATTAATTAATTGAACAATGCCGCATGTGGGGGGTGAAATATTTCCCTACCCAAAACTTGGGTCATGGCCTATAGTGCCTGTGGATAAGGGGGAGCAACCCCCAATCGAGGCGGGAATTATATAAACGAGGGGACAGGCCGATGCGCTGCCCGTTTTGCGGAAATATCGATACACAGGTAAAGGACTCGCGTCCGGCAGAGGATCACGTTTCGATCCGCCGGCGCCGTTTCTGCCCGGCCTGCGGTGGCCGGTTCACCACCTACGAGCGCGTGCAACTCCGTGATCTTGTTGTGATAAAGACCAACGGACGCCGCGAGGACTTCGACCGGGACAAGTTGGAACGCTCGATCCGGATCGCTTTGCAGAAACGCCCGATCGAACCGGAACGCATCGACCAGATGATCTCGGGGATTGTGCGGCGGTTGGAAAGCATGGGCGAGACGGACATCCCGTCCAAGCAGATCGGCGAAATCGTGATGGAGACGCTGGCCCGGATCGACACCGTGGCCTACGTGCGATTTGCCAGCGTTTACAAGAACTTCCAGGCGGCGGATGACTTCGACAAGTTCGTCTCCGAATTGCGCCCGGACAGCACGCAGCCGACCCGTTGAGCATGGACACACGCTGGATGGCCCAGGCCTTGGCCCTGGGTCGTCGCGGCATGGGACAGACCTGGCCGAACCCCGCCGTGGGCTGCGTCATCGTGCGCGAGGGCAGGGTGGTCGGTCGCGGCTGGACACAGCCGGGCGGGCGCCCTCATGCCGAGGTCATGGCCCTGCAAATGGCGGGCGATGCAGCGCGCGGGGCGACGGCCTACGTGACGCTCGAGCCTTGCGCGCATCACGGCCAGACGCCGCCTTGCTGCGACGCGCTGATCGCGGCGGGCGTGGCGCGCGTCGTGGCACCCATCGCGGACAGCGACCCGAGGGTTTCCGGGCAAGGCTTTGAACGGCTGCGTCAAAACGGCATTCAGGTCAGGACCGGCGTATTGGCCGGCGAGGCGCTTCAGGACCATGCCGGGTTCTTTCTGCGGGTCGAGCAGGGGCGCCCATGGCTGACGTTGAAGCTGGCTTTGACGCTGGACGGGCGCATCGCCACGGCAACGGGTGAGAGCCAGTGGATCACCGGCCCCGAGGCGCGTCACGCCGCGCATGCCCTGCGTGCCCGTCACGACGCCGTCCTGGTGGGCGGAGGCACCGCGCGTGCTGATAACCCGCGTCTGACGGTGCGCGGTTACGATGTGCCCCGGCAACCGGTGCGCGTCGTGGCCAGCCGGAACCTCGATCTGCCCTTGCTGGGGGATCTGGCGCGGACGGCGCAGGAGGTTCCGGTCTGGCTCTGCCATGGCGCCGGTATTGGAAACGATCTGTTTACGGCTTGGCAACAATTGGGCGCTAAGCTCCTCCCCGTTCCCCTGTCCGCCGGACGACTCGATGCTGGCGGAATGCTGCAAGTCCTTGGGCATCAAGGGTTGACGCGCGTGTTTTGCGAGGGCGGCGGGCAATTGGCCGCCTCGCTTTTGGCGCAGGATCTCGTAGACGAGTTGCACGTGTTTACAGCTGGCATGGCGCTGGGCGCCGAAGGTCACCCCGGGATCGGTGCTTTGGGGATCAATACCTTGCGTGATGCGCCCCGTTTTGAGCTTGTGGATGTTTGTCCGCGCGGTTCGGACATCCAACACGTGTGGAGGCGCATTTCCTTCACGTAAAGCTGAGGATTTCCAGTGGCTTGTAATCTTCTTTCCAGGTGGAACAAACCGTGTCCAACCTGTGGGCAACTCTGAAAATAACATTTTATCAGGGGGCTGGATTAAAACTCTTTACTGAAAGGTTAACGGCGCCACAAGTGTGCATGGCTCGCCAGTGCGCCCTGCAGCTTTGACAGGCTGCGATTGAACGGTCCCGGCGTCGGGATCGGCCCGTGTTTCAGGCGATGCACGACAGTTTCGACGGCGCAGGCCTGACCGGTTTGCGGATCGAAATACCTTGGGTAATCAATGAGCGTCGCATGCACCAGCGCCTCCAGTGTCGGGCGCGGTCCGTCGCGTCGGCGCTGCGGAACCAGGCCCAGATCGCGGGTCAGCCCCCAGCCGGCGTAAAAGGGCACGCCTAGGGTCGTCACCTTGAGACCGCGCAGAAGCGCTTCGAAGCCGGTGCCTGACGTCAGGGTCCAGATTTCATCCACGTTCTCAAGGAGTTCCGCAATCCCAACGCGATCCAGCGTCACGTCCGCCCAACGCTCAGGATCCTTGACGGCTCCCTTGCGCAGTCCGGCCTCCACATCCGGATGGGGCTTCCAGAGGATCACCGCATCGGGATGCTGCGCGCGGGCACGGCGCAAAAGTTCGGTGTTCGATCGCACATCGGGGCTGCCCCGCAGGATCGAGGCATCATCTTCAACCTGGCCCGGCACAAGAATGCGGTAGCCGGAGGGCAGCCGCGGCATCTCGCCAGACAGGTTGTATTTGGACAACCTGCTCTCGACCAGGCTTTGTATAAGCCTGTGGATACGTTGGTTTTGGTCGGGTCGCAGGCCAACTGCGCGCTGCTGGATCATCTTTTCCAAAGCCGAGGGGCGCGACGGGTCGAAGTGGATCCCCTCCGGATCAAGCACCAGCGACAGCGGCGGGATCAGGTCAGCGCCCAACCCGCGCGACCGAAGAAAGCCGTCTTCCAGATGGACGCCGCGTGCGTCGCCGGAATTCGCCCAAGCCATCAGTCTCCGCCCGGTCTGCTGGGCCAGGGCCTCTGCCTTATCCACATTGTCTTCGAATCGTAACCGCTTTTCCTGGCCGAAGAATTTCTGGAGAATTCCTCTTTTCCACAGCCGGGCGCGGGCCACGACCCAGCCCTGGCGGTCATCCCGCCACGCCCGTGAACGCGCTTCGAGGGTGCCCAGAACGTCTTCGATTTCGCAAAGGCAGTCACGGTATGGATCATACCATTTCGGGAAGAGGATCATGGCCCCCGCCACCAACTGTGCCCGTGTCAATCGACGCCTGCGTCGCGGGAATTGTTCTTCGTCCTCGGTCAGGCCCCAGCCGGAATAAAAGGGGCGTCCGAAGACGCGCGGTTTGTGCCCGGCAAGGATCGCCTCGAAGCCCATCTGCGATGACAGCACGTAGACCCGTGTGGCGCCTTCCAGCAGGGTCCACGGCGAGGCATTGCCATCGTAAAGGCTGATCTGCCCCGTCGCGTCACCTTCGACGAAATGGCCGCCGCGCAGGCCTGCCGCTGTTTCGGGATGGGTTTTCAACAGGATGCGCGCGTGCGGGTTCTCCTCTCGCGCGACGAAGAGCATTTCAAGGAACCGCGCGCGATCTCCGCCCGATGCCTTGACCGAGGCATCGTTGCGGGTCTGGTCGACCACCAACACATAGCCCGGGGCAGGGGGCGGTTCGTCCAACCGGGTGGCTGAGTATTTCGACAGATGCGCCTCGCGCATCCGCCCGATGACGCCGCGCGCCCGCTCCAGCAGGTCATGGTCATCCAAGGGGTCGGTCTCCAGCAGGTGCTCGAGATCGGAGGGCGTGCGCCCGTCGAAGTGAATACCGCGGTGATCGACCAACACGCCGAGTGGCGCCTCGCCCGTGCGACCGGGATGCAGCGAGCGAAGGAAGGCGTCCTCGATCCGGACCAATTGCGCGCCACGACTGGCGGCCACGCTCTCGCCGCGATGGGCGTAGGGGGATTGGCCCCAAACGCCAACCAGATCGCCCTTTGCGGGCAGGCCAACGCTGATCCTGTACCCGGCCAGCGACAGGATGCGCCGCACTCGGGCCTGCCGCAGGAACCCGCCGTTGTAGACGTAAAGACGCCGGGAGGTTTCCCCCCCGGCGCGCCCATGTCCCTCGTTTTTATTCAATCTTGTCACCCGCCGGAGCGCAGAGAATCTGCGATCGACGTCACCGTTGCCACGGAGCCGAGCGACCCGGTCAGCGAGGCGATGGTCTTGTCCCACTGCACGTAAGGCGCTTCGGTCACATACAATGTGTCCTGATCGCGGATGACGAAATCGCGCGCCATGAACATGCCGTTTGGCTGGGTCAGGTCGAGAACATAGACCAGACGCTGCGCGCCGATCAGGTCGTCGCGGCCCAGCACCTGATTGGCGATTTCCGCCGGTTCGTTGCGGAAGACGAAGACGCCGGTGGGATCCGCCGTTGCGGACAGAAGGCCGCCCACGGTTGCAATCGCTTCGACGGCCGAGATGCTCTGCGCCTCGAACGGTACGCGGGCCTGCGATCCAGTGGCACCCAGTGCGGTAAAGGCGCGGGTGTCTTCCTCGACGAGGATGCGGTCGCCGCCGCGCAGGGCGATGTCGAACTCTGGCCGCTTGTAGAGGTCCTGGAACCAGATCGTTTCGGACTGGCTGCCGCGGATCACTTTGACCTGCGCGATCTCGGGGGTGATCGTCACACCACCGGCGCGGGCGATCATGGATGCCAGCGTGCGGGTCGGGCGCTCGATGGCAAATACGCCCTGGCTGCCGACAGCGCCGACCAGAGACACGGTCGAGCCGTCACCGGCAAGGCGGCGCACCTGGACCTGCGGGTCCGGCGTCTGGTCTTCGAGCTTTTGCGTGATGATCTGGCGGATACGCTCGGGCGTGTTGCCCGCCGCGCGGATGCGTCCGGCATAGGGAATGAAGATGAAGCCGTTGCCGTCCACCTGCACTTCTTCGAGAAGCGCGGGGCCACCGCCGCCACCCGGACCGCCACCGGCGCCCAGAAGCGGATCATCGACGTTTTCCCAGATCGTCAGGCCCAGCGTGTCGCCAGGGCGGATCGTGTCCGACCCCATGACAGCGGCGTTCTTGAAGGCGTCGGAGAAGCCGAGCGCGGGCACAACGGCGGTTGCGCGCGTCACGCGGTCGTTCACCGCGACGATGAAGGCGTCACCTTCGCGCTGCACCGAACCGGCGTAGATTTCACGTTTGTTGGGGCCAACGCGCGGCAGGCCGCAGGATGCCAGAATCGACACCGCGGCCAGAAGGGCGACGCTCCGCGCCCAACGGGTGGGGGAGTTTTTCACTGCTCGGTCTCCTCGACCTGTGTTCTGCCTCAGTCTTTTTTTGCCAAGGTATCGACAGTTCGAAGGAAAATCCAGCATTTGCGCTGGTCCGCGTCAGTGCACCACGCGCAACTGTTGCCGCGGGGCCGCGGTTCCGCGCGCAAAGGAGTCGTAGGGGTCGTCTGGTGCCAGCATCAGGTCGACCACCTGGCGCAGCAATTGCCGCCGTCCACGGGCGGAGTAAAAACCGCCGGGAAGCTGAGAGGTCTCCAACAAGTAGCGGCGATAATCCTTGTAGGCCTTGTTGTCCGGCCGGAACGGCTGAGCGAAGAATTCCGCCAGCGGTTGTGTCGAGACGAACTCGGGCTTGGCGTAGACCGCGTTGCCAAAGACCTTCAGCGGAAT
Source organism: Sagittula sp. S175 (assembly GCF_049800975.1). Taxonomy (NCBI): domain Bacteria; kingdom Pseudomonadati; phylum Pseudomonadota; class Alphaproteobacteria; order Rhodobacterales; family Roseobacteraceae; genus Sagittula; species Sagittula sp. S175. The sequence continues at coordinate 285,715 of NZ_JBNAGB010000005.1, forward strand.
GCCGCGCCAGAGCACCTGTTGCGCGGCGGTGGAATTCACCGTGACGGCCGTGCGCGCGTCGTTCAACAGCTGCGCCAGCTTGCCGCCGCGCACGTAATGGACGCGGTCGCTGACGCCGTGGGTGCGGGCCGCCTCGCGGATGGCGCGGCGGATCCCGGCGCGGTCATCCTCCAGCGGATGCGCCTTGAACACAAGGTGATGATGGCCTGGCGCGCCTTCCTTGAACCCGGCGATGACGAGTTCGACGAAGTCGGGCATCGTGTTGAACGGGCTGTGTTTCTGGAAGCTGGAATCGTGTTCCAGCTGCATCAGGCAGAGATGGTAGGGAAAGCCGCCGAGACGAATGCGTTGCGTGGCAATCACGCGGTCGATCCAGCTGGCGGGCATCAGCACGAGGCGTTTGAGATAAAGCAGGAACTCCTGCACCACGGTCAGCGAACGATGCGGGCGGAAGTTGCGGTAGTCACCGTTCCGGAACATCACGAACCAATGGTAGAGCGCGCCGTAAAAGATGTGGTGCCGCATGTCGCCCCAATGGGCCGGGGGCAGGGGAGCCTCCATATCCGACAGGGCAAGCGCCTGCTGCATCTCGGCCACGGACATGTCCATCAGGCGGGAATGCCCGTTCGAGCCGCCACGCTCATAGGTCACCCAATAGGGGCGCATGTAGCCTTCTTCGAAGACGTGGACGGTCAGGCCGCGACGCTTGGCTTCTTCGACGGCCTCGGCGTGGATGCGGCGGACGTCGCCGTACAGGACCACGTCCGTAACGCGCTTTTCGTGGATCTGGTCTATAAACCAGCCGCGCCAGTCATCCTGCGCGTGGCGAAAGGGCAGGTAGGATTTAGGGTGGAACCAGAAAGCACGGTCGCCGGCGTTGAAGCCCACTCGCCAAACCTGCGCGCCGGTGCGGCGCAGCATCGCGCCGAGCCGGTTGAAGAACGGCCCGTGCGGTCCCTGAAGGAACAGGAAGACCCGTTTGTCACCCGTAGCCTTGTTCATCGTCCTCTTGCCCGAAGCTGCCTGCGCCAAACGCCGGTTGCCTTGCTCCCCGCGCGTGATTGTGTGAATGCTTTGTTGCCATTCTATTTACAGATGGCGGCGAAAATAAGGCTTTATGGAGGACGCATGTTCACTGGGATCATCACGGACGTGGGCGAGGTGCGTGCGCTGGAAAATCGTGGCGACCTGCATGCGCGGATCGGCACGGGATACGAGACCGCCGGGATCGACCTTGGCGCGTCGATCGCCTGCAACGGGGTCTGCCTGACGGTGGTGGCGCTTGGGCCGGATTGGTTTGACGTGGTCATCAGTGCCGAGACCATTTCGAAGACCAATCTGGACGGCTGGGCCACCGGGACGCGGCTCAACCTGGAGCGGGCGCTGAAGGTCGGGGACGAATTGGGCGGGCATATCGTGTCCGGCCATGTGGATGGGGTCGCGCACCTGGTCGAGCTGCACGACGAGGGCGAGAGCACGCGCATGACCTTCGAGGTGCCGGAGGCCCTGGCGCGGTACATCGCTGCCAAGGGATCTGTGGCATTGAACGGCACGTCCCTGACGGTGAACGAGGTGGATGGTTGCCGGTTTGGCGTCAACGTCATTCCTCATACCAAGGAGGTGACGATCTGGGGCGATGTGGCCGAGGGCGACCGGATCAACTTGGAGATCGACACCCTGGCGCGCTACGTGGCGCGGCTGCGCGAGTTCGACTGAGGATCAGCTTTTGTGTGTTTCGCCTCGCTGACGCGAGGCGACCGGGGGG